>CAMHJE010000013.1:0-27954 GCA_946185305.1 uncultured Clostridia bacterium | reverse complement strand
AAAAGCTCCTGCACCGTCTCAGCTCTCGTTTCATAGTTTTCCTTTTTGTCGGCGCGTAGATACGCGTCGTAGCCGATGGTATTCAGCAAAGATTTTGTGAACACGGACAGCGGTTCGGTCATGTACTTCTGGTACAGCTCCATGAACATATCCAGGAACGGGAAGAACTTCGTCGCAATCCTTGCGGGCAGATCGCCGGGGTCCATTGCGGCGGCCATCAGCGGCACGCCGGCTTCGCGCGCATGGGAGATCAGCGCCAGAATCGAGGTCGCGCCGATGCCGCGCGGCGGCAGGTTGATCACGCGAAGGAACGCTTCATCGTCCGCAGAGTTTAGGATCAGACGCAGATACGCCAGAATATCCTTGACCTCGGCGCGGGAGAAGAACGAAATGCCGCCGTAAACCTTATACGGGATGCCGAAGCTCTTTAACGACATTTCGAGCACGCGGCTCTGCGCATGCGTGCGGTAGAGGATCGCGTAGCGGTCATAGCGCGCGCCGAGCCGCACGGCGTTCGCAATGCGCGAGCAGATATAGCTTGCCTCATCACGCTCGTCCTCGGCCTCGTGCACGTCGATATCGTCGCCGCCCTTCTGCGCGGTCCACAGCTTTTTGGGCTTGCGGGATTTGTTGTTCGCAATGACCGCGTTCGCGGCGTTCAGTATTTTTTCGGTCGAACGGTAGTTCTGCTCCAGACGGATCACCGTGCAGCCGGGGAAGTCCTTTTCAAATTCCAGAATGTTGCGGATGTCCGCGCCGCGCCACGCATAGATGCTCTGGTCGTCGTCGCCGACCACGCAAAGGTTGCGGTGCTCCTTGGCGAGCATATTCACGATATGGTACTGCGCCAGGTTTGTGTCCTGATACTCGTCCACAAGGATATACTGGAAGCGGCTGCGGTATTTTTGCAGCACGTCCGGGAACTGCTCGAACAGCTCGATCGTCTTCAAAAGCAGATCGTCGAAGTCGAGCGCGTTGGCGTCCTTCAGACGTTTTTGATACAGCTTGAACGCGTCGATGACCTGCCGCGGCTGCGCGGTCTCGGCCAAAAATGCTTCCGGATGCAGGGAATGGTTTTTCGCGTCGGAAAAGATGCTCGAAAGCATCCGCTTGCTGAACATCTGATCGTTCAGGTTCAGATCCTTGATAACATGCCCGATCAGGGACTGCTGATCGGCTTCGTCATAGATAATGAACGCCTTTTTATAGCCGAGCCGTTCGATCTCGGCCTGCAGCACGCGCACACAAAAGCTGTGGAAGGTGAACATCCAGATCGAGTCCGCGCCGGTCGATACAAGCGCCGTGATGCGCTCGCGCATTTCCTTGGCGGCCTTGTTCGTAAACGTCAGCGCAAGGATGCGGTACGGCGCAATGCCAAGCTCCTCGATCAGATACGCAATGCGGTGCGTCAGCACGCGTGTCTTGCCGCTGCCCGCGCCCGCCAGTACAAGAAGCGGCCCCTCCGTCGTGACGACGGCCTGCCGCTGCTGCTCGTTCAGTGTCCCTAAATCCATTATACCCCCCTCTGATCAGTTCGTCCCGTCCTTTGTTCCCTCGTACAAAGTCTTCCAAATGTGATCATACAGCGGACCGCTTTCCGCTTCCCAGCGGCTGCGCATCACAAGCGCGGCCTCCTCCGAAGCGACGGCGAGCTGAATACAAAATACCGTTTCCTTCCCGTCGAGCACCAAAAGCTCCAGCCGGTAACCGTCCCGCTCGTTGCCGGAGATACGCGCGGTCGTCTGCGTTTCGCGGCGAAAGCCGGCGGCGTTTTCGGCAAGGACGGCGGCGAGCTTCTCCCGCTGCGTGGCGGGCAGCGTGTCGGCAAACAGCTGCACCTGCTCCTGCCCGGCCTCGGTTAAGGCATAGCAGTCCCCGAACGGGCGCGAGAAGGACGCCACGAATCCGTCGCTTTCCAATGCGGGCAAAAGCGTCTCGAATTCGAAGAAGGTCATGCTGTCGGTCCGGTCCACGACGCGGTACAGCTGATCATGCGTCAGCGGCGCCTTGCCGAGAAATAGGATGTACAAAAGCACCAGTTTGTTTTTTGTGTCTCCGTGGGTAAAAAATGGCATTCTGCATCCTCCGAAATATAGAAAAAGTATACCATAAAACTATGGTATAGGGCAAGAAATTTTTATAACAAACTGATAGGTTTTCGCGGATAAATTACGAATTAACCGAAAATTCGTTAATACCGAACCTGTTTTATTTAATGAAAAAAGGGCATGAAGCCCTTTCTTTCACAGGAAAATCGACACTCAGCACCGCAGCAATCTGCCGAGCAGGGTAAACCCGCCGAACGCGACGATATCGACGACGACAATGGTGGAGCCGACCGGCGTTCCGAACACGATGGAGGCCAAAATGCCGAGCGCCGCACAGCAGACCGACAGCACCGCCGAGCAGACCGTGACGGAGCGGAAGCTCTTGAACACGCGCATGGCGGACAGCGCCGGGAAAATGACGAGGGCGGAGATCAGCAGCGAACCGACCAGGTTCATGGCCAGCACGATGATGACCGCGATCACGACCGCGATCAGCAGGTTATAGAGATCGGCGCGGGTGCCGACGGCCTTTGCAAAGTTCTCGTCGAACGTGACGGAGAAGATTTTATTGTAAAACAGCACAAAGATCGCAACGACGACGACCGACAGCACAATGCACAGCCAGACTTCGGCTTTGGTCAGCGTGAGGATCGACGTGGAGCCGAACAGAGTGGAGCACACGTCGCCGGACAGGTTGGACGAGCCGGTGGGGAACACGTTCATCAGCAGATAGCCGACGGCGAGCGCCCCGACCGAGATCATGGCGATGGCGGCGTCGCCTTTGATGCGGGCATTCTGCCCCACGCGCAGCAGCAGCACGGCGGCGACCACGGTGATCAGCAGCACCAGCGGCATTTCATTGTTCATCCGCAGCACCGCGGCAATTGCCATCGCGCCGAAGGCAACGTGGCTCAGACCGTCCCCGATGAACGAAAACCGCTTCAAAACGAGCGTCACGCCCAAAAGCGACGAGCACAGCGCGATCAGCACGCCGACGATCAAGGCATACTGCACAAACGGGAACGAAAGATATTGCCCGAGCTTTGCCAGCATTTCGGTCATGCGGTTTCGCCCCCTTCCGCAAAGCGGCGATAGAACGCGCTTTGCATGTATTCGTCCCGCCTGCCGAAGAACACGGCGCCGCCGATATGCAGGATATGCGTCGCGTTTTTCACCGCGGCGTCGATATCGTGCGAGATCATGATGATCGTGATGCCCTCCTCATGCAGCGACCGGATCAGCTTATACATCTCCGCGGTCACGACCGGATCGAGACCGGACACCGGCTCGTCCAGGATCAGCAGCTTTTGTGTTGCGCAGAGCGCCCGCGCAAGCAGCACGCGCTGCTGCTGTCCGCCGGAAAGATCGCGGTAGCAGCGGTTTTTCAGCTCGCCGAGGTGCATGCGCTCGATGGCGCGCTCCGCCAGCGCCTTTTCGGCACGGTTATAGAACGGCCGCAGACCGCAGCGCGCCTGACAGCCGGAGAGCACGATCTCCCACACCGACGCGGGAAAGTCGCGCTGCACGACCGTCTGCTGCGGCAGATAGCCGAGCTCGTTTTGCTGCAGTCCGTCGCCCCATGTGATGCGCCCGGCAAGCGGCGGCGTCAGGCCGAGGATGGTTTTTAAGAGTGTGCTTTTGCCGGAGCCGTTTTCCCCGACGATGCACAGATACTCCCCAGCGTTGACCGAAAAGGTCAGCCCGGAGAGGATCACATCGCCCTCATAGCCGAGGGACAGGTTTTCACATTCTAATTGCGGCATGGTTTCTTCCTTTCATGCGCGGTCAAGGGGATTTACAAAATGCCGAGCGCCTGCCGGAGCACGGTCAGATTCTGCTCCATCACGCCGAGGTAGGTGGTTCCGCTTTTTATTTGTTCCGCCGTGACGGACTGGAGCGAATCGAGCGTGAGGATCGTTTGGCCTTGGCTTTGCGTCGCCTTGCGGATCGTTTCGGCCATTGTCCCGTTTGCGCTTTCCAATTGCAGGATCGCAGGGAGGTGCAGCTCGTCGAGCTTGCTGGCCAAAAACACGACCGTTTCAAAGCTCGCCTCCGTCTCGGCGGAGCAGCCGGAAAACGCGGCGTAATACGACAGACCGTAGTCGTCCGCCAGATAGCGGAACGGGAAACGATCCCCGAACAGCAGCGTTTTGTATGGCGCCTGCTTTACGGCGTCGGCATAGGCCGCATCGAGCGCGTTCAGCTTTTCGATGTACGCCGCGGCGTTGGCACGATACTGCGCGGCGTAACCGGGATCGGCGGCTTCAAGCGCGTCCGCGATCCGTTCGCACAGCACGGCGGCGTTTTGCAGCGACAGCCAAACATGCTCGTCGTATTCCGGCTCGTCACGGTCGTCGTGCTCATCGTCGTCATGGTCGTGGTCGGCCTCCATGCCTTCCACGATTTCCTCCTCCTTGGCGGCGTCGCCCAAGAGGTTCAGAAGGTTCAGCACCGTGCGGTTCGGATTCGCGTTCTGACGCAGAGCATCGTCCACCCACTTGTCGGACTCGCCGCCCACATAGATAAACACGTCGCACGAAGCAATGTTCACGATATCCGCAGCAGTCGGCTGAAAGCTGTGCATATCCACGCCGTTTTGCAGCAGCAGGTCAAGCTGCACATGGTCGGCGCTGTCGCCAAGAATTGCCCGTGTCCAGTCATAGAGCGGGAAGATCGTCGTAACGATATGCAGCGGACGGTCAACGGGCTGCGGGCGGCTTGCCGCGCAGCCGGCGGCGCTCAGGAGCAGCAGAATGGAAAGGCAAAGAGCCAAGATCGTTTTTTTCATGGTCACCCCGCCTTTACTGCTTTTGACAGTCGCCGCACGTGCCGTAAAGGATCGTGCTGGCCTTGTCGATGGCGAAGCCTTCGTTTTGTGCGAGACTCGATTCCAGCAGCGCCGCGTCCGGCAGCGCCATGTGAAAGGTGCGGCCGCACTTGGTACAGCTGAGGTGCAGACTGTTCCGACATTCGTCGGCGTCGGCAAACTGATAGAGGGCTTCATGCGCCCCGGCAGTGGTCACACGGCGCACCTTGCCCTCGGCTTCGAGCGCCGCAAGGTTGCGGTAGACCGCGCTTTGGCTGATGCCCTGCTCGCGCAGCGCCGCCGCAATCGCCTTGGCGGTCATGCTCTCGTCGTGGTGACGGCAAAGGTAATCGGTCAGCGCCCGGCGCTGCCGCGTGTCATATTTCGGCATAGAGATACACTCCTGAATTTGCGAATCGTTCGCAAATCAAGATAGCACGCGGCGGCGCATCTGTCAAGTCCGCATGGGAATCGGCATGTAAAAATCGGGCATAATATGCGTATGAAAGCGTTTGCGGACGATACTTTACGCGTTTTTTGTTTGCAACGAACGGCAGATGGTGATACCGTATATGTCGGAAAATGAAAAGGAGGTATGGTACGTGCATCGGTTTGATTTGGACGGCGACGGAAATCTCGACGCAATCGAGCTTGCCACCGCCTACACCTACTTTGAAGAACAGCTGACCGAAGCGGGCAGCGGAGACACGTTCATCGACGATCTCGACGACCTGACCTTCGAAGACGATTACATCGACGACGGAGAGGACTGGTAAGGCAGCAGGCTGCAGCAGCGTCCGCAAAGCGTTCGGGCAAGTCGTCCCGGGAGGGCGGCAAGATCCATGCACGGCATGGACAAAATCGGGCAAAGCCCGGTGATTTTTGAATCAATAAACAGAAGGGCAGCTCCCAAGGGAGAAGCCCTTCTTTCATTATATGGTATCTTTCGGGCGCGAAGCCTTACTTCTGCCGATAGTCGATCACCGCATACGTGCTGTGCTTTTGCGCCATATCCGCCATAAACGCATACACTTCGTCGCGGAGCTTTTGCTGCGCTTCCTTATGCGGCAGCGTATCGTCGGGATAGAACGGCGCGGAAACATAAACGGTCGCCTTTGCCCTGCGGATGCGGCCCAGCCCCTTCGGCTCTGAATAGGCGACAAAGTAAGCGAACACGGGCGCATGCAGCTTGATCGGATAGGCGAACGATGTTGCGGGGAACGGGCGCACGCCGGTGTAATACGGCCAAATATGCGCTTCGGGAAAGATTGCAATATCACGTCCGCTGCGGTAGGCGGTTTCGAGCGTGTTCATAAACGGCTTCATGCCGCTCAGCCGGTTCGGGATCGGAAGCCCACCGAGCATCTGTACCACGGTGCGGAGTCCCTTGATGGACACGGCGTCCGGCCCGGCAAGCACCTCGGCACGCCGCGGGAACGACAGCAGCGCGGGCGTATACGCGTCGAAGTACGCAGTATGGTTGCCGTAGAGAAAGCACGCGCCCTTGACAGCTTTTCGCGCCTTGCGGTTTTGGAATGTCACGCCGCCGACAACGCGGTGCAGCAGCCACACCAGGGGAAACGCCACGGCATAATACAGAACGTGCGATATGCCGCGCCATACCGGACCGTGCGCGTAGGGGTACGTTTCGTCCACAACGCACGTTTCGATATGCGTTCCGGCAAAGTCGTCGTGTACCGGGTCTTCATAGTAGATAATCTTTTTATTCCGCATGGGCGACCTCCTTCAGCATATCCTCCATGCGATCCATGCAATAAGACTGATCGTAGGCATGGCTGCTTTCGAGGTATTGTTGCTCGTATGCTGCTTTGCGGTTGGGATGCTCGATCCAGTCGTCAATCACACGCGCCAGATCCTTGGGCTTGCCTGCGTGAAAGACGCAGCTTTCATCGATGGCAAAGAGGTGCGTCGCGGACAGCTTGGCGTCGGATACGATCGTCATCTTGCCGCAGGCGATTGCCTCCAGACACGCAATGCCCTCCAGCTCCATTTCGGCGGTATGCACATACAGATCGCACATATTCAGCACATCCACGATCTCATCCCGTGGATAGAACCGGAAGATCGGCGGGTTTTTCAGCCGACGGCCGAGCATTCGAAAATAGGGCTCGCGGATACCCTGCCCGGCAAGGATCAGCTGGATCTCGTCCGCATGGCGCGAATACCGCACGGCCTTCAAAAGGATTTCCTGCGCCTTCTCTCGCGAATAGCGCCCCGTGGTCATAATCACAACCTTATCGCGCAGCGCCGCGGGCTTTTCAACCGTGCGCCGCCGCACATGCGGGTTCACTCCGTTGGAAATCACATAGCCCGGCGTATCCTTGCGGATGCGGCTTTCGAAGATCTCCCGGATGAACGTCGACGGATAGTGGATCGCATTGACGTGCCGGTAGAAATGCCGCCATAAAAACCAGTAGACATGACGGCTCAGAAGATCGAGCTTATTCATGCCGACATAGGCGGTGATGTTCTCGGCCTGACAATGAAAGCCCGCCGTCACCGGAATGCCCATGCCTTTGGCACAGCGCATCGCATTACTGCCGAGACTGAACGGGAGCATGCAATGTACGATGTCCGCGCCGTCCACAGCTTCGGCAATCTTTTGCTTATCCGGCTTGGCCAGCGTTACGCCGACACGCCGGACATAGCCGTTAAACGGCCCAAGATTCAGCGTCGGCACGATGTAAAAGCCGTCTTCGCCTTCCCGTGACGCGTCCGCACAGAGCACGCGCACCTCGTGCCCCTTCGCTTTCAGACTCCGGATCAGATTCATGGCGGCTACAGTCGTGCCGTTGTTTTCTTCTCCCAGCACGTCGCAAACGACGGTAACGATCATGACGCCCCTCCCGCGATGTCCGCTTTACACGGACATTGCTGCATGCTTTTTTGATATAGGCGATATTATACGGACATATATCGTCGAATGCAAGCGAAATTTCGTCCTGTTCGACATATTTAACATAATTTTTCCATATATGTGGAAAAATTATGATGGAAACGGTTTTCGCGCCGTATGCTCCGTATAGTATGATTCTGGAAAAAAGTCTTGACTCTGCCGTTACGTCAGGGTATATACTGCTCTTGGAGGTGAGAAGGATGCGCATATCCGAACTGGCCGAGGCCGCGGGCGTCAGCGTGCGCACGCTGCGCTGGTATGACAAAATCGGACTGCTGCTGCCGGAGCAGGTCGATCCCCAAAGCGGCTATCGAAATTACGGCCCGGCGTCGCTTGAACGGCTGCGGGATATCCTGTTTTACCGGGAACTGGATTTTCCGCTGGAGGAGATCCGGCGCATTCTCGACGCTCCCGATTACGACAGAGGCATGGCGCTTGGGCGGCAGAAGCAGCTGCTGACTCTGAAAAAACAGCGCATAGACCGCTTGCTTAAGGCGCTTGACGCCGCCGAGAAAGGAGAACCCGTTATGACACCGATTGACAATACCGATTATATCCCCGCGCGTGACGCGTTTGCCGCCGAAGCCAAGGCGCGCTGGGGACAGACCGACGCCTACCGCGCGTTTGTCGAACAGACAAAAGCGTATACCGCGCGCGAATGGTCGGATGCCCAAGCCGAACAGAACGCCCTGATGGACGCGTTCGGCGCGGCGGCCAAGGCAAACGCCGCAGCCGACGATCCGCATGTGCAAACGCTTGTCGCCGCATGGCAGGCGTGCATCACCAAGCATTTCTATCCGTGCACGGATGCGATTTTGCGCAGCCTTGGGCAGATGTACCTTGCCGACGAACGCTTCACCGCCAATCTTGATGCGCACGGCGCGGGCACGGCGAAGCTGATGAGCGAGGCCATTGCGCGGTTTGTGAATGCAAAGCAGCGTTAACGACAGATCAAAGGAAAAGAGTCTGCGGCTTGCCTGCAGGCTCTTTTTGTGGTATACTGTCCGTAAAGTCCCAAGGAGGTTTCCTGTATGCTGTCCGTTCCGATCAAAAAGCTTCGTCCCGATGCGGTGATTCCCACGCGCGGCTCATCCGCGGCGGCGGGGTATGACCTGTATGCGTGCCTCGATGCGCCGGTTGTGATTGCGCCCGGCGCGACTGTCAAGATCGGCACCGGCATCACCGCCGCGCTGCCGGACGGGTACTTTGCCGCATGCTTTGCCCGGAGCGGCCTTGCTTCGCGCGAAGGCCTGCGCCCCGCGAACTGCGTCGGTGTCGTGGACAGCGATTATCGCGGCGAATACATCGTGGCGCTGCACAACGATTCGGCTGTCCCGCGCACGGTGCAAAACGGCGACCGGATCGCGCAGCTTGTGATCATGCCGTATCTGGCGGTGGACTTTGTCGAAACCGATACGCTTTCCGAAACCGAACGCGGCGCGGGCGGCTTCGGCTCGACGGGCGTGTAATCGGACTATATGAAATAATCTCCCTTTACCGGGAGATTTTTTGTTATACAGATGCTTTTGCGCTCTTCAATTTTCCCGAACCGATCACGATCATCGAAATGGCAATCGCAATGACTGCGGCGGAGATCGCCAAGCCGAAGCCGAGGTTCATGCGCTGTCGAAACAGTTCGGACGCGGCAAAGTGGACGAGCAGCGTGTTTTGCAAAATGTAAATGGACATCAGCGCGGCGGACAGGTTGATCAGCTTCGAGGCGGACAAAAACGGTCGTTCGGAGCCGCGGAACTTGACAAGCTGCACCACCGCCATCGTCAATCGGTAGAACGCCCACAGCGCGGATCCGATCACGACCGCGGACAGGCTGACGCGGTCGGTGCTGTACGCGAGAGACTGGAGAATGATAAAGCTCATGGCAAGCTCCAAGAGCAGCAGCTGCCACCCGCAGCGGCGATAGCTTTTCCACGCGGCATAATAGGCGTTGTCGCGGCGGCGTCCGGCGGCGGTGTTGAATACGAGCAGCACGCGGATCACGGACAGCACAAGGTAGTACACGGCTTCGGCGGCGAACAGCAGCGTCTTGTACCGCGCGGCCATCAGCAGCTTGAAGATCACGTAAATAAGGTTGACGACGGTTCCGAACGACAGCGTGACCTCGGAACGCAGCTCGGCGGCGTCGAGGTAGGAATCGCTGTACACAAGCCCCTTTTTACTGCGGCGGCGATAGCGGTGCAGGCGCAGCAGCAGCATGCCGGTGAGCAGGATCAAAAATGCGCCGAACACATAGCTCATGCCGATCAGCGGCTGCGGGGAGGCGTCGATGGCGTTGGAAACCGCGATGGCGACCAAAAACAGCGGCACGCCGAACGCGAGCACGATCGACAGCACGACAAGCAGCGGGGCAAGAATCCAGCGGCGCACGGCGAACCTCCTTGGCGGGTATGATGCTGTATTATAGCATGAAGAAAGCAAAGCGCGCAATGGATTTTATGCGGGGAACAGATTTCATTTCTGCGCTGTCCCCGGCGTCAGCCAAATGCCGAACAGCACCGCCGACACCAAACCGAGCGCGCACGGCAGCAGCAGCGAGGGGAGCAGCGCGGCACGCTGCAGCATTTCATCCGGCGACGCCATTGCGGGCGCAAAGGCGGGCGGCAGCAGCTGCAAAAGACCATAGCAGACGAGCGCGGCAAGCGTCGCCATGCCGAGCCTTGCCATAACGACGCGCCGAAAACCTTTCACAGGAAGAAAGCACCGGATCTGCAGCAGCACCGACGCCCCGCCGAACACCTGCAAAAATACGCACAGCGGCAGCCGCACAAAAAACGGCAGCGGCAGCGCGGCGACAGCAGCGGTTCCGCTTGTCATTTCCAAAAGACCGGCAAGGAGCGCGCCGGTCACGGCCTCATCCCAAGGCAGGATACCCGATAACACGCGTACCAATCCGGCGGCTTCGAGCACGGCGGCGAGGCACCGGCACAGCACGATGCACCCGCCGATGCGCAGGATTGCGTTCATGCCGTCCATGATCGCGCCGGATACGTCCGTGGCGGAAAGCGCACGCGCCTCGGCAAGCGGCGGCGCATCGGCGCGCGAAAAAGAGCACAGCAAAAACAGAAGCAGCGCAGTCCCGTAGACGGCCGCGCACAGTATGGGCACGGCGGCGGGGCAGGCGAACAGGCCGAGCGCGGTCACGGAGATCAAAAAGGAGGGGCTCGGCAGGCTTGCGGCAAGCGAAAAGCGCCGCGCTTCGCGGTCGGAAAGCGCCCCGGTCTGCAGTCCCTCGCCCAGCACCCTTGCGCCGACCGGATAGCCGCCGATTGCGCCGAGCAGCAGCGACAGCAGCGCATACGGATGCAGACGCCCGACGGCGGGGAGCCGCGGACGGCAGCGCACGGCAAGGCCGGTCAGGATCAGGTACGGCAGCAGCGCGGGCAGCACGCGCGTCCACCACAGCAGCGCGGCGTCGGCAGCGGCGGAGAGCACCGCTTGCGAAAACATCAGCAGCGCGCAAAGCACGACAAGCAGCAGCCAAAACAAAAAATCACCCCCGCAGGAGTGTATGCGGGGGAGAGGAAGCGATATTCACATTCGGGAACGGGAGCCCTTACAGCTTCACCGCGCTTTGCGAATCGTGATGCACGTCCCGGCGGAACACATATCCGAACAGGTCGGTCGAAAACGCGTCGATCGCCATCGAGCCGCGCGCGGCGACCGTACAGTTTTGCACGTCCGCATGGCGCAGGATGATCGGGGCGCTGCCCGCGCTGGCCATGGCAGCAAGCAGCCCGCGCGAATCGGCAAGGAAGCCGAGCACGCGAAGGTACAGGTTGCCGCGCTCGTTCAAAAGCTCGTCCGACAGCGTGCCGGGAATTTGCAGCAGGGCCGAGATCGCAATGCGCTTGCAGCGCGCCATCGTATAGCGTTTGGACTTGATCGAGGCAAGGAACGTGTCGATATCCGGTGCGGTGCGCACGGCGCGGGCGATCACCTGCTCGAAGCCCTCGGCTACGTCCGGCAGGGCGGCAAGCTCGGAAAGCGTCATGGCGCGCAGACGGTAGAGGATCAGCGGGCCGAAATCCTCGAGCGTGGCGGGGAAGTCCTCGTCGAACCGCATCGCGCCGCTCACGAATAGCGGCATCGCGTTCAGCACCTCCGTGTTGCCGTCCCGAAGCGCCTGCCGGATCGCGGTCGCGCTCGAAAGCGGGCCGGTCAGCTCGGTATCGTTATAGCTGTTCCCGCGGCGCAGGATCGGCAGCGGACGAAGGTGCGGCGCAAACCTTCGGATCGCCTTGATGTATTCGACCGCGAGAATATTGTTCGGTTGCGTCAGAATCGCCACGTCGCTGCGCGGAATATCGAGATCACTCAGCGCATCGAACTGGGCGCGCGGATAGGACTTGCCTTGCTTGAGATGGTAGGCAAGGTTTACGCGGAACGACTGCGGCTCGCGGTCGAGAATGTCCGCAATGCGGTAAAGCGCGCCCGTGTCGTCGGTCTCCACGCCGAACGCGATATCGGTGACGACGCCGGTCGCGGCGAGAATCTTGATCGCGCCCTCGGCATAGCGTTCGGCGGACGCGACGGCGAGGCATTGCGGGATCTCCACGACCAGATCCGCCCCCGCGCGAAGCGCCCAGTCGGCGCGCGTAAACTTGTCGGTGCAGGCGGGTTCGCCGCGCTGCACGAAGTTGCCCGACATGGCGATGATGCAAAAGTCGGCTTCGGCCTGCCTTTTGGCCTCCTCCATGTGGTAAATATGCCCGTTATGCAGCGGATTGTATTCCGCAACGATGCCCACGACGCGCACGGTATCACCTCTTTGAAAATATTTCAAATCCAGTATACCATTTTTTCGCAAGATATGGTAGAATAATTTATAAACTTATTTTGGAGGTTTATGGATATGTCATTGATGGAGACGATCAAGGCGAAGGCCAAGGCGGACAAAAAGCACATTCTTCTGCCGGAGGGCGCCGAGGAGCGCACGGTGCAGGCGGCAGCCCGCATCACGGCGGAGGGGCTTGCCAAGGTGACCCTGTTCGGTAAGAAAGAGGACATTCAGGCGACGGCGGATAAATTCGGCGTTTCGCTCGAGGGCATCGACACGATCAACCCGACCGAGGCCGAGGACTATGAACGCTATTCCGAGTGGTTCTACGAGCTGCGCAAGGCCAAGGGCGTCACGCCCGAAAAGGCGCATGCGATGATCGCAGACCCGCTGTTTTATGCGGCGATGATGATTAAGGACAAGAAAGCCGACGGCTTCGTTTCCGGCGCAATCAACACGACCGGCAACACGCTGCGTCCGGGTCTGCAGATCATCAAGACGAAGCCGGGCATCAGCACGGTGTCGAGCTGCTTTGTCATGGAAGTCCCGAACAAGAAATACGGCGACGACGGTCTGTTGATCTTTGCGGACTGCGCCGTGAACCCGAACCCGACCGCCGAGCAGCTTGCGGCGATTGCGATTTCTTCCGCCGAGAGCGCCAAGGTGCTGTGCGGCATGGAGCCGCGCGTAGCGATGCTGTCGTTCTCCACCAAGGGCAGCGCCAAGCATGAGAACGTCGATAAGGTCGTTGCGGCTACGAAGCTCGTGCATGAGCTCGCGCCCGATCTCAACGTAGACGGCGAGCTGCAGGCGGACGCCGCGCTGGTCGAATCCGTCGGTCAGCTCAAGAGCCCCGGTTCCCCGGTCGCGGGCAAGGCAAACGTGCTTGTGTTCCCGGATCTGCAGGCGGGCAACATCGGCTATAAGCTCGTGCAGCGTCTGGCCGGCGCGGAAGCCATCGGCCCGATCTGCCAGGGCTTTGCCGCCCCGATCAATGACCTTTCCCGCGGATGCAGCGTGGACGATATCGTTTCCGTCGTTGCGATCACCGCAGTCCAGGCACAGATTCAGTAAAGGAGCGACAGCAGCATGAAAACCGTTCTCGTCATTAACGCGGGCAGCTCGTCCTTAAAATATCAGCTCATCGACATCGACACCGAGGCCGTTCTTGCGAAGGGCCTTTGCGAGCGCATCGGCATCGACGGCAAGCTGACCTATCAGCCCACCGGCGGCGAAAAGTTCCAGAAGGAATCCCCGATGCCCACGCATCAGCAGGCGATCGAGCTGGTCCTTTCCGTCCTCACCGATGCAAAGATCGGCGTCATCAAGGATATGGCGGATGTGGCGGCCGTCGGCCATCGCGTCCTCCACGGCGGCCCGAACTTCACCGCGTCCGCGCTCGTCACCGACGAGTGTATCGCCGCCATCGAAGAAGTCATTCCGCTCGGCCCGCTGCACAATCCCGCCAACCTCATGGGCATCAACGCGTGCCGCGCCGCCATGCCGAATACGCCGCAGGTCGCGGTATTCGATACGGCCTGGGGCATGAGCATGGCGCAAAAGACGTTCCAGTACGCCCTGCCGTATGAGGTTTATACCGAGCACTCCGTGCGCCGCTACGGCTTCCACGGCACGTCCCACATGTTCGTGACCGGCGAAGCGATCAAGCGTCTTAATAGAACCGGCGACCCCGACGTGAAGATTATCACCTGCCACCTCGGCAACGGCTCCTCCGTGAGCTGCTCCAAGGGCGGCAAGTGCGTCGATACCTCGATGGGCCTCACGCCTTTGGAGGGTCTGCCGATGGGTACGCGCTGCGGCAGCATCGACCCGGCGATCGTGCCGTTCCTCATGGATAAGATGCACCTTTCGATCAAGGAAGTCGATACGCTGATGAACAAGAAGAGCGGCATGCTCGGCATCTCCGGCGTTTCGAGCGACTTCCGCGATCTGTGGGCGGCCAAGGAAGCAGGCAACGAGCGTGCGGGCCTGGCGCTCGACATGTTCGCCCTCGGCGTCAAACGGTATATCGGCTCCTACCTCGCCGAAATGAACGGTGCGGACTGCATTGTGTTCACGGCGGGCGTCGGCGAAAACGACGCCAAGATGCGCGCGCTGATCATGCAGGACATGGATTACCTCGGCATCGACTTCGACTTTGAAAAGAACGCGACCGCTCCGCGCGGCGAGGAGATCGTCCTTTCCAAGCCGGAGAGCAAGATCAAGGTCATGGTGCTGCCGACCAACGAAGAGCTGGCGATTGCCCGCGACACCGCCGCCATCGCCCTGTAAAGAATACAGCAACCCTGCAAGAACCCCATTTTGCCGTGGGGTTCTTGCGGTCGCTTTTAGAAAAGGATCACACCATGGACTGGAAGCAGCGAACAACCGAGCCGGACGAGGCGGCAATGGAGACGCTCCGCAGGGAGTGCGATTTTTCCGAGCCGTTTTTGCGCCTTTTGGCACGGCGCGGGTGCCGGAATGCTTCCGATGCCGATACGTTTCTGCATCCCGACCGGCAGCCGCTGCCTTCGCCAGATCTGCTGCTGGATATGGACAGGGCGGCGCAAAAGCTTCTCCGGTCGATCCGGGAACGGAAACGCATCTGCATCTACGGCGACTATGACGTGGACGGCGTCTGCGCAACGACGATCCTCTATCGCGCGCTCGCGCTGCTCGGCGCAGACGTGTCCTATTACATCCCGCTTCGCGCGGGCGAGGGCTACGGCATGCACGAGGACAGCGTGCGAAAGCTCGCCGAAAGCGGCGTACAGCTTTTAGTCACCGTCGATAACGGCATTTCGGCGCATGCGGAGATCGACCTTGCGAACTCTCTCGGGATGGAGGTCATCGTGACCGACCATCACCGCTGCCACGAAACGCTGCCGAACGCCTACGCGGTCGTGTGCGCGACGCGTCCCGGACAGGACGAACGGATCGCCTCGGTCTGCGGCGGTGTGGTCGCCATGCTGCTTGCCGAAAAATTAGGCTTTCCGGAGGAACGCTTTTTGCCGATAGCGGCTTTGGCGACCGTGGCGGATGTGATGCCCCTGACCGGCTTTAACCGTGCGATCGTGGCGCGGGGCGTACCGCTGATCCGGCGGGAGCGCGGGCTTTGCGCGCTGCTCGACGCGGCGGGCGCGGGGGATCGGGAGCTCGACGCGACCTCGCTTGCCTTTCTGCTCGCGCCGCGGATCAACGCTGCCGGACGCATGGGCGACGCGCGCCGGGCGGTGGAGCTGCTGATCGCCGGCGATGAACCGACGCGGCTGCATTACGCCGCCGAGCTGGACGCGGCCAACGCCGCGCGCAAGAGCGAGGAGCAGAGAATCTTGACCGAAGCCGAGCGTCAGATCGACCCGAGCGCCGAGCATCTGTTGCTGATGCTGCGCGGCGAGGACTGGAACCCCGGCGTGATCGGGATTGTCGCGTCGCGCATACTGGAGCAGTACGGCTGTCCGGTGCTGCTGTTTACGAGGATGGGCGACAAGCTCGTCGGCTCCGGGCGCAGCGTGCCGATGATCGACCTCTTTGGCCTGCTGTCGGCGCACGGCGAATTTTTCACACGGTTCGGCGGGCACACGCAGGCTGCGGGCGCGGCGATGAAGGCGGAGAACTTCGACGCCTGCCGCCGGGCGCTGCTGAAGGATTTAGCCGCGCGCTTTCCGGATGGGCCGGAGCGCGAGGCGATCGAATACGAGGATACGCTCTCCCTTGCGGATTGCACCGTTGATTTTTGCCGAGAGCTGGAAATGCTCGCGCCGTTTGGGGAGGGCAACCGCGAGCCGGTGTTCCGCGTGACCGGAACGCTTTGCGAACTTTCCACGATGGGGCGCGAGAATGCGCACCTTTCGGCGACGCTGCGGCAGGAGACGGATAAGCTGCGGCTTGTCGGGTTCCGGATGGGCGACAGGTATGCGGGATTGAAGGATGCGGAAAACGTCGAGGCGCTTTGTACGCTGAAGCGAAACACGTTCCGCGATACGACGAGCGTGAACGGATATCTTGCTGCGATCCGGGCGAGCGTGCCGGAGCCGCTTCTTCGGGCGGCGGGGGCGTTTTTGCGCGAGCCGAACCAGGCGAACGCGCTGCGCACGGCGCAGGCGGCGTCGCTGCATCCGGACGAAAACGAGATGCGCGGCGTCTTTATCCGGCGGCGGGCGCAGCTGAAAACCGGTCTGTGGATGGAGGATCTTGACGAAGCGGAGCTGCTGACGATGCTGGTGCTGTATGAAGCGGGCGTTACGGCGGCGGCGGGCGGAAGGTTCTTTGAACAGCATGTGACGGAGAAGAAGCAAATCACGGGGACGCGGCTGTATACCGCGCTCCGTGCTCGATAAAACCCATTGGCGGTGAGGAACGGTATGGAAGATTACGGCGTAACGGAATTACAGGAAAAGCTGCTGGCCGATTTCCGAAAGAAGTTCGGGATCGAGCAGGGCGAAAAGATGCGCGAGGCGATAGAGTTTGCCGAGCGCGTGCATTGCAACCAGCGGCGCGACGCCGGTGGGCCGTATGTCACGCACCCGCTGACCGTTTCGACCTACCTCCTGGAGATGGGCATGGATGCGCCGACCGTGATCGCGGGCGTGCTGCACGATACGGTCGAGGACGGCGACAATATCATGTCCGAGGATATCGCGCGGATGTTCGGCGCCGAGGTGGCGAAGCTCGTGGACGGCGTAACCAAGCTGACCAAGAGCGGCAACCAGACCTATATCACCAAAAAGCAGGAGCAGACCGAGAACCTGCGCAAGCTGTTCCTTTCGATTGCGGAGGATGTCCGCGTCGTCATTATCAAGCTCGCCGACCGGCTGCACAATATGCGCACGCTGGCCTACTGTACGCCCGAAAAGCAGGCGCGAAAGGCCAAGGAAACCTTGGAGGTCTATGCGCCGCTCGCCGACCGCTTCGGCATGGGCGTGATCCGTTCCGAGCTGGAGGATTTGTCCTTCCGCTATCTGATGCCGGAGGAATACGAAAAGCTGCGCGCGGAGGTGGACGAGCAGCAGCATGAGCGCATGGAGGCGCTCGAATCCGCGATGCAGCAGATGGTTACGCTGCTGAAGGAGGCAAACATCAAGGGCGACATTTCGGGACGCCCGAAGCATCTGTATTCGACCTACCGCAAAATGCAGCGGAACAACTATAAGCTGAACGAGCTGTACGATCTGATCGCCATTCGCATTATCGTCGATACGGTCAACGACTGCTATGCGGCACTCGGCGTCGTCCATGCGACATGGAAGCCGCTGCCGGGTCGGTTCAAGGACTATATTGCCATGCCGAAGCCGAACATGTACCGTTCGCTGCATACGACGGTCATGAACGAAAACGGGATTCCGTTTGAAATCCAGATCCGCACGCATGAGATGCACGAAACCGCCGAATACGGCATCGCGGCGCATTGGATGTACAAGGACGACAAGAAGGTTATGACCGAGCTTGACCAGAAGACCTCTCTGATCAAGCAGATCATCGAGGCCGACGAAACGACCGAGGATTCCAAGGAGTTTGTCGAAAACGTCCTAAAGGACTTCCTCGGCGAATACGTCTTTGTGCTCACGCCGCGCGGCGAAATCATCGACCTGCCGGTGGGCTCCACGCCGCTCGACTTTGCCTACCGCATCCACACGAACGTCGGTCACCATTGTCAGCACGCGCGCGTGAACGGCAATATGGTGCGGCTCGATTACAAGCTGAAAACGAACGACGTGGTCGAGATCATCACCTCGAACGCGCAGGTCGGGCCGCGGCGGGACTGGCTGTCCATCGTCAAGACCCAGTCCGCCAAGAACAAGATCCGGCAATGGTTCAAGCGCGAGAACCGCGACGAGAACATGCAGCGCGGCCGCGAGATGCTGGAGGAAACCGCCAAGCGCCACGGGCAGACGCTGTCCGTCCTGATGAAGCCGGAGTATGTGAACGAGGTTTTGAAACGGCTTACGATCATGTCGGTGGAGGACCTCTACGCCACAATCGGCTTCGGCGGCGTTTCGGCGGGGCAGGTGCTGCACCGTTTGATGGAAATGCAACGCAAGGACGAGCGCCTTGCGGAAATGAACCGCAAGCTGGAGGAAGCCGGCAAGGAGACGCAGAAGCCGCAAAAGCGCGTGGCGCGCAACGGCGTCTATATTTACGGCGATCCGGGCATGTCGGTGTTCTTTGCAAACTGCTGCAATCCGCTTCCCGGCGACCCCATCGTGGGCTATATCACGCGCGGCAGAGGCGTTTCGGTGCACCGGGCGGACTGCAAAAACGCGCAGAACCTCCTAAGGGACAAGGATCGCATCATCGAGGTCGAATGGGCGGCGGAGGAGAAGTCCACGTTCTCGGCCACGATCCGCGTTGTCGTGATCGACAAGGCCGGCTCGCTGATGGAGGTCTCGAAGGTGCTGACGAGCCTCAACGTGAACATGACAAACCTCGTTTCGCGCTCGACCGACGACGGCGACGCGAACATGGATATGACCTTCACGGTCACCGGCACCGAGCAGCTCAAGATGATCATGGCGAACCTGAGAAAGCTGCCGGAGGTCATCGAGGTATACAGAATTTAAGGGAATACGCCGTGCCGCGTATTTCATCATCGACAAAGGAGAGTCTATGCGAGCTGTGGTACAGCGCACGACCGGTGCGCGGGTGGAGATCGGCGGGAGAACCGTCGGCAAGGTCGAAAAGGGCTTATGCGTGCTGCTCGGCGTCGATGTGCAGGACACCGACTTTGATGCGGACTATATCTGCGACAAGCTCCTGGGCCTTCGCATCTTCGACGATGAAAACGGCGTGCCGAACCGTTCGGTCGTGGAGATCGGCGGCGGCATCCTTTTGATCTCGCAGTTTACGCTGCTCGGCGATGCGCGAAAGGGCAGACGGCCGAGCTACAGCAACGCGGCGCGGCCCGAAACGGCGGTGCCGCTGTATGAACGCTGCATGGCACGGCTGTCGGAGGTCGTGCCGGTGGAGACCGGCGAGTTCGGCGCGGACATGCAGGTGACGCTGACCAACGACGGGCCGTTTACGATCTTGCTCGATTCGCGGAGGAACTTTTAATGCTGCTGACGGTGCCGATGGGCCCCTTGGGGGCGAACGCCTACTTTTTATACCGCGCGGAGGGCGGGGACGCGCTCGTCGTCGATCCGTCCGATGCGGAAGCGACGCTGCTGACCCTGCGTGAACACAGGCTGCATCTTACCGATATTCTCCTGACGCACCGGCATTTCGACCATTTGGCGGGCGCGGCGGAGGTCAAAGCGGCGACCGGGGCGCGGGTGTGGATCCACACGCTGGACGCGGACGGCCTGCGCCGCGACGATGTCTGCCGTGCGGACTGGATGGGCGGCGTCCTGACCCCTTGCGAGCCGACGAACCTTGTAAACGACGGCGATACGATCGACGCTGCGGGCTACCGGCTTACGGTGCTGCACACGCCGGGTCATACGGCGGGCGGCGTCTGCTTTGTGTGCGAGGAGGAAGGACTCGCGTTTACGGGCGATACGGTGTTCTGCGAGGGCGTTGGGCGAACCGATCTGCCGACCGGGGACATGCGCGAGCTGATGCAGTCCTTAAATCGCGTGCTGGCCCTGCCGCAAAGCTATCTTCTCTATCCGGGGCACGGCGAAGCGACGAGCGTTTCGCATGAAGCCCGGTGCAATCCCATGTTACGATATCGGAGCAACCCATGGTTCAACTGATCACCAACGTACCCGCTTATGAGAATGACATAGCCGAAGAAATTCGGCTCTTTTTGGGCGCGGTCGAGGTGCGCCCCGACTCTGCGGACGAGAACGGCAACCCCGCGACCGATGTAATGACGATCACATTGGATGAGAAAACCGCCACGGCCTCCGGCACGCTCGGCACGGCGTCGGCGTCGTTCCCTGTATCGCCGGACGGCGGGGATATCCTCGAACGCAAGCGGCAGCAGAAGCGCGCGGTCAAGCGCGTTGCGTATGCGCTCTTGCAGAAGGCGTACCCCATGGA
Organism: uncultured Clostridia bacterium; assembly: GCA_946185305.1. Classification (GTDB taxonomy): domain Bacteria; phylum Bacillota; class Clostridia; order Christensenellales; family CAG-138; genus UBA3792. Next base: position 7,405 of record CAMHJE010000013.1, on the reverse strand, counting down.
CATGCCGTGGGGCAGTCTCACGGGGATCCGCCCGACCAAGCTGCTGCGCGAGCTGGCGGGGCGATACGGCGACGAGGAGGCCGTGCGCCAGTTCAGAGAGGTCTTTTCGGTGAGCCTTGACAAGCTGCGCCTTGCGGCGACGATCAATGCGGTGCAAAAGCCGTATATCGAGTCGGTCGGGCCCCGGGATCTGGATGTGTATGTGGGCATTCCGTACTGCAAAACGCGCTGTCTCTACTGCTCGTTCGGCGCGGAGATCGCCAAGGGCGCGTCGGTCGAGGGCTACCTTGTGCCGCTGTTCGACGATATCGAGCGCGGTGGGCGGCTCCTGAAAGACGGCGGCTGGCATCTTCGCGCGTTCTACATCGGCGGCGGCACGCCCACGGTGCTCAGCGCCGAGCAGCTTGACCGGCTTTTATCGCATATCGAAGCGGTCTATGGCGGTTACGGGCAGGAATGTACCGTGGAGGCCGGACGGCCGGACACAATCACACGGGAAAAATTGGAGGTTTTGAAGGCGCACGGCATCGGGCGCATCTCGGTCAACCCGCAGACGATGAACGACGAAACGCTGCGCCGCATCGGTCGCGCGCACACCGCGGCGCAGATTCGGGAAACGTTTGCTCTGGCCCGTTCGGTCGGGTTTTCTTCAATCAATATGGACCTGATCGCGGGACTGCCCGGCGAAACAGAGGAGGATTTTTTGCGTACGCTGTCGGAGATCGAGGCGCTTCGGCCGGACAATCTCACGGTGCATACGCTTGCAATCAAACGGTCGAGCCGGTTAAAGGAGCAGATCGACAAATACCCCCTGCCGAGCAAGGAAGCCGTGACGCACATGATCGACGCGGGCTTCGAAGCTGCCAAAAGGATGGGGCTTTGGCCGTACTACATGTACCGGCAGAAGTACCAGAACGGCAACCTCGAAAACGTCGGCTACGCGGGACGGGATACGGTCTGCATGTACAACATTGACATGATGGAGGAAACGACCTCGATTTTAGCGCACGGCGCAAACGCGATGACCAAGCGGATTTTCAACGCCGAACAGCGCGTGGAACGGATCGCCGCGCCGAAGGACGTGCCGACCTACACGAATAAGCTGCCGCTGTTGGACGAGCAGAAGCGGGCGCTGTTTTTGGCCTAAGAGATTGACAACAGGATATAAAAAAGAAGCGGCGGCTGTCGCTTCTTTTCGTATCGGGAACGGTTACGCTGCAGGCTCGGCTTGCTCCGGCTCTGCTTCGGTTTCCTCCGGCGCATCGGAGCACATCGCCGAAGCGGGGCAGAAGGTGGAAAGAGCGTGTTCGAGCATCGCAAGCGCGGTATCGTATTCGCTGTCCAAGGCCGTAACGGAAGCGTAATAGATCTGCTCGTCCGCGCCCCACACGATAGAATAGAACCGCACGGAAAACGCTTCGCCCTCGACGGCGCTGACGACGGCGCGGGCGTCATAGCCGTTGACGGTCGTATCCGTGACCTCCAAAATGGACAGCTCGGCGCCGATGCTCTCCTGCAAATGCGTCAGCACGGTCACAAGCAGGGAGTTGAACATGTTCGCATCGACCGGCTGACCGACGTTCATGCCCATGATCTGCACGGTGTTCAGCGCATCGCTTTCCAACGGATACAGGTTCACGCCGAGCGCGGCTGCGGCATAGCCCCATCCCTCGTCCTGCATCGTCATCGCAAAATTGCCCGCATCCGGCGCGCTGTACAGCTCGTCGCCGGGGGCAAGCGCGGTCAGCTCCGGCTTCTCGACCGGCGCAAGCGTCGGGACCTCGGTGGGTTCTGCGGTCGGGGCATCGGTCGGAACGGGCGTCGGCGTCGCGGTCGGGACGGCAGTCGGCGCCTCGGTCGGGGCTTCGGTCGGCACGGCGGCGGTCGGCGCGCCCGTGCAGGCGCAAAGGAGCAGCAGGGAAAGGGTCAAGGTCAAAAGACGTTTCATATCGTTCTCCGCATCATAAGATTCGACAACGATGATAGCACGGTTTGGGGCACGTGTCAATCGCGGAAGCTCTTGTCAAGCGCGCGGCAAGGTGCTATGATGGAGCGCGAAAGGGAGGGGCAGCTATGGCCAAGCAGACGAAAACGAACGCAATGCGGATTCTGGACACGCTCGGCATTGCGTATACGGCGACGGAATATGAAGCGGGAGAGTTCACCGACGGCGCGGAAACGGCGGATAAGCTCGGACTCGATCACGAGCAGGTGTTCAAAACGCTCGTCACGGTCGGCGCGGATCGGGAGCATTACGTGTTTGTGATCCCGGTGGATGAATCGCTCGATCTCAAAAAGTGCGCGCGCTCGGTCGGGGCAAAGGCGGTGTCCATGCTGCCGCAAAAGGAGCTGTTCTTGCTGACCGGCTATGTGCGCGGCGGGTGCACGTCCGTCGGCATGAAAAAGCAGTTCACGACGCGCATCGACGAAAGCGCGATCCTGTTCGATACGATTTATGTTTCCGGCGGACGCATCGGCCTGCAGCTGTGCCTTGCGCCGGACGACCTTTGCCGCGCCGCAAACGCCGCGTATGCGGATCTGGTGCAGTAGCGAAATGTCAAAAGAAGCCGCATCCGGCGGCTTCTTTTTTATATGCACTTATTCAAATGTGATCTCGACCGGCTCGGTATCGGCAACGGTATCATACGTTTCGGCGTCGTAGATGTGGAACGCGAACGCGCCGGTGCGGTAGGCGTCGCCGAACGTTTCGCCCGCGGCGGGCGAGAAGTAGCAAACCCGCACCGCGCGGGTGCCGGGCAGCAGCGTGACCGAAAAGAACGTGTCGGCCTCTATGCCGTTGATGGCGGCGCTGCGGAACGAAACGGCAAGCGCACGGTCGGAGGCGTTCACAAACGTAAAGACCGCGGCTTGACCGAACCAGCCGTCCGTTTCAAGACCGGGACAGAGGATACGCAGCTCATCCGTGTCATACAGCGGCGTGCCCGCATCCGCATAGACCTGCGTATAGGTTTGGACGGCGTCGGTTTCGAGACGCAGGCGCGGCGAGGTATAGACCGTTTCCCACAGATCGGCGGTCACGCGAAGTTCAAATTCCACGACGGCGATTTCGTCGATGCCGCAGCGCGCCAGCTCGCTGTCGTACACCGAAACCTCCTGTACCACCGTCTGCCCGGCGGGGACGGTCGCATAAAGCGACATCGTATCCATCATATAGCCGTTGACGGCGGGGCGATCCATCGTAAACGTGACCTCCCGCGCAGACGTGTTTGCAAGCTCCAGAGACAGCGCCGGGCCGAACCATCCCTCCGCAAAACCGAGAGCCGTCACCTTCAGGCCGTCCTCGTCCATCAGAACCGCGTGATCGAGTGCCAGCGTGACGGTTTCCTTCGGCACGGGCGTGACCGGGGGAGCGTCCTCCGGTTCTTCCGGCACAGGCGTGGGCTCCGGCGCAGCATGACCTGCCGCAAGATAGTCGCTTGCGGGCATAAAGCTGTCCAGCAGCGCGGCAAACGCGGCCTTGGCACCGTCGTCCTCAGCGGGCGCGATCAGCGTCGCCGTATAGGTGCGGTCGTCCGCTTCCCATGCAACGGCATGGAGCAGAACCTCCACGCCGATCTCCTCAATGTAGACAAGGTTTTCGCTGTGCTGTCCCGCATAGCGTCCGGCAACCGTGATTTCCGCGGGATCGGCAAAGGCAAAGCCCTCCTCGGAAAACTGCCCCTTCAGCTCCTCGAAAAGCGCGGAAAGGTCGGTGCGCGGCAAACAGTCGATCTCCGCCGTGACCGGCAGAAAGTTCAGCGGATCGTCAAGCTGCCTGAGGTCCGCTCCGTCCTCGGTCATATCGTAGGTCCAGCCGTCCGGCAGAACGAAAGCAAAGTCGTTTTCCTCGGGGCTGCTGTATACGATCACGGCGCCTTCGGGCAGGCTTGCCGGCGCGGGCTCGGCGGGGGCGGAAGTCGATTCCGCCGGAGGCTCGCTCGGCGCGGCGGTATCGGCGGGAACGGTCATCGACCGGGTAACGGCGGCTTCCCGCATAGCGCAGCCGACGGAAAGCAACAGCGCGAGGGAAAGAAGAAACAGAATCGGGCGTTTCATGGAAAGCCTCCTTTTCTTTTTTGATAGACAGCCGAGGGCGGCGAAAGGCGCCGCTGCTTCAGCTTATGCGTATCGTAACAGGTTTTCACGGCACCGTCAAGCAATCTCCCAAAAACAGGCAATTTCCCGTGTGAATTTCGTGTGAAATCGGGGACTTTCGTCGCGCAATCGGGTTGCCAACGCGCGCTTTTCCCGCTATAATGGGCGCATGGAAGCGGTAAAAAACTTTTTTCTCGAACATGTGCTCACCTACGGCGTGTTTGCGGCGCTCGGCCTATTGGCCGCGTTCGTGTGCGCCCTTTTGCTGTGCTTTAAGCTCCGGCAGAACTGGGTGCGGCAGATCCCGCTGATGCTGCTGTCGCTTGTCGGGCTGATCGTCGGGGCGAAGCTGTTCGGCATGATCTCCTATGAAACCTATCTCCGTTCGCGCGGGGTGGAGAATATCACGTTAAAACTGCTGTTTGAAAACTCCGGCATCGTGTTTTACGGCGGCTTGCTCGGCTACTTCGGCATGATGGCCGCGCTGTTTTGGAAGCTCCTGAAAAAGAAGCGCCTTGCGTGGGACATTGTCGCGGTATCGACGCCGCTGTTTCACGGCTTCGCGCGGATCGGCTGCTATTTCGGGCATGAAATGGTGGACGGCGAGCTCGTCTGGCAGCCGTGCTGTTACGGCGTGCACATGGACAATGCGTTTTGCGCACACTTTTGGGACAGCCGTTTGCCCGTGCAGCTGTTTGAATCCGCGTTCAATTTTATCCTGTTCGGCGCGCTGCTGTGGCTGCTTTTCCACTTAAAGGAGGAACGGCGCGGCAACCTTGTCGGGCTGTACCTTGCGGCGTATGCGGCGTTCCGCTTCGTTATTGAGTTCTTCCGCGACGATGCCGTGCGCGGCGGCTACGGCAGCCTTGCGTTTTCGCAGGTCGTCAGCCTGTTCATTCTGTTCGGCGTCGCGCTGTACGGTATTTTGAAATGGAAGGGCATCCTGCCGCCGTCGCCCCTCGATCCCTACGATCCGGAAATCGAGAAGTACGACCTGTTTGCGCCGGTCGAGGAGCCGATCGTATTTGCCGAGGATGATGGAAAATAAGAGCAGACAACAGGAAGAAGGATCCCATCGGGAAATTCTTCCTTTTCTTTTTGAAACTTCTGTGGTATACTGGCGGTATCGCAGTAAAGGAGAGAGCGCATGAGCGAACAAACCATTGTGTATCGTTACGATACGCAGCTTTTGATCGACGGTCACGATCTGGACGAGGACGCGATCAACGAATACTTCACCAAGAACTTTGTCGGCGACAGCCTTTTGGCCGTCGGATTTTCGGAAATGATCAAGATTCATTACCACACCAACGAGCCGTGGAAGGTGCTGGAATACTGCGCTTCGCTCGGCGAGATCTACGACATCGTTGTGGAGGACATGGATCGGCAGGCGCGCGGCCTGAAGGGCTGAGGACGCTTGCATACGACGGACAGGCAGCCGCCTGTCTTTTTTGATTCCCGCTTAACTATTATATTGCAAACAATGGTAAAATATGATATTATTTTTATGATGCCGTAAAAGGGACAGAATGTTCTGATCGGATGACGGGGGCAGCGGGAGTGTAACGAAATGGCGTCGGTGCTGTATGCGGAAATCTATCTGATTTGCATGATCGTCGTGGGGCTTCTGCTCTTTTGGACGGTTCGCAAGGAATCCGTATCCGCGATGGAACGGTGGCTTCGGCGCGTGCTGACGGCGTTTCTGCTCAATTTTGCCGCGAACTTCCTTTTTGCGCTGTGCAACGGCCTGCGCCTGATCGAGAGCGCATGGCTGCCGCTTTCCTATCTGTTTAAGACCGTGTACCACATGACGCTGTGGATCGGCGTGTTCGCATGGTGCGGATATGCCGAGGCCGATTATGCGCCGTATCTTAACGAGATCGCCCGAAAGCGCGACAAGCTGCGCGCGCTCTGCGAATAACGAATTCATACAACCGAGACGCTCGGTTGTATTTGTGTTTATAGGCGGGGGACCGGCATATTGTCCAAAAAATACGCATTATTTACGCATATACGGCAAAATATCTTGACTTTACAAAGGGAATTTTGATAAAATACTTATATACTTTTCCCTTGAAAACGGGTTGTGACACGGCAACGTGTTTCAATATATCCAACATGAACAATATCAAGGAGGGAAACGAATGAAGAAGTTTTTGGCTATCGTTCTCTGCATGCTGATGGTTCTGGCTGTTGCCTGCACCGCGAGCACGCCCGCCGCTACGACGGATACCAAGACGGATACCAAGACGGAGACCAAGACCGAAACGACTACCGAGACCAAGACGGATGCGGCCCCCGCTGCCGATACGTTCAAGGTCGGCGTTGTTCTCGTCGGCGACGAGAATGAAGGCTACACCTACGCCCACATGGTCGGCGTACAGAAGGCGATTGCGAACCTCGGCCTGACCGATGCGAACGTCGTTTGGAAGTACAACGTACCCGAGGATGAGCAGTGCTACGACGCCTGCATCGACTGTGTTGAGCAGGGCTGCAAGCTCGTCATCACCAACTCCTACAGCCATCAGTCCTACACGCAGCAGGCGGCTGAGGAGCATCCCGAAGTGCAGTTCGTCGCAATGACCGGCGACACCGCGAAGGCTTCCGGCCTTGCGAACTTCCACAATGCTTTCACCAACATCTATGAAGCGCGCTATGTCGGCGGCATCGTCGCGGGCATGAAACTCCAGCAGCTGATCGACGAAGGCAAGGTTGCGGACAAGAACATCGACGCGGATGGCAACTACAAGATCGGCTACGTCGGCGCTTATCCGTATGCAGAGGTGGTTTCCGGCTACACCGCGTTCTTCCTCGGCCTCCGTTCCGTGGTTCCGAACGTCCACATGGATGTTCAGTACACCAACTCCTGGTTCGACATCACCGGTGAATCCGAAGCGGCGACCGCTCTGATCGAGCGCGGCTGCATCATCATCGGACAGCATGCCGACTCCACCGGCGCTCCGTCCACCTGCGAAGAAGCCCTCAAGAACGGCACCATCGTTTACTCCGTCGGCTACAACGTGGACATGCTCTCCGTCGCTCCGACCGCTGCGCTGACCTCCCCGACGAACGAGTGGGATGTGTACTACACCTACGCGATCGGCGCCGTTAAGGATGGCAAGGAATTTGACACCAACTGGGCACAGGGCTTCGAGACCAACTCCGTCGCCGTGACGCCGCTGGGCGAATCCTGCGCACCGGGCACCCAGGAAGCAGTCGATAAGACCATCGCCGCGATCAAGGCGGGCGAGCTGCATGTCTTCGATCAGAAGACCTTCACCGTCGGCGGCGCAGAAGTCACCGAAGCGTT
>CAMHJE010000012.1:0-28144 GCA_946185305.1 uncultured Clostridia bacterium | reverse complement strand
CCAGTCGCATTATAAGGAAACGATGAATGTCACGTGGATTGCGTTTTCGGGATACCTCGTAGACCGGTATCTGAGCCGCGCGAACCTGTCGGTGTATGAGCCGGTATTCACCGACAACGCCGCGGGGGAGGGGCGCGGGTTCTTCGACGCGCTGCTGTGGGCGTCGCAGCAGTTCCCGAACCGCTATTGCAAGATCATGGCGCAGCTGTACAGCATCATGGGCTTTTTGATCGACAACGCCTCGTCCCAGACCCGCGCGGAGGCCAACTCGCCGGAATTTTATCTGATGCGCGCGCTCGACTTTATCGACACCAATTACTATGAAAACATCACGATCGAGGACATCTCCCAAAGCGCGGGCACCTCGCGCAAGGCGCTGACCGCCGTTTTTTCGAGCCTGACTGGGTTTTCCCCAAAGGATTATCTGATCTATTACCGGATCAGCAAGGCGGTCGATCTGCTGCGCGACCCGAACCTGTCCATCGAAATGATCGCGTCGTCGGTCGGCTACAACGACCAGTTCTATTTCTCCAAGCAGTTCAAAAAGAACGTCGGCATGACGCCGTCCGAGTGCCGCAAAAATCTTGCGCAGGATCCGAAATGGCGCTTCGAATCCCCGATCGACCATGTGCGGCAGCAGTACCGCGCCTCCTTTACCAACGAGCGTCCGCCCGAGTTTTAAGGGGGAAGCGCGTATGAAAACTGTCGTTCATATCGTGCCGCATGCGCATTGGGACCGGGAATGGTATCTGCCGCTTGAGCAGCACCGCGCAAGGCTGCTGACGCAGCTGGATCGCGTGCTTGCACTTTTGGAGCAAAACCCCGCCTATACGTACCACCTCGACGGACAGATGATCGCCGTGGAGGACTATCTGGCGCTTCGCCCGGAGCGCGAGGAACAGCTGCGCCGCTTTGCCGCACAGGGGCGGCTGACGCTCGGCCCGTGGTACGTTTTGCAGGATGAATATTTGACCTCCGGCGAGGCCAACGTGCGAAATCTGCTGCACGGGATGGCGCTTGCTCGAAAGTACGGCCCGATCTGCCCGGTGGGGTATCTGCCGGACGCGTTCGGCAATGTCGGGCAGATGCCGCAGCTTTTGCGGCAGGCGGGCATGACGAGCGCGGCGTTCGGCCGGGGCGTCACGCTGCGGAAAACCGATCCCGATCCAAAGGGGCATTTTCCGCGATACAGCGAGTTTTTGTGGCAAAGCCCCGACGGGAGCGCGATTCCGGCCACGTATTTTTCCGGCTGGTACAACAACGCCGCCGAAATCCCGACCGATCCGGTGAAAGCAAAGCCGTATTGGGACGAACGGCTGCAAAAGGCAAGGCGGTTCGCGGCGTCGCGGCATCTGCTGTTTATGAACGGCAGCGATCATCAGCCGGTGCAGCAAAACCTTGCCGAAGCGATCAAAACCGCCCGTGCGCTCTATCCGGAGATCGAATTTCGCTGCTCCGACCTTGCGTCGTTTGCCGAAGCGGTGCAGGCGGAGCGTGACACGGCGCCGGAGATCGTTGCGGGCGAGCTTTGCGGGCAGGAGTCCGCAGGCGACAACACGCTTTGCAACACCGCATCCTCCCGCGCGCCGATCAAGTCGCTCAACCGCAGAGCCGAATCGCAGCTGTCGCTTGTTGCGGAGCCGCTGATGGCAATGGCGGCGATGGCAGGCGCGCCGCAGGAGCAGGCCTTGCTGCGCCGGGCATGGAAGCTCGTCCTCGAAAACCACCCGCACGACAGCATCTGCGGCTGCGGGATCGACGAGGTGCACCGCGAGACCGTTTACCGCTACGAAAAGAGCCTGCAGCTGGCCGATTATCTCATGGATGCGGCGGCGCATGCGCTGGCCGAACGGATCGCCGCGCCGCAGTTGGCGGACGCCGCGGCCGCATTTGCGGTGGTGAACCCAACCGCATGGCAGCGGACACAGACGGTTTCGGCTGTGATCGGGCTCGGCCGCGTCTACGGCACGCGGGACGCGCGTGAAGCGGCGCAAGGGCAGCCTGTACGCGCGCTGCACCTTTGCGCGGCGAACGGGGAAAGCATCCCCTGTACGGTGGAGGAGCTCGGCGTGCAGTTCGGCTATGACCTGCCGGACGACCGGTTCCGGCAGCCGTACTTTGAACGTCGTTACCGCATCACGTTTTCGGCAAAGGAACTGCCTGCGTTCGGGTACGCGGTCTACTACGTCAAGACCGGCGCGGCGACGGCCGCCAAGGGCCTTTGTACCGGGCAGAACCGGATGGAAAACGAGTTTGTCGCCGTCACGGTGCAGAAAAACGGCATGTTCGACCTTCTGGATAAGACCACGGGGCGCAGCTATACCGGGCTCGGCGTGTATGAAGATACCGGGGATGTCGGGGACGAATACATCTTCCGGGAAACCGTCGGCAGGCGGATCACCTCCGAGGGGCTGACGGCAAAGATCACCTGCACGGAGGATGCGCCGCAAAGGACGACGTTCCGCATCGAAACGACGCTGACGCTGCCGGTCTCGGCGGATGAAGCGGCGTTGACAGCGGCGCGGGAGAGCATGGAGCCCCGCCTGCAAAGAAAGATCGAGAGAAGCCCCAAAACCGTACAAGTGCCGGTCGAAACACTGCTGTCCTTGGAGCCGGGCAGCCCGGTCGTACGGCTGAAAACCCGCTTTGTCAATACCGTGCGCGACCATCGCCTGCGGCTGCTGTTCCCGACCGACACGGCGGGGAAGACGCACCTTGCGGATTCGGTGTTCGATCTTATTGAGCGCGGCGACGTGCCGGGACCGAACTGGACGAATCCGAGCCGCTGCCAAAGGATGCAGTATCTGGTCGCGGCGGAGGACGAAGCCGGCGGGTTTGCGGTGCTGAACCGCGGCGCGTATGAATATGAAATACTGCCCGAACGGAAGCAGATCGCCGTCACGGTGCTGCGCAGCGTCGCGGAGCTCGGCGATTGGGGCGTATTCCCGACGCCGGACGCCGAATGTCTCGGTCCGGTTGAGCTGGAGCTCGGCATCCTGCCCTACGCGGCGGGCGCGCTGCAAAGCGGCGGTCTGCGGGAAGCCGTTTGGCTGCAGGCCGATCCGGTCGTCATTCCGATTCCGGAGGCGGCGGGGACGCTGCCGGAACGGTTCGGGTTTGTCACGTCCGAGGGAAAGGGCGTCTGCGTGACGGCCTTAAAGCCGTCGGAGGACGGAAAAGCCGTGATCGTGCGCGGCGTCAACGTGCAAAACGACGCCACCGCATGGCGGCTCGGCACGCCCTTGGATGCGGCATGGTACGACAGCGATATCTGCGAACGGCAAGGGGACGCGCTGCCATCGGACGCAGACGGAACCGTTACAGCTTCCGCAAACGGAAAGGAACTGAAAACTGTAAGAATCGAGTTTTGCTGACATGAAAAAGAAGCTGATCATTTTTACCGACATCGGGGACACCGTGATCGACGAGAGCACCGAGGTGCGCAAGGTGCCGTACGGCGTCGTATACGAGGCCGAATGCATTCCGGGCGCAAAGGAAACGATGCTGTCACTGTATGAGCAGGGGTATACGATCGTGATGGTGGCGGACGGACTGGAGCAGTCCTTTCGCAACACGATGAAGGGCAACGGGCTCGACCATGTGTTTTCCGAATGGGTGATCTCGGAGCAGCTCGGCGTCGAAAAGCCGAATGCGCTGATGTTTGAAACCGCGATGCGGCGCCTCGGCCTGACGGCGGCGGATAAGGATCGCGTACTGATGGTCGGCAACAACCTTGCGCGCGACATGGTCGGTGCGAACCGGTTCGGCATCCGTTCCGTGCATCTGAGCTGGTCGAACCGGTATCCGGACAGGGCTTCCGCACCGGAGGAAAAACCGACCTACCGCGTACATTCACCGATTGAACTGCTGCCGCTGATCGACCGGCTCGAACGGCAGCTGGAAGGAGAAAAGCAAGACGCATGACGAAAAAGATTATTCTGGTTTTCAAAACACACTTTGATATCGGGTTTACCGATCTCGCGAAGAACGTGACCCACGGCTACGGCAATGCCATGCTGCGCGAGGTCATCGAAACCTGCCGCGCTACCGAGCATTTGGGGGCGCTTCGCTATGTCTGGACAATGCCCGCCTGGCCGTTGTATTATATTATCGAACACGGCGATCCGGCGCTGCTGCCGGAGCTCGACCGTCTGATCGAAAACGGGCAGATCGTGTGGCACGCGCTGCCGTTCACCTCGCATACCGACTGCTGTGCGCCGGAGGAGTATGCCGCGGCGCTGCAATACGCAAGGTTGCTGTCCGAGCGGTATCATAAGCCGCTGCCGGTCGCGGGGAAAATGACCGATGTGCCGGGGCACGGGCTGATGCTGCCGGAGCTGCTGAGCCAGGCGGGCATTCGCTTTCTGCACCTCGGCTGCAACGAGTTTGCGACGCCGCCGGACGTGCCGCGCCTGTTTTGGTGGCAGAGTCCGCAGGGCGGGCGGGTGCTGACGATGTATTCCAAGGGCGGCTACGGCACGACGCTGCTGCCGCCGAAGGACTGGCCGTTCCCGGTGTGGATGGCGCTGATGCACACCGCCGACAACTGCGGCCCGCAGACCGCCGATATCATCACCGGCCTTGTCGAAAAGGCCAAGCGCGCATACCCGGACGCCGAGATCGTCTGCGGGACGATGGACGACTTTTACCGCGAGCTTGCAAAGTGCGATCTGTCTGCGGTGCCGGTCGTCACAAAGGACCTTGCCGATACGTGGATTCACGGCGTCGGCTCCTACCCGAAGGAGGTTGCCGCGCTGCGGGAAAACCGCCGTTTGGCGCGGCGGCTGCATCGCGCGTATGAGAAGCGGCTGCAAGACGGCGGGGAACCGATCCCGGACTGGGACGCGCTGTGGGCGGCGTACTATGCGCAGATCGCCCTGTTCGAGGAGCACACATGGGGCGCGGACACCAAGCGATTTTTGGGACAGGATCGCGTCTACGAAAAAGAAGATTTTCTCGCTGCCCGCGACACCGCGCCGTATCGGTTCATGGAGACCTCGTGGGAGGAGCAGCGCACGCGCATGACAAGGGCGACGGAATGTCTGCATCGGATCGCGGCGCTGCTGCCGAAGCTTGACACGCCCGAAAAACCGCTGCTGCCGCTGCGTACCTATTTGCAAGATGGGCAAACCGTCGTCGAAGCCGGACAGTATCGCCTGTCGTTCGATCCGAAAACCGGCGTGATCGCTTCGGTCGAGGACCTTGCGCTGCACACGCAGATCCTGCAAAGCCGCGACGGAAAGGGCGTATTCGCCTACCGCTATGACCGCGCAGGCATCGAGGACGTGCAGACGTTCTTGCGCCGATACGGCTACCGGTTCACCGATTGGGGCGTGCTGGATTACGGACGGGTCAAGTATCCGGAGTGTGAACACTGCACGTTCGCGCCGGTCTTTGACCGCGTCGTTGTGCGCGAGGATCGCATCCGGTTCGAATACCATACCGAGCAGAGCGCCGAACGGTACGGCGACGCCGAGCGGATCGTGATGACGGTGCAGTTCCCGAAGGAGGGCGGTATCGACGTAGCGCTGTCGCTCTTCGGCAAGCAGGCTTCACCGTTTATCGAGGCGGGCAGCTTTATTCTGCCGCTGGCGGAGCCGAGCGCCTACCGGCTCGGACGGCCCTGCGCGGTGATCGACCCCGCGACGGAGATACAGCATTGCGCGAACCATTCGTATTACTGCCTGGAGGACGCGGCGGCCGCCGTCGGCGAAAGGGCTTCCGTGACCGTGTACCCGCTCGATACGCCGCTGCTGGCGATCGGGTCGTGCGGGCTCTATGAATATGAACCGGAATACCCGCAGGGCCGCGCGCCGGAGCTGTGGTTCAATCTGTTCAACAATATGTGGGGCACCAACTTCCCGCAATGGATCGAGGGCGATTTTACCTATCGCTTCACGATCCGCTCCGCCGCGCCGGACGCCGCATTAAAGCTGTCCGGCCCCGAAGCGCCGGAACCTCTGCCCGGCATACCGGATACGCTGGAGCTTGTCACGGTGCAGGACGACGGACAGACACGGTATCTTTGGCTGCGCGATCACAGCGGCAAAGCAGGCACGGCAACGGTGCGCATGCCCGGCGCGACGCTGACGCCGACCGATCTGTGGCGCCGTCCGACCGGCAAAACGCAAACGGACGAGCTGACATTTGCCGTGCGGCCGAACGGCCTTTGCTGCCTTGCGATCTCTGAAAGGGAGTGATAAAATGAAACTGACGTATTACGGCACCGCGGCGGGCGAGGCCTGGCCGGGCGTATTCTGCAGCTGTGCGCTTTGTCAAAGGGCGCGCGTGCTCGGCGGCAAAAATATCCGCACGCGTTCACAGGCGCTGATCGACGACGATCTGCTGCTCGACCTCCCGCCGGACAACTATCTGCATACGCTGTACCTCGGCTTGGATCTGCAAAGGGTCAAGGCGCTGCTGTTCACGCACAGCCATTCGGATCATTGCTATCCGCCGGATCTTGAGCTGCTCCGCGAGCCGTATACGCATACCTATCCGTATCAGCTGCAGGTCTACGGCAGCGACGCGGTCGAACGGAAGGTGCTTGCGGCGTGCCACGGGCTCGGCGGTGAGCGGGAACGGTTTTTGTTCCGTCAAATCCTGCCGAACGAGACGGTCGCGGTCGGGGACTATACGGTTACGGCGCTCCGCGCCACGCATGCACCGGAGGAAACCTGCCTGTTTTACCGCATCGAAAAGGGCGGCAAGGCGGTGCTGTATGCGCACGACACCGGCGCGCTGACGGCGGAAAACCTTGAAACGCTGCATCGCTTCGCAACGCCGCTGTCGCTCGTCAGCCTTGACTGCACGCAGCAAAGTCAGCGCGACGGCAAGTATCACATGGGCTTTTTAGACGCTGCGGAGCAGAAGGATCTGCTGCTTCAGGAAGGGCTTGCGAACGAAAAGACCGTCTTTGTCGTCAATCATTTTTCGCATAACGGCGGATGGCTGCATGAGGAAATCTCCGCACGTGCCGCGGAGCACGGCATGCTTGTCTCCTACGACGGTATGGAAATTGTATTTTAACGGAGGGAACATGGGCATTCATTTTGACGCGGCCGAACGCGTGTTCTGCCTTGACACGCCGCATTCGAGCTACCGGATCGGCTTGACCGACGCGGAGGGCTTTGTTACGCACCTCTATTACGGCGGCCGCGTGCCGGACAGCAATCTAAGGCAAACGCTTTGGTACGGCTTTGAGCGTCCGACGGTCTACGGCGAGACGGGTGATCAGGTGCGGTTTACGGGCAGTATTCCGTCCGAATACCCGACTGCGGGCGTCGGGGACTTCGGCACGCCGTGCCTCGCGGTCGAAACGGCGGACGGCGGGCGCGCCTGCGCTCTGCGCTATGCCGGACACCGCATCTATGGCGGCAAGCCGAAGCTGAACGGCCTTCCCGCCACGTTCGGGAGCGAAAGTGACTGCACGACGTTGGAGATCGACTGCGTCGATGCTGTGCTGCAGCTGGAGGTCACGCTTTGCTATACGGCGTTTGAAAACCTCGATGCGATCACGCGCAGCGCAAGGATCACCAACCGCGCTGACGCGCCGGTGCGGCTCACGTCGGCGCTGTCCGCGTGCCTCGATATGCCGAATCGGGACTTCGACCTGATGACGCTGCACGGCTTCTGGTCGAACGAGCGTATGCCGTGCCGCCGCCCGATCGCGTGGGGACGGCAGGGCGTCGCGTCCGAGCGCGGCATTTCCTCGCATGAGGAAAACCCGTTCCTCGCCGTCATGGATCACAGCGCGACGCAGACGCAGGGGCAGGTCTATGCGATGAGCTTCGTCTATTCGGGCAACTTCCTTGCCGAAGCCGCGCTGACGCAAAAGGAGCAGCTGCGCCTTGTGATGGGAATTCATCCGAACGGCTTCTGCTGGACGCTTGAAAAGGACGAAGCGTTTCAGACGCCGGAGGCCGTGCTCGTCTTTTCGGACACCGGCCTTGCGGGCATGACGCACACGTTCCACGACCTATACCGCGAGCACCTGATCCGCGGCGCATATAGGGACAAGGCAAGGCCGTCGCTCGTCAACAACTGGGAGGCGACATATTTCGATTTCGATACCGAAAAGCTGCTTTCGATTGCGCGTACCGCAGCAAAGTCCGGCATCGAGATGTTTGTGCTCGACGACGGCTGGTTCGGCAAGCGCAACGACGATACCAATTCGCTCGGCGACTGGTTCGTAAATGAGAAAAAGCTGCCCGGCGGACTGGAATATCTGTCGGACGAAATCCACAAGCTCGGCATGCAGTTCGGCATTTGGATGGAGCCGGAAATGGTTTCTCCGGATTCGGAGCTGTACCGCGCGCATCCGGATTATGCGCTGCAAAACCCCGGCCGCGTCCCGACGCTGAGCCGCCATCAGCTGGTGCTCGACCTGTCGAGACAGGATGTGCGCGACTGTATCTATGCGCAGATCCACGCCGTTTTGTCCTCCGCGCGGATCGACTATGTCAAGTGGGACATGAACCGGCCGCTGGCAAACGTGTGGAGCGCGCAGCTTCCCGCGGACCGGCAGGGCGAGCTGTATCACCGCTACATGCTCGGCGTATACGAACTGCAGGAGCGTATGCTCACGGACTTTCCGCATCTGCTGCTCGAAAACTGCTGCAGCGGCGGCGGGCGGTTCGATCCGGGCATGCTCTATTACAGCCCGCAGATCTGGACCTCGGACAACACCGAGGCCGTTGACCGGCTGCGGATTCAGGAGGGAACGGCGCTCGTCTATCCGCTGTCGTCGATGGGCGCGCATGTCGCGGCCTGTCCGAGCCATACGAACCGGCGCGTCACCCCGTTTGCCACGCGCGGGCTTGTCAGCCTTTGCGGATGCTTCGGCTATGAGCTCGATTTAACGAAGCTGACCGAAAGCGAGCTGAACGAGATTCCGGGACAGCTGGAAAACTATCATACGTACGGCGACATCTTCCGTACCGGGGATTATTACCGGATCGCGTCGTTTGCCGAGAACGGCGAATACGACGTGATGATGGCGGTGTCGAAGGATCAAAAGACGGCGGCGATCGTGTATGTGCAGGTGCTCTCGCGCGAGAAGCACCCGTCCCCGGTGATCTATCCGCAGGGACTCGACAAGACCGTGCGCTACCGCGATTCGCTGACCGGCACGGTGCTGTCCGGCGCGGGCTGGATGTACGGCGGCATGGCGCTCCCGCAGATGCAGGGCGATTATTTGGGCAAACTGATCATTTTACAAGCAACGGAGGCATAAGAGCATGGCAATCCCGAGACCGGAGTATCCGCGTCCGCAGTTCGTGCGCGACACATGGCAGAATTTGAACGGCGCATGGGCGTTTTCGTTCGACGCGCCGACCTTCGACAGAACCATTACGGTGCCGTTCGCGTTTCAGGCTAAGCTGAGCGGCATCGGCGACACCTCGCGGCACGACACCGTCTGGTATCGCAGAACGTTCACGCTGCCCGATGCGTGGCAGGACAAGACCGTGCTGCTGCACTTCGGCGCGGTGGACTATATCGCAAGGGTGTGGCTGAACGGCACGTACATCGGCACGCACACCGGCGGACACACGAGCTTTTCGTTTGACGTGACCGAGGCGGTAAAGGCCGGGGAAAACACGCTCACGGTGCGGGCGGACGATGTGCTGTCGGACTTCACGACCCCGCGCGGCAAGCAATGCTGGTGCGAGGCAAACGGCATTTTCTATACGCCGACGACCGGCATCTGGCAGACCGTTTGGCTCGAAGCCGTTCCGAAAACGTATATCGAAAACGTCGAGATCACGCCCGACCTCGACCGCAGAACCGCAACGTTCGACTTTGCGCTGTCGCGCGAGAACGTCGATTTTGAGGTGGAAATCACCTTCAAGGGCAAGCTGATTGCAAGGGAGCGCGCCGCGGCGCTGCGCCGGGGCGGCAGGATCGTCGTGCAGATCGACAAGGAACGGTTCAGTCACGACAACTTCACCTCCGCCTGCGCGTGGAGTCCGAAGCATCCGAACCTGTTCGATGTGACCTATCGCCTGTGGGACGGCGAAACGCTGTGCGATACCGTGCAAAGCTATTTCGGCCTCCGCAAGGTTTCGATCCAAAACGGCGTTGTGCTGCTGAACAACTATCCGCTGTATCAGAAGCTGCTGCTCGATCAGGGCTACTGGCGCGATTCGCTTTTGACCGCGCCGGACGACGAAGCATTCATCAAGGATATCGAGCTTTGCAAGGCGATGGGCTTCAACGGCGTGCGCAAGCACCAAAAGGTCGAGGATCCGCGCTTCCTGTACCATGCGGATCGGATGGGGCTTTTGGTTTGGAGCGAGATGGCGAACGCGTTCGAGTATTCGACCGATTATGTGCGCCGCTTCACGACCGAATGGATGGAGGCGATCAAGCGCGATTTCAACCATCCGTGCATCATTGCCTGGACGCCGCTGAACGAATCGTGGGGCGTGGAGAATATCAGCAGCGATGCGCGGCAGGCGCATCACGCAACGGCGCTCGTCGAGCTGACCAAGTCTCTCGACCCGACACGCCTTGTCATGTCGAATGACGGCTGGGAGCAGACGACGCCGGATGTGCTCGGCATCCACGATTACAATTCCCAAAAGGCGATTCTGTCCAAGCGGTATGCGTCGGTGGAAAACGTGCTGCAATACCGCTCCGGCGGGCGCGCGCTGTTTGCAGCCGGCTATGCCTATGCGGGACAGCCGATCATGAATACCGAATGCGGCGGCATTTTCTTTGATGTCGAGGACAAGACCGGATGGGGCTATACCAATGCCGAAAACCGGCAGCATTTCTATCGCTTGTATCACGGCGTCGTTTCGTCGTTCCTCGAATCGCCGGTCGTGCAGGGCTTCTGCTATACGCAGCTGACCGACGTGATGCAGGAGCAAAACGGCCTGCTCGACTACGACCACCGGCCGAAGTTCGATCCCGCAGTCATCAAGGCCATCAACGAAGGCCGTTGGACGCCGGAAAACGAATAAAACCGTATAAGACAGCAAAAGCGCCGTGCTCCGGCGCTTTTTTGCGGTGATCCGTTTCTTATTCCGCCGTTCGCCAGTCCGGCACTGCTTCGGCGGCAAGGGCCTTGGCGATTTCCCATGTCGAGCGGGCATAGCGGTCATAGACGGCGACCGGATAGAACCCGGCGGCTTTGGCGGTGCGCAGCGGGGTCAGAGAATCCTCAAAGACCGCGATGCGTTCGGGCGGGACGCCGAAGCGGCGGGCGGCCTCCCGGTAGACGGCGGGCGAGGCTTTGCCGGCGCCGACCTCGTCACAGGACAGAATGAAGGAAAAGCAAGACAAAAGGCCGAGCCGTGCAAGACAGTTCCGGATATCCCCGGCGGGGGAAGCGGAGGCGACGCACATTGTCACGCCGCGCGCCTGCAGCCGATTCAGATACGCCGCGACGCCGGGCTTGGCCGGAACGACTTCCCGATACAGACGGCAAAGCATCCGGTCGGTTTTCTCCAAAATATCCGCGGTCTCAGCCGGCAGGTGGTAGGCTTCGACAAGCCACGCCGCAGCCTCGGCGGCGGTCATCATGGCGGTGCGCTCGGTCAATAGCTGCGCGTCCTCCTCCACGCCGTATTGCCGGAGCAGGTCGCGGCAGACATCGCCCCAATAGCCCATCGAATCGACGAGCGTTCCGTCCAGATCAAAGATCGCATAACGGCATTGCATCGGTTCTTCCTCCATCGCCGCGCTGCGGCGGATTACTGTCCCTATTATACGGGATTCGCACCGGGCATACAATGGATTTTTGCGCCGGAAAGCGGTAAATCGAAAGGGGCGTTTTGCCCCGCCCGTTTCGAAGGGACGTTATGCATTCGAGGCGCGATAGGTGCGCGGGGTCACGCCGAATTTAGCCTTGAATACCTGCTGAAAGTGACTTTGGCTCGAAAAGCAGAGGTATTCCGCGATATCCGCAATCGAACGGTCGGTATAGCGCAAAAGCCGCGCGGCTTCGTCCAGCTTGGCATCCGCGATATAGCGATTCAGCGGAACGCCCATGCTCTGCCGGAACACGGTGGATAAATATGACCGGCTGAGCCCGGCCTCTGCCGCGATATCCTCGATGGACAGCCGGTGATTCAGATTGCGGTGGATATAGTTCACAACGCCGTGCAGCAGCCTGTTATGGGCGCCGGCGGGGGCGTTGATTGCCTTTGTGCGCCGCACGCGGGCGATGAAGTCGCGCATCAGCTCGTCGCTCAGCTGCAGAACGGCTTCGACGGAGGACAGGGCCTCGACCTCGCGGATATAGGAATCCGACAGCGCATACGCCGTTTCGCGCGGGATGCCTGCCGTGATCGCGGTACGGCATGTCAGCGCCGCCGCCACAATGAAATTGTTTTTGGAATTCCGCAGTCCGCTCGGCGCAAGTCTGCCGGTGTTCATCGGCGGCAGATCCTTGACAAAGGCGTTGTAGCCGTCGGCATCGCCCTCGGTCACAAACTTCTGCAAAAGCGCCTCGATCTCGTAGGAGTTGTTGTAACTTTCCTCCGTATGCGACGTGTATAAAAGCTCGGTCGCATCCGCAACGCGCCGGTCGGCGGTCGAGGGACGGTCATTGCCGATCAGCAGCTCGTCCCCGACGGTATCGCAAAGCGGCCCGCCGAGACAGTAGAGCAGCAGGTTCAGCTTTTTGCCGAGGATCACGACGTTATACGGCGGAATGCGTCCGAGATAATCGGCAAACGCTTCGGCCTTTTCCCCGCCGATCAGATAATCCCGGCACAGCGCCGCAACCGCATCCGCGTCGAGCCATGTCTGCGGCACAGGCCCGCCGTAAACCTCGGCACCGTCCTCGGCGCACACACGAAAATACGTGCAGCCCGTGTCCGCATACGTCAAGGCAATCGGCGCAGACTTATCGGCAAGCGCCTTGCGATACCGCTCCGGCGGCGCAACGGGCAGCTCGCTTTCGGGAAACTGCGCCGTTAATGCACCGTTTTCATACACGAACAGCGGAATATATTCGCCTTGGTAAAACAAAGAAACCACATCGACAGCCCGGCTCATAGCATCACGCTCCTTTTACCTGCATTTTACCATACTATGCACAAATAATCAAATGAATTTGATAAAAACAGAATAAATCCGATATACATAAGCCGTCACGCTTCTGTAAAATCAAAGCAAAGGGAAAGGGATGCCTTCCCGAAAAATACAGAGACGGAGGAGTATACATGAAGAAACGGAGCAAGGGCAAGATTGTCGCAATTGCGATCCTGCTTGTCGCGGCGCTGGCGGTGAATATCGCGTGCGCAAGCCTCAATTCCATGATCACCGCATGGATGGGCGTTAACCTTAACCCGATGGTCACGGGCAGCAAGGCGTCTGCGTCGGCGGAGATCCTGTCGGTTGCCGACGCGACCGAGCAGAGCATGCAGATGGCCGAAACGCTGGAGGCCGAGGGTATCGTGCTGTTGAAGAACGACAACGCCGCGCTGCCGCTTGCGAGCGGTACGAAGGTCAACCTGTTCGGCTACGGCTCGGTGGATCCGATCTACGGCGGCACGGGTTCCGGTTCGGGCGACACGTCCAAGAACGTGGATGTCGTGAAGGGGCTTTCCAATGCAGGGCTTGTCGTGAATGAGGAGCTTGTGAAGTTCTATCAGAATTCCGGTGTATCCCGGCCCAAGCAGGGCGGCTATTCCGGCTCGAATTTCACGCCCGCCGAGGTCCCGGCTTCCGCTTATACCGATGCGGTTTTGCAGCAGGCGAAGGACTTTTCGGATGTGGCGATCGTCGTGTTTTCCCGCATCGGCGGTGAGGGCGGCGACCTGCCGATGGATATGTTCGCGGCGGGCTATTCCAAGACCGACGACGGACGGCATTATCTGGAGCTGACGCAGGACGAGGAAGACCTTTTGAACCTCGTCAAGGCGCAAGGCTTCGGTAAGGTGATCGTGCTCATCAACTCGTCGAACGCGATGGAGCTTGGTTTTGCGGACGGCGTGGACGCGTGCGTTTGGGTCGGCAGCCCCGGCGCGGTCGGCTTTAATGCGGTCGGCGAAGTGCTTTCCGGTACGGTCAATCCCTCCGGTCGGCTCGTCGATACCTACGCGTATGACCTGACCTCCTCTCCGGCGTATTGGAACGCGGGCGACTTTACCTACGGCAACCTCAAGCGCAACTATGTCGAGTACGCCGAGGGCATTTATGTCGGCTATCGCTACTATGAGACGGCGGCGGCAGACGGCTTTATCGACTACGAAAAGACCGTGCAGTACCCGTTCGGCTACGGCCTGAGCTACACGACCTTCACGCAGGAGATCGCGGGCTATTCCGACGGCAACGGCACGATTGCGATGCAGGTGAAGGTCACCAACACCGGCAGCGTCGCGGGCAAGGATGTGGTGCAGGTTTACTATACCGCGCCGTACACCAAGGGCGGCATTGAGAAGGCGCATGTCGCGCTGATCGGCTTTGCCAAGACCAAGGAACTGGCGCCGAACGAATCCGAGACCGTGACGATTGCGTTCAAAGCGGAGGATATGGCGTCGTTCGACGCGTTCGGCGCGGGCTGCTATGTGCTTGAAGCCGGGGACTATGAGATCAAGCTGATGAACAACGCGCATACCGTGATCGACAGCCGCACCTATACGGTAAAGGACACGGTCACTTACGGCGAAGGCCATGCGCGCTCGACCGACAAGACCGCTGCCGTGGCGCATTTTGCCGACGTGCAGAACGGGCAGATCACGGTCTATACCTCCCGCTCCGACTGGGCGGGCACGACCCCGACCGCCCGCGCGGACGGCAAGACGGCGCCCGATGCGGTCGTGAAAGCGTTCGGTGAAAAAGCGCCGTACGAAGTCAACGCCGCCGATCCCGCGATCGTCTATGCGGATCACGGCCTGACGCTGACCGACATGGCGGGGCTGGATTGGAACGATCCGAAGTGGGAACAGCTTCTTGAACAGCTTTCCGACGAGGATATGGCTGCGATGATTCTGAACGGCGGCTGGTCTACGCCTGCGGTTGCGAGCGTCGGCAAGCCCGCGACGAGCGATCTGGACGGCCCGGCGGGCATCAACTCGCTGGTCAGCTCTCTGCGCGGCGTCTCGTTCCCGAGCGAGGTCGTCATCGGCTCGACGTGGAATGAACCGCTCGTGGAGGAATTCGGTAAAGTGTTCGGGCAGGAGGCCGCAGCGAACGGCGTCGTCGGCCTGTACGCGCCGGGCATGAATATCCACCGCACGCCGTTTTCGGGCCGCAACTTTGAATACTTTGCCGAGGACGGGTTCCTTTCCGGCAAACTCGGTGCGGCCGAGGTGCGCGGCGCCAAGACGCAGGGCGTGTATCTGTACGCCAAGCACTTTGCTCTGAACGATCAGGAAAGCAACCGCCTTTCGATCTCCGTCTGGGCGAACGAGCAGGCGATCCGCGAGCTCTACCTCAAGCCGTTTGAGCTGACCGTGAAGGAAGGCAATACGACGGCGATCATGTCAAGCTACAGCCATCTCGGCACAACGTGGGCCGGCGCAAGCAAGGCGCTGCTGACCGACGTGCTGCGCGGCGAATGGGGCTTTACGGGCATGGTCGTGACGGACTCCGCGATGGGCAACACCGTATGGATGGACCCGAACCTTGCCGTCCGCGCGGGCAACGATATGATGCTATGCCTGATGGGCGCGAGCATCGAAACCGACAACAACACGGCCCGGAACGCCATGCGCGCCGCGTGCCATAACATCCTCTACACACAGGCCAACTCCGCCGCTGTGCAGGTCGAGGCCGACAACACGCCGTACTGGTACGCCCTCGTCGCGCTGTTCAACGCGATCGTGCTGTCCGCGATCCTGCTGCTTGTGCTGAAGCTCATTCGCAAGGATAAGAAGCTCGGCATCCTCGGCGTGATCGTTCCGGTGATTGTCTTTGCCCTGTCCGCGCTGCTCGTGTGGTTCGGCTTCATCAAGCCCGCTATGGCGAAGAAGTCCGCCGCGCCGGCCGAAGCGGCCGAACCCGCCGCGACCGAAGCGCCTGCCGAAACGAAGCCCGCCGAAGCGGAAACACAGCCTGCCGAGCCCGCGCCCGCCGCAAGCGGCGTTTCGCCCGAAAACGGCATGGAGCTGTACAGCATCGAAAACGGCTGGCTCGGCTGCCGCGTGATGATCAATGCCGACGGCACCTACCGCGTGTCGTATGACTACACCGAGGACGCAAAGGACATCGAAGCCGAGGTCGGCACATGGACGCGCGTTTCCGATACCGAACTGACCCTCACCGCCGAGAACGGCGATACCAAGCCGGTCATTTTGGCCGACGGCAAGTGGAGCGTGGAGCTGACCGAAAGCAACACGTCCACGGTCTGCCACCCATATATCGAAGTGAATGCAGCGCCCGCAGCGAGCACCGAGGTCACCGAGCTGGAGCTGTATGATCTGGCCGACTTCTGGCTCGGCTGCCATGTGTACCTGAACGCCGACAAGACGTTCTCCGTCACTTACGATTACACCGAGGACGCCAACGGCATCGAGAGCATGAAGGGTACGTGGGAGCAGCTTTCCGCGACCGAGATCCGACTGACGGCCGAGGACGGCACAGCGGTTCCCGTGACGAACGCGGACGGCGTATGGACGTGCGAGCTTGTCGAGCCGAACACACAGACGGTTTGCCATCCGAAGGCGGAAGGCGCAGCGGCGGAACCGGCGGCAGCGCCCGCAGAGCCGGAAAATGTGACTTACATGGTCGTCTACACCGAGCCGGACGGCACGGTTTACAATGCGATCGAAACGACTGACGCAAGCGTGATCCCGGAGATGGAAGCGCCGGTCAAGGACGGTTTCCTGTTCGCAGGCTGGCAATCGAAGCCGGACGTGACGAAGGACGAGCTGGTGCTCGGCGTCTCGCCCTACGAGGTGCCGACCGGCGCATCGAGCCTCTACGGCGGTGCGGGCGTTGCGATCACGGATTACGACCTGATGAACGGCAATATGCTGCTGCTCTATCCGCGCTGGGTCGAGGCGACCGAGATTCACAACGTGGAAGAGCTTAAGGGCATGAAGGACGACCTGATGGGCTGGTATGTGCTGGCCGAGGATATCGACCTCGCGGGCGAGAACTGGCAGCCGATGGGCATGTATTTCTCCAACTATGAGACGGTCAACGCACCGTATTGGACGTACGCGTTCCGCGGCACGTTCGACGGCGCAGGCCATACGATCCGAAACCTCACGATCACGATGGACGGATGCAAGGCCGACCTGTCCGCGTTCGAGGGCGTCACGCCGGTTTGGCGCAATGACGGCGACGCGGCGGGCAGCGAAGCGGCGTTCTTCGGCGCGATGGCAAAGGCGACGGTACAGAATGTGACGTTTGAAAATCCGGTCGTCACCGTGACCTCTGACAACGACGCGACGCCGTATGCGGCGGTCGTAGCAGGCTTTGACTTGGCGAGCACGGTCAAGAACGTGACTGTCACCGGCGCAAAGGTCACCGTCACGGCAAACGACGCGAATCTGGAAAAACGGCAAAGCACATGGGCGGCGGTTTCGGCGTTTATGGCGGGTGGCTGGAGCACGACCATCGAAAACTGCGAGATCGTTGACGCCGCTGTTACGCTCAACGGCGCGCTGACCAAGGCGCATGGCGGTGAATTCTATGCGGGTGCTATGCTCGGCGAGGGCTATGCGTTCATGGACGGCAACAAAGCGACCGGCACGGCCGATGTCGATCTCAGCGATGAAAGCGCGGCGGAAAAGGATGCGGAGCTTGTTGTGAACGTCGGCGGCATGGGCGGCACGAACACCACACAGCAAAACGGCAGCTACGATACGCAGATCAACGTTGCGGTCAGCAAGCCCGCGGGCAAGGCGACCGTTTCGATCGGCGGCTTGACCGGCTCGCAGCGGTATCAGATTGCCGAGAACAACACGATCCGCGCCGCAATCACAACCAATTGCGCGCTCGATCCCGCCGAGGGTAAGCTCTATGTCGGCAAGGTCATCGGCTCTACGAACATCCCGTACTGCATTGTGCAGCTGATCTTTGCAGCGCCCGGCGAGGTAGCGTATTCCGGCTGCCGCAGCAACGACGCCATCGTAACGCACAACGGCGAGAAAGTGGCCGCAAGCAAGGGCGAACAGCTCACGGTGAACGATCAGCCGCTGACCTATATCGCAAACGGCGATGTGGAAGCCGACGGCATGACCTACGCTTCGAACATCAACGACGTGATCGCGGTTTACGGTTCGGCGGTGCCGAGCTCGTTCCTGCAAAAGGCCGTGATCGTGCTGACAGACGAATAATTCCTCTATTCTCCTCCATGGGGCGGCTCAAAATGCCGCCCCGTCTTTTTCTTTTCGGAGAAGTTATCGTACAAAATTGCAAAAAATCCTACAAATCTATAATACAAAGCCATAAATTTATGGTAAACTATACGTAAAGGAAAATCAAAATCCCCATAGTGTTTCAAAACAGGAGGAATCCCATGAAGCTGCCCGCATCCCTTGTGAAATCCCCGAACGTCACCAAGGCCGAAAAATGGTTCGGCTATCTGATCGGCCCCGCCGGCGCGCTGCTCTTGAATGCTGTGCTGGCAACGTATCTGAATGTATATTACACCGACGTGCTGAACCTTACACCGCTGTGGGGCGGGGCGTTCTTGACGATCTTTCCGATCGTGTCCAAGATCATCGATGCGATCACGAACGTCGTGATGGGACAGGTGATCGACCGCACCAAGACCAAGGAGGGCAAGGCGCGCCCGTGGCTGCTGCTGTCGGCGCCGCTTGTCACGATCACGGCGATCCTGCTGTTCACCGTGCCGAACGCAAGCGATACGGTCAAGGCGATCTGGGTCATGATCAGCTACAACCTGTTCTATTCGTTCGCCTACACGATCTTCAACATGAGCCATAACCTCATGGTGCCGCTTTCCACGCGCAACGGCACCGACCGCGGCGGGCTCTCGGTATTCAATCAGATCACCACGATCATGATGAGCGGCATCCTTGTGGCGCTCGTGTTCCCGATGGTGATTATGCCGATGATCGGCGTCGATCAGGGCAAGTGGATCACCTTAATGTCGATCCTTGCGATCATTGCGCTGCCGCTCACGCTCGTCGAATATTTCTTCACCAAGGAACGCGTCACCGAGGAAGCCGAAACCGCGGGGGAAAAGAGCGAGCTTTCCTTCGGACAGCAGCTGAAGATCCTGTTTACCGATAAATACATGATCCTCATGTACGCCTACTTCTTCATCTACACGGTCGGTGTGACGCTGAAGAACCTCGGCCTCGTCTATTACTGCAACTACGTTCTCGGCACCTACAACGACGGCATTACGCAGATGCTTGTCTCTGTGCTCGGCGGCATCCCGATGGGCATCGGTATCTTCGCCGTGTGGCCGCTTGCGAAAAAGTTCGGCAAGCGCAACGTCACAATGTGGGGCTTTGTGATCTATGCGCTCGGATCTTTAATCTGCTGGCTGTTCCCGCATAATCTCATCATCGTGCTTGTCGGACAGTTCATTAAGAACATCGGCGGCCTGCCATGCGCCTATGTGTTTATGGCGCTGTTTGCGGACTGCCTCGATCATGTCGAATGGAAAACCGGCATCCGCGCGGACGGCACGGCGATGTCGATCTATAACATCATCGCGGTCGCCATGGTCGGCATCATGACCGGCGTGTTCAACTGGATGCTCGCCGCCGCAGGCTATATCGCGCCGATCACGGCGAAAAGCACCGCCGAAGCCGCAAGCACGCTTGCCGCCAACGGATGGATTTCGCAGGTCGCCTTGGAGAATATCAAGCCCGCCGCCGACGGCATCTTGACCGTGGCAATGGCGCAGCCCGCGAGCGTGAACTGGGTGATCAGCTTTGCGTTCGTCGGCCTTGAGGTGTTCACCGGCGTCGCGCTTGCGATCATCCTGTTCTTCCTGAACGTGGAAAAGAATATCGGGAAAGAGCAGGCCGAAATCGCTGCGCGGCGGGAGAAGAACGCATGAAAAAGATCCTCATGATCGCCGGAATCGTTCTTGCGGCGGTTCTTCTGTGGATTGCATTTTGCGGGTATCAATGGAGTTGGGGACCGTTCCATAAACTGCATGATCTCAAGACGGCAAATCTGCCGGGGAATGCAAAGGAGTATGCACCGACGCATACAAAACTCTTAACAGACAGTCCGCTTTCGGGAAAGCATATCATCTTTCTGGGATCGTCCGTCACCTACGGCGCGGCGGCAAAGGGCGTGTCGTTTGTCGAGTACATTGCGGCAAGAAACGGCTGCACGGTCACCAAGGAAGCCGTTTCCGGTACGACGTTGACAGATCATGGCTTGGATTCCTACGTGGCGCGGCTGAAAACCGTGCGCGACGAAAAAGCGGACCTGTTCGTCTGTCAGCTTTCGACCAACGACGCCAGCCAAAATAAACCGCTCGGCAGCGTTGCCGAGAGCTTCGATCCGGCGGCATTCGATACGAAAACCGTTGCAGGCGCGATCGAATGGATCATTGCTTATGCCGAGGACAGATGGCATTGCCCGGTCGTGTTCTATACGAATCCACGCTACGACAGCAAGGACTACGCGGCGATGCAATTGCTTCTTAAGCAGATTGCCGAAAAGTGGAGTATCAAAGTGATCGATCTGTGGGAAGATGAGACATTCAATGCGATCACGCCGGAGCAGCGTGCTCTGTATCTCGCGGACGCGATCCATCCGACGCAGGCGGGCTACCGCGACTGGTGGACGCCGTATATGGAACCTGTTTTGTATGAGGCAATCGGTCAATGAAAAAAACGATCAGATTCATTTGAACCACGACGGACAGCTGCTTTGGTGCAGCGAATATAGCAAACCCGTTTTGCAGCAGCTTTGGGAGGACTGATGATGAACGCCATCCGTTTACGCACCGAATATCTGAAAGCCCCTTTGGGAATCGACATACCGCATCCGCGGCTGATGTGGAATTGCGAGGGCGGCCGAAAACAGACCGCGTATCAGATCGTTTGCACACGCGGGGACGAAACCGTATGGGACAGCGGCAAGGTAAGCGGCGATTCCATGCGGGCGGCGTATCCGCATGCGCTGTGCAGCGGTGAACGCATTGCGTGGCGCGTGCGCCTTTGGAATGAGAACGATCAGCCGGGCGAGTGGGCGGAATCGTTCTTCGAGATCGGCCTTCTAAGGCCCTCCGACTGGACGGCCAAGTGGATCACCGGAAACTATGCGCCCTCGAAAAAGCGGCGCTATCCGGTCGATTGCTTCCGTAAAACGTTTACCGTCGGCAAAACCGTCAAAAAGGCGCGGCTGTACGCTTCGGCCTGCGGGCTGTATGAAGCGCGGCTCGGCGGGGAAAAGATCGGCGATTTCTGCTTCGCGCCCGGCTATACGGACTACCGCAAGCGCGTCCAGTACCAGACCTATGACGTGACCGGCCTTTTGCGGCAGGGCGAAAACATCCTTTTCGCGCAGCTGGCCGACGGCTGGTATCGCGGCAGCACCGGCGCATGGGGGCTGACGTATCAGTACGGCAAAGCGACGAAGCTGCTTTTGCAGCTCGAGATCGTCTATGCCGACGGTACGACCGAAACGGTCGGCACCGACGCTTCGTGGGACTGGTCGAACGACGGCCCGATCCGCTTTGCAGACAACAAGGACGGCGAGCTCGTCGAGGCGTGGCGCGTTCCGTCGTTCAGCGGCAAGGCCAAGGAAACGACGCATAACGTCGTTCCTTCCGCGTCGAACAACGTCCCGGTCACCGAGCATGAGACATTCAAGCCCGTGATCACGACCGCGCCGAACGGAAAATATCTGTTGGATTTCGGGCAGAATATAGCGGGGTATGTGTCCTTTTCGGTCGAGGCGAAGCGGGGACAGCGGATGTTGTGGCGCTTTGGGGAGATGCTTGATGAGGACGGCAATCTGACACTTCGCAACATTCAGCAATCGGATAAAAAACACACGACGCCCTTGCAGCAGATCGAATATTTCTGCAAGGACGGCCGCAACGATTACAAGACGACGTTTGCGGTATTCGGCTTCCGCTATGCCGAGGTTGAAACGGACGTAGAGCTGAATCCCGAAGCGATCTGTTCGATCGCGGTGTATTCGGACATGGAGCAGACGGGGTACTTCTCCTCATCGAATGCGCTGCTGAACCGCTTCTTCGACGCAACCGTGTGGTCGGCCAAGTCGAACCATTTGGATATCCCGACCGACTGCCCGACGCGCGAGCGCCACGGCTGGACCGGCGACGCGCAGATCTTCTTTAAGACGGCGGCGTACCTGTTCGATTTTGCACCGTTTGCCAAAAAGTATCTGCACGACGTTTACGACTGGCAGAAACAGAACGGCCGTCTCCCGCACATCACACCGGACGGCGGCGCAGACATCTATATGTGGACGATGAACGGCTCGGTCGGCTGGTCGGATGTCGGCGTGCTGCTGCCGTACCGCTTTGCCGATATCTTCGGCGACGAAACCGTTCTTTCGACATTTTATGACGGCATGAAAAGGTATGCGCGCTTCATGGAGCGCCGCTGCGGCAAAACGGGCTTCATGGCGGAGCGCGTGACCGTCGATCCGTCGGTGAAACAATACCTTGTCAACGCGGGGCAGAGCTACGGCGAATGGGCGGAGCCTGCCGATGTGTGCGCGTTCGTGTGGACGGACTTTATCGCTCCGCACCCGGAGGTCAGCACGGCCTACACCGCCTATGTCCTCGGCTTGATGGCCGAGATTGCCAAACGTCTCGGGCATACCGAGGATGCCAAAGAGTTCCAGACCTACGCCAACGGCTGCAAAGCCGCGTATCAATCGCTTGTGTCGCAGGGCAAATACGCGCTCGACACCGACCGGCAGGCGCAGCTGGTGCGCCCGCTCGCGCTCGATCTTTTAACAAAGGAGCAGGCGGCGTTTGCCAAGGAACGGCTGATCAGGGCGTTGGAGCACTACGACTGGCGGCTCGGCACGGGCTTCCTTTCGACGCCGCTGATCATGGATGTGCTTGCGTCGTATGACCTCGACGCCGCGTACCGGCTGCTTGAAAACGAGCAGATTCCGGGCTGGCTCTCCATGCCCAAGGCGGGTGCAACGACGATCTGGGAGGCATGGGAAGGCCCGAACAGCAAGGAGGGCGGCATCGGCTCTTTGAACCATTACTCGAAAGGTGCGGTCTGCGAATGGCTGATCGAAACCATGTGCGGCATCCATGTGGACGGCGAGAACCATTTCACCGTAGCGCCGCAACCCGGCGGACACTTCACGCATGCCGAGGCGCGCTATAACAGCGTATACGGCGTTGTGGCGTGCGCATGGACGCAGGAAAACGGAACAACGACCTATACGGTCACGGTGCCCGCCAACGGCACGGCACAGGTGGTTTTGCCCTCCGGCCGTACCGAAACGGTGTCCGCCGGAACCTATCTTTACACGGAGGAAGCAGAATGATGGACGTGGAAGCCGTATTGCGGCAAATGACCCCGGAAGAAAAGGTCGCGCTTGTATCGGGCACGGACTTTATGTATACGAACCCGATCCCGCGCCTCGGCGTTCCGAGCCTGTGCATGTCCGACGGCCCGCACGGCCTTCGCAAGCAGACGGCCGGGGGCGACAACGGCGTTTCGGAATCCGAACCCGCTACCGCGTTCCCGACGGCGGCGGCAACCGCTTCCGGCTGGAACCCGGACAATCTCTACCGCATGGGCGAAGCGATTGCCGAGGAATGCCGGTACTACGGCGTGCATACGCTGCTCGGCCCGGGTGTGAACCTCAAGCGCAACCCGCTTTGCGGACGCAACTTTGAATACTTTTCCGAGGACCCCTATTTGGCGGGCGTGCTCGGCGCGGCGGAGGTCAACGGCGTGCAGTCAAAGGGCGTCGGTGTCAGCGTCAAGCATTTTGCGATGAACAACGCCGAAAACTACCGCTTCATGGGCAACTCGGTCGCGGGCGAAAAGACCGTGCGGTTCTACCTCAGACCGTTCGAGTATATTGTGAAGCATGCGCGCCCCGCGACGATGATGTGCGCCTATAACCGGATCAACGGCACATATTGCTCGGAAAACAAGTGGCTTCTGACCGACGTGCTGCGGAAGGAATGGGGCTTCGACGGCGTTGTGATGACCGACTGGGGTGCGGTACGCGACCGCGTGATGGGCGTGGACGCGGGACTCGACCTCGAAATGCCCGGGGACACGGATATCTGCCGCAGAAATCTTTTGGACGCGCTTGCGAGCGGTTCGCTTTCCATGGAGGCGCTCGACGCCGCGTGCCGCAACATCCTAAACTGGATCGACCGGTATGTGCAGCCGGCCGATCCGACGCCGGTGGATTGGGAGGCGCACCATGCGCTCGCTGCCGAGATCGCCGCGGACTGCGCGGTGCTGCTGCAAAACGACGGCGCGCTGCCGCTTCAAAAAACGGATCGCCTCCATATCGCAGGGGAAATGTTTACGCAGATGCGCTATCAGGGCGCGGGCAGTTCGATGATCCATCCGACCGAGGTGACGACGCCGGAGGACGCTTTTGCGGCAAACGGCGTTTCGTCCGTACCGGTCGAGGCGTGCGACAAGATCGTGGCGTTTATCGGCCTCACCGACGAATCCGAATCCGAAGGCGGCGACCGCGAGCACATGCGTCTGCCCGATAAGCATCTTGCCTTGGTCGAATCCCTGCTGGCAACCGGCAAGCCGGTGATCGTCGTGCTGTTCGGCGGATCGCCTGTCGAGCTGCCGTTTGCGGATCGCGTCAGCGCGATACTGAACCTGTATCTGCCGGGGCAGAACGGCGGCACGGCGGCGTACCGGCTGCTGTACGGCGAGGTGAACCCCTCCGGCAAGCTGGCCGAAACATGGCCGCTGCGCTATGAGGACGTACCTTCCCATGCGACGTTCGGCAAGGGGATCGACGAAATCTACGCCGAGGGCACCGAGATCGGCTATCGGTATTACAATGCGCATAACATTCCCGTGCGCTACCCGTTCGGACACGGCCTGTCGTATACGACGTTTGCGCACAGCGAATGGCAGAAAAACGGCGAAGCCTATGAACAGACGATCACCAATACCGGAAGCGTCTGCGGCGGCGAGGTTGCGATGCTGTTCCTTCACGGCGAGCTTTGCGGGTTCCGAAAGGTCTATCTGAAGCCCGGCGAATCCGTGACCGTTTCGATCGTGCCGGAACCTATGGAGGAGACGGTTTACGACGATACCTATACCGTGCCGGAAAAAACGCCGTCGCTGCCGATCACGCTCGAATCGCGGTTCACGGATTTACAGCAGACGTTTATGGGACGCATCCTGTTCAATGCCGTGCTGTCGGTCGCGCATAAGCAGATCAAGGAAGCGGCCTCGATGCCGGACGGCCCCGAAAAGGACAACAAGCGCAAGGGCGGCGAGTTCTTGAAACGCATCCTCGAATCGAATTCGATCCGCTCCATGTCCATGTCGGCGGGGCGTTCGATGCCGTACCACTTCGCGCAGGGCTTTGTCGAACTGGCAAACGGCCGCCTCCTGCGCGGCGCAAAGGCGTTCCTCTCGCCGGTCAAGGTGCCGCCGCTTCCCAAGGACGAAACCAAATAATCGAAAATGCAGCCGTCAACCACCCGAATAAGGGTGGTTGTGTTCGTATAGCGGGCAGCAAACCTTTGACAAGAGGCGCGCTAAGGCATACAATGATAAAAAAGGTTGCAGGATCAAACAGGAGAAAGCTATGATCGGATCGATTTTGGAAGGCACGCTGATTCCGTTCCTCGGGACAAGCCTCGGCGCGGCGATGGTGCTGTTCCTCAAAAAACAGATTTCCAACGAATTGCAAAAAATCTTAACCGGCTTTGCTGCGGGCGTCATGGTGGCGGCGTCGTTTTGGAGCCTGCTGGAGCCGGCGCTCGAAAGCAGCGAGGCGATGGGCGTGTTCTCGTTCGTCCCGGCAGCGGTCGGGTTCTTAATCGGCATCGGGTTTCTGCTGATGCTCGACGTGCTGACGCCGCACATGCACATGAACATGGAGACGGAGGGGCCGAGCAGCCACGGCATGAAGCGCACGACCAAGCTGATCCTTGCGGTCACGCTGCACAATATCCCGGAGGGCATGGCGGTCGGCGTCGTGTATGCCGGATGGCTTGCGGGCAACGCGGGCATCAGCCGCGCGGGCGCCTTGGCGCTGGCGCTCGGCATTGCAATTCAGAACTTTCCGGAGGGCGCCATCGTGTCGATGCCGCTGCGCGCGGAGGGCATGGCAAAGGGCAAGACGTTTTGGTACGGCGTGCTGTCCGGCGCGGTCGAGCCGGTGGCGGCGTGGCTGACGATCCTTGCCGCAGGCGTGATCGTCCCGGTCCTGCCGTATATGCTGGCGTTTGCCGCCGGCGCAATGATGTATGTCGTCGTAGAGGAGCTGATCCCGGAGATGTCGGAGGGCGCGCACAGCAATTGGGGCACAATCGCGTTTGCGATAGGCTTCGTGCTGATGATGATTCTGGACGTAACGCTGGGATAGGGTTTCCGGCTGCCGCAAAAAAAGCAGACCGCTTGCGTCAGGTATACTTATAGAGCCCTTTGCAGGCCGGTACGATTCACAACCGCAGAAAAACATATTGAACCCCAAAAGTCGAGCGCTTCATCGTGTTCTTGCGCTTGATTTTTGGGGTTCACATTCGAATACCTGCACCGCTGATTTTGGCGGTTCCTTATCGGGTGCTTTCGCGGAAAATCGGGACCGTTTTGACGTAGGTGCGCATATACGGCCGTTCGGGATTCTGAATACGGTTCAGCAGGATATCCGCCGTTATGCGGCCGATATCGGCGCTCGGAATCTGTGCGGTCGAAAGCGCAGGCTCGACGATCGCGGATTCGGGTGAGCCGTCGAAGCCCGTTACCATCACGTCGGCGGGGATCGAAAGCCCCTTGCGTTTGAGCGCCGTCATCAGATGGATCGCAAGGTAATCGTTTGCACAGACAAACGCATCCGGGATGTGGGGCATCTTGTTCAGGTGCATCAGCAGCCAGTCCGGATTGCCGTATAGGATACTGTCCTTGGCCAAAATCGAGCAAGCCTCGGCGGGAACCAGATTTGCGTCCCGCATGGCCGCGCAAAAGCCGAGCCAACGCTCCTCAAAGCTCATGCAATGCCGGATATCGCCCACGAAGCCGATCTCCTTAGCGCCCGCCGCGATCAGCCGCTGCGTCAGCGTGATCGTGCTCGAATAGTTCTCCATCGAGATCAGATCGCCGCGCAGCACAGCACGGCCCGCGTCGGCAAAGCTGTCCATAAAGATCGTCGGCAGACCGACCGAGCAAAGCATGTCGAGATAGGCTTTGTCGAACAGCTCAATGCCCAAAATACCCGCAGTGTCCTTCAGCAGCAGGTGCGGGGGCAGGGTGCGGTTTTGCAGCTCCTCGGGGGAGATTTCGTACATTTTCAGATTGTAGCCCGCCCGGCAGATTTGATCCGTAAAGCCCGTAATGAAGAAGGAGCCGAAATTGTGGTTCATAGGCTTGCTGCTCGTCAAAAGCGCAATATTGCGGCTGCCCGCAGGTGCGATATGCTCAGCCGCCTCCTCCGGCAACTGATAATAGCCGAGCTCCTGCGCTTTTTGCAGAACCGCCTTTTTGGTCGCCTCCGGTACCGCGCCGCGTCCGTTGAAAACCTTGGAAACGGTGTTGCGACTGAGTCCGCACGCATCCGCTATATCTTGAATGGTAACTCGCTTCAGGACCATAACATTTTTCCTTCTTCTATATTAAATATAGTATACCACGCTTGTGTAGCAATTGCAAGATGTGCAAAATGTAAACTTATCAAAGGGGGCAAAAACACACCCATGTCAAGAAAATACCACAAATAGTTACGAAACGTAAAAATAAATTCACGTTTATGTTGACATAATGTAAATATTACGTTATAATCAGGGTAATGAAAAAGGTAAATTTGCACAAGGTAAAATTTACGGAGTGTAAAAACACCTTTTCATAGCAATTCCACAAGGAGGAACACGTGATAATGTCGGAAGTCATCATGAAAGGTTTGAAGAAGGTCTACGACAACAAAGTGACCGCGGTACATGATGTCAATTTGGTAATCAAGGACAAGGAATTTATCGTGCTGGTCGGCCCCTCCGGCTGCGGTAAGTCCACGACGCTGCGCATGGTTGCGGGTCTTGAGGAAATCTCCGACGGTGAACTGTACATCGACGGACGTCTGGTGAACG
>CAMHJE010000011.1:0-30196 GCA_946185305.1 uncultured Clostridia bacterium | reverse complement strand
CAGTCATGCGGCGTCCATCTCCCGCTTGCGCCGCACGGCAGCACCAAGCTGTCGCGCCGGATCGGCAAGCCGACCTCGTCGGCCTCGACATGCCCTTCGGGCAGCGCGAGGCGCAGCACATTTTGCAGCACCGACGGGGCAAGACCCGTCGTGTAGGAATTGATTAAAAAGAAGCAAGGCGTATCGGAGAGCAGCCCCGCGCACAGCTCGACAAGCGGATACAGGTCGTTTTCGATCTTCCACATCTCGCCGGTCGGCCCCCGGCCGTAGCTCGGCGGGTCCATCAAAATGCCGTCATAGCGGTTGCCGCGCCGCAGCTCCCTTTTCACGAACTTGCCGCAGTCGTCCACGATAAAGCGGATCGGCGCATCGGATAAGCCGCTTTCCTTCGCGTTATCCTTGGCCCATTGCACCATGCCCTTGGCCGCGTCCACATGCACGACCTCCGCGCCCGCCTTGGCGCACGCGCACGTCGCGCCGCCGGTATAGGCAAAGAGGTTCAAAACCTTCGGCTTTCTGCCGTACCGCTGCTCGAAGCCGGAAAGCCTTTCGCGCATCCAGTCCCAGTTGACCGCCTGCTCCGGGAACAGGCCCGTATGCTTGAAGCCGGTCGGCCGCACGACAAAGCGAAGGTCACGATAGCGGATCGTCCAGCTTTCGGGCAGCTCCTTTTGGAACTCCCAATGCCCGCCGCCACTTTGCGAGCGGATATAGGTCGCGTCGCACGGGGCGTCGTTCATCGGCCACACCGCCTGCGGATCGGGACGCAGCAGCGTCACGCGGCCCCAAAACTCGCGCTTGTTGCCGTTGCCCGCATCAAGGATGCCGTATTCCTTCCAACCGTCTGCCAAATACATATCCGGTAAAAATTCCTGCCTTCGTTATCAGTTTTCGCCTACGCGGTGAATGTCCGCGCCGACGGCGGACAGCTTTTGTTCGAGGTATTCATAGCCGCGGTCGATGTACTCGATGCCGGTCACCTCGGTCGTGCCGAACGCCGACAGTCCCGCCACGATCAGCGCCGCACCGGCGCGCAGATCGCTCGCATGGATCAGCCCGCCGTGCAGACTTTCGACGCCGCGCACCTTGGCGACGCGCTTGGATACCGAGATCGACGCGCCGAGCTTGCGAAGCTCGCGCACATGATTGAAGCGGTTTTCAAAGATGTTTTCGGTGATCACGCTTGTCCCCTGCGCCGTGCAGAGGTAGGCCATCATCGGCTGCTGCAGATCGGTCGGGAAGCCGGGATAGACCATCGTGCGGAAGTTAACCGAGCGCGGCCGCTCGCGCATCGAAACGCGCAGGAAAAAGTCGCGTCCGTCGTCGCCCTCGACGACCTGCGCGCCGCTTTCCATCAGCTTCGCGGTGATCGCCTCCATGTGCGGCGGGATCACGTTTTTGATAACCACATCGCCGCGCGTGGCCGCCGCCGCGATCATATAGGTGCCGGTCTCAATCTGATCCGGGATGATCGAATACGAGCAGCCGTGCAGCTTCTTGCGGCCTTGAATACGGATCACGTCGGTGCCCGCGCCCTTGACGGACGCGCCCATCATGTTCAAAAAGTTCGCCACGTCCACAACATGCGGCTCCTTGGCGACGTTCTGCAAAACCGTCTGCCCCTCGGCGCGGCACGCCGCGAGCATGACGTTGATCGTTGCGCCGACCGAAACGACGTCGAAGAAGATTTCCGCGCCCCTTAGGTGCGTCGCCTGCGCACGGATCACGTTCCGGCTCTCGTCCATAAAGACCTTCGCGCCGAGTGCGCGCATGCCCTTGATATGCTGGTCGATGGGCCTTGCGCCGATCACGCAGCCGCCGGGCAGCGCCAGTTCGATTTCGCCGTAGGTGCCGAGCATCGCGCCCAGCAGATAATACGACGCACGCATCGAGCTGACCTCCGGGAACGTCACGTCGCAGGTGTTGATCGTGGTCGGGTCGATGTGCATGCAGCCGCCCGCCGTCGTCTCGACCTTGGCGCCGATATGCTTCATAATGCTTTGCAGGCTGTTCACATCCGCGATATCGGGCAGGTTTTCCAAAACGCACGGCTCTCCGGCGAGGATCGCCGCAGGGATGATCGCAACCGCCGCGTTCTTTGCGCCGCTGATCGTGATGGTGCCCTCCAGCCGCCGCCCGCCGCCGATGCTGTAATATTGCTCCATACTGTCTCCTTGCAAAATTGTCGGAGAGCGAAGCGAACCCTCCGCTTCGCAGACTGTATCCGGCAAAGACCCCGCCTTCACCGGATATCATTTCAATATAATAGTGTAACGGATTTTGGCGTTTTCGTCAACTAAAATCGTGCGTCCGCGCATCAGGGCAGATCGTCCGCCACCGTTTCGGGCGGAACGTCCAGCAGCGCCGGGTTTTTGAGGTAATAGGAAAACCGCCGGAACGCCATCGCATACTGCGAACCGTTGCAGATGCGTTCATCCATCACGACGCCGACCGGCATGCAGCGCACAAACTCGATCTCGCCGTGCTTGCGGGTCGGCACCTCACGCGCGTTGCCCATCGCCATAATCAGCGTCGTCGTGCCGAAGTTATAGACGTGGTGATAGATGTGGTTCGTGCGGATCGAGGCAAGGTTCGTCACGGTCGCCGTGCAATGGAACGGGCTTGCGTCGATGATGCTTTTGGGCAAAAGGCCGTGCTTATCGAGCCATTTGAAAACGTTTACTCCAAGGCGGCAAAGCCCCGGCACGGCCAGCAGCTTGCGGATCATATCGTCCGTGCTGTTCGTGTCGCCGGCTTCGCGGTTGTCGTTGATGTAGCGGTCGATGATCGCCTGCACCTCGGACAGCATGTTCGTGCGCTCGAAGTGCATTTTGTTCATCGTGCCCTCGTGCTCGCCGGGCTTTAAGACGACCATGCCGATGGCGATTTCGTTGCGGGCATAGATGGTCTTGTTCACGATGAAGCGATTCAGAAACGGGTATTCGCAGATCGTGCGAATGAACGCCGCAATAAAGACGCCGAGATGCGTATACGTCTTGCCCTCGCGCCGCTGCTCATTCAGATACTTTTGGATCGGCTCCAGCGGAATGTCCACCTCGGTCATGTTCATCGAGTCGCTCCGCTCCGCCATGATGTGCGCCGCCACCTGGTACATCGGCTGTACCGTGCGGACGCGTCTTCCGTCTGCTCGCATCGTTGTAACCCCCATTTTCGGTTGATTGTCAAAGGCCTCTGGCCTGTTCCCATTGTTCCAAGGTGCCGTCCTGCCGCCAGCCCGCAAACAGCTCGTCGCACAGGTCGAGCAGAATGCTGCCGGTCGGTGCAATCGCAAAGTAGGCAATCGTGCCGATCGGCTCGCTGTACAGCGACATGCCGCTTTCCATGTGGCTCATCGCCGCAGTGTAGGGCATGCACACCGCGTCCACGGTGCCAGCCCGCAGCTTGACCAGCATCGAATAATAGTCCGCGCACGGCACGATGACGGTGTGCGGCGAACGCTCGTTTACAAGCCGGTTGAGCAGCGTTTCGGCAGGCGTCCCCTCCAGAACCGCAACCGTCGCCGAGGCGATCGACCGTTCGCCGTAGCCGACCAGTACGCAGTCGTCCACGTAGAACGGCTCGGCATTGCGCGCATAGGACGCGTTGCCGAACGTCTGCATCGACAGGATCGCCAGGTCGATATACCCGTCGTCCATGCGCCACAGCGCCGAATAGCGCGTGCAGGGGACGTAGGTGATGCTGTCCGTGCTGCCGAACACGATGCGCCCGATCTCGTTTCCGATATCCGTTTCCAAGCCCTCGCCGTTTTGGCAAAGCCCGTAGACGTTTTCATCCACGCCGATGCGCAGCACGCCCTTGCTTTTCACCATCTCCATCTCCGCCGAGTTCAGCACGCGGCTTTGCGGACGGTTGACGAGCACGAGCAGCGTCAGCACAAGCGCCGCCGCCGCCATCAGCAGCAGCGGACGCACGGGCAGCCGTTCCTGCCACCCCGGGCGCAGGCGAAACCATCGTCTGCGGGTTGGTTTATCGTTAAAGTTCGTTTCCATATTATGTACAGTATAACAAACATTTTGCAAATAAGAAAGGGCAGGCTTTACAGATTCACAAAAAAATCGTAAAATAAAAACAGAAAAGATCCTCGGAGGCCCGTCATGCGTCTGTTTATTGCGATCCCGCTGCCCAAGAACATCCTGCGCACCGCCTTTGCCGCGGAGCAGGAACTGCAAAAGGCATCGACCTCCGGCCGCTTCGTGCCGGAGGGGAATCATCATATCACGGTTCGTTTCCTTGGGGAGAGCGACGCGCTGGCCGACATTGCGGACGCCATGCATGAGGCCGTGAAGGACGCAAGGCCGTTTCTGCTGCGGCTCGGCAAGGTCGGGCATTTCACGCACAGCGGCACAAAAACCTGCTACATCGGCGTCGAGGGCGAAACGGACGAGTATTTTCGCATCTTTGAAACGCTCGAAGCGGCGCTTTTGGATCGCGGGTTTGTGCGCGGCCGCGGCAAGCCCGTCCCGCATATCACGCTCGCCCGCGCGGTCGAGCACGACGAAAGCCTTGCCCTGTCCGTCCCGCCCGAAGCGTTCCGCGTCTCCTCCGTCGTGCTGTATGAAAGCCGCACCGAACGCGGCCGCATGGTGTATACGCCCGTGCACACGGAAACCTTTTAGCCGCGCCGTCGGCGCGATTCAGCCGAGGCTTTGCCTCGATTTGCCCATGCGCAGCATGGATTTCGCCGCAAGCTCCGCTTGCGATTTCGTTGTGTAAGCCGAAAGGAGTCCCATGTCCTCTCTCACCATCGTTTCCGGTCCGGCGCACGCGGGCAAGACCGCGTACCTCTTGGATCGGCTCGAATCGAATATGCGGCGCGGCGAGCGCGCGATCCTGCTGGTGCCGGAGCAATCGACCTACCGGTGCGAACAGGCGCTTTGCGCGCGCCTCGGCGGGCTGATCGGCATTGAGGTGTACAGCTTTGAGCGCCTCTGTCAACGGCTGATCGAGCGTTACGGCGAGCATCTTTTGACGCTGTCCGACCAGGGGCGCGCCATGGTGCTGCGCCGGGCGGCCTACCGCAAGCGCAACGATCTGCGCCTGTTTTCGCGCGCTGCCCAAGGCCGCGGGTTCGCCGCGTCGATGGACGCCCGCATCGGGCGGTTCCGGCAAAGCTGCATTTCTCCCGACGATCTCGAAGCGGCGGCCAAACAGCTGCCGGAGGACGCGCTGCTGCGGCAAAAGCTCGGGGACTTTGCGGTGCTCTACCGCGAAAGCGAAGCCTTTTTGTCCCGCCGGTATCTGACCTCCAACGACCTGATGACCGTCGCGCTGCCGCTGATCAAGGATTCGTTCGTGAAGGACTGCTTCGTCTACGTGGACGATTTCGACCGTCCGCGCGAGCAGGCGTTTCGGCTGCTGCTCGAAATTCTGCGCGTCTCGAAGTCCGTCACGCTCACGCTGCGGCAGACCGGCGACCCGAACCTGTTTGATTTGTTTGCGCCCGACGCCGCTATTGCAGATCGGCTGACTCGCGCGTGCGAGGGCGGGATCCCGCTGTATACCGTACAGCTGCAGGGCGCCGCGAAGACGCCCGCGCTCGACCATCTGACGGCGCAGCTTTTTTCCGTCGCCCCCGTCCCCTTTGCCGAATCGACCGACGCGGTGGAGATTCTTGCCGCCAAGGATCGGCAAACCGAGGTCGCCTTGGTGTGCGACCGCATACTGGAGCTGGTGCGCGGCGGCAAACGCTTTTCGGATATCGCCGTCGTTGCCAGCGAGCTTTCGGCCTACGGCCCCTTGATGCGCCGCGCATGCGAGCGGCGGCATATCCCGCTGTTTTACGACGCGACGCGCCCGATGACCGGCCTTGCCGCGACTGACTTTGTCCTGTCCGCCGCGCGGTGCGCGTGCCTCGGCTTTCCGATGCGCGACGTACTGCGGCTTTTGAAAAGCGGCTATGCGGGCGTTTCGCAAGCGGACGCCGAGATCTTTGAAAACTACGTGCTGCGCTACGGCGTCTACGGCAGCGAGCTGAAAAGCCCGTTCACGCTCGGCACGATCCCGCCCGAGGCCGAGACGGCGCGCGCACGGCTTTGGGACACGCTCGGCCCCCTGCAGGAGGCCATGCACAGCCAAAGCGCCGCGGACAAGGTCAAGGCGCTGTGGACGTACCTCGAAGCGAACGATCTCAAAACCGCCCTCGAGGCCGAAGCGCAGGCGCTGCTTGCCGAGGGCCACGCAAGCGACGCCGAGCTGTTCTCCCAGATCTGGGAAACGATCAAGGCGCTGCTCGTGCAGCTTTACACCGTGCTTGGCGATACGCCGGTGCAGCAGCGAGAGTTTCCGATGCTGCTCGAGGAGGGGCTTTCGGGCTTTTCGGTCGGCATCCTGCCGGGACGCGGCGATCAGGTGTCGCTCGGCGACCTCGTCCGCACGCGGCTTGCGCCGGTGGACACGCTGTTTGTACTCGGCTGTACCGAGGGCGTGTTCCCGCCGTCGCACACCGACGACGATTTATTGAACGACGAGGAGCTGAAAACGCTGCGCTCGCTCGGCCTGTCCGTGTGGGGCGGCACCGAAGTTGAGGCCGCGTCCGACCGGCTCGCGCTGTATGCGCTTTTGTCCAAGGCCAAGCGGCAGATCGTCTTTACCCATGCGTTCTCGGACGGCACAAGCGAGCTGAGCAAAGCGCCGCTGCTCCATTCCGTCGAACGCCTGTTCCCCGAAAATACCGAGCGCGTCGGCATGACGGCGCTGAGCGCGCTGCCGATGAGCAAGCCGGTCGCGTTCTCGATGCTGGCCGAGCAGATCGCGCTGTATAAGCAGGACGGGCATTGCACCCCGCTGCTCCCGCCGCTGCTGCAGTTGTTTTCGGACGATCCCGCCTACCGCGACGCCGCCGAAGCGTTGTGGCGCGGCGAAGCCGAAAGCCGCTCGCCCGCGCCGTTCGGCAAGGAGACCGCAAGGGCGCTGTACGGCAAGGCCCCGTCGATGAGCGCAAGCCGCCTGGAGCAATACGCCCGCTGCCCGTTTGCGCAGTATGTGAAGTACGGCCTTTGCGCCGAGGAGCGCAAGACCGCCGAGGAAAAGGCGTCCGACGCCGGCACGTTCCTGCACGACGCGCTCGACGCGTTTGTGAAGGCTGTAAAAGCCGGGCCGTATACGTGGGCGACGATCACCGACGCCGAGGTGGACGCGATTTTGGACGCGATCCTGCCGCCGCTGCTCGTTTCGCATAACGACGGCATCTTTTCGCGCGATCCGCGCTTGAAGGAATCGCTGTTTTTGCGTCTGCGCACCGTGCGGTATGCCGCAAGGTCGATTGTGACGCAGCTGCGCGCGGGCCGGTTCGAGGTCGCCGCAACCGAGCTTTCGTTCGGCATGGACGACGCGTTCCCGCCGCTGTACCTCACGCTCGACGACGGCACGCGCATCCGCATTTACGGCAAGATCGACCGCGTCGATCAGACGCGGGACGGCCGCCTGCTGCGCATCATCGACTATAAAATGGGGCGCGAACGCAAGTTCGACCCGACCAAGCTGCTTTCCGGCGAATCGCTGCAGCTGCCGCTGTACTTCGGCGCGGCAAAAACGCTCGGCGGCGATCCGGCGGGGCTGTACTATATGCCCTTGACGCTCGACCCGCCGGAGCCGGGCGAAACGCCGCAGCATCTTTTATACGGTCTGACCGCGTCCGACGACGAAGCGATAGCGGCCAGCGACAGCGGCATGGAAGCCAAATCCACGCTGATCTATAACGTAAAGCGCACCAAGGACGGCGGGATCACCGGCGCGGCGGCCTCGC
This sequence comes from uncultured Clostridia bacterium, assembly GCA_946185305.1. Classification (GTDB taxonomy): domain Bacteria; phylum Bacillota; class Clostridia; order Christensenellales; family CAG-138; genus UBA3792. The sequence continues at coordinate 22,431 of CAMHJE010000011.1, read as the reverse complement.
GCGAACGGCTGAACGAGATCATCGAGGCCGCGCAGCGCATTGCGGCGCGGCAGGCCAAGGGCATCCTGACGGGGCGCGCCGACCTGTACCCGACCGAAACCGCCTGCATGTGGTGTCCCTACGGCAGCGTGTGCCGCTTCGATAAGCAGACCGGCTGCAAAACGCGATGGGTCAAAAAGGTCGAGCTGGACGACCTGCTGACCGGAAAGGAGGAATTGCCGTGAAGTGGAATCCCGATCAACAGCGCGCCATCGACGCCGCGGGCAACGTGATCGTTTCCGCCGCCGCGGGCGCAGGCAAGACCTCCGTGCTGACCGAGCGCGTTTACCGACTCGTGCAAAACGGCTGTCCGATCGACCGGATGCTGATTCTGACCTTTACCCGCGCGGCGGCGGGCGAAATGAAAACCCGTATCGCGGCGCGGCTTGAAACAGCGGCGGCAGAGGCGACAGATGCCCAAGCCAAGAATTATCTGCGCGACCAGTCGCAGCGCGTCGCAAGCGCGAACATCTCGACAATGCACGCGTTCTGCTCGAAGGTCGTGTTCCGGCACTTTTTCCGCGTCGGCCTGTCCCCCGCCGCAAAGATGCTCGACGAAACCGAAAGCGCGGTTTTGCGCCGCGAGGTGCGCGAGCGCGTTCTATCCGACCTTGCCGCCGAACAGCCCGAAACGTATCGCGCGCTGATCGGCGGGTTCAACGGCGAAAACGCGCTCATCTCGACACTCGATCAGATCGACCGGTTCCTGTCCGCCGATCCCGACCCGGACGCGTGGCTTCATAAAACCGAATCGACGCTGACCGACCGGGCGGCGTTCGACGCGCTCCTTGCCGACGAGCTGGCGTCGGACAAAAACGAACTCACCCTTTCCCTTGCGGAGCTGAACGACGCACGGAACCTGCTCCCGCCCGCGTTCGACAAGGCGCTGCAAAAGTTAGACGATCTTTTGACCCATGCGCGCGGCGCACTGCTGCAGACCGACCGCGCGGCTTACGGGCAGGCGCTTGCAGCGATCCCGACCAAGTGGAATCTGCCGCCTCTCAAGGGCCTTTCCCCGGAGGAAGCCGACGCCGTGAAGGATGCGAAATCCGCGACCGTCAAGCTGATCAAGGCGCAGATCGAGCGATATGAGACCGACGCCGAAGCCTTGTTTCAAACGCAGCGGGCGGGCGCGGCGCTGATCGTGCCGCTGTTCGCTTTGGTACGCACGTTCCGCGCGTCGTTTGCCGAGGAAAAGCGACAGCGGGCGGCGCTCGACTTTGACGATCTGGAGCACATGACGATTGCGATTCTGCAGGACGACCGGATCGCCGCCGAATACCGGTCGCGCTTTCAATATGTGATCGTGGACGAATACCAGGACAGCAACCGCGTGCAGGAGGCGATCTTAAGCCGCATCGCCCGCGCGGACAACGAATTTTTCGTCGGAGACGTGAAGCAGTCGATCTACCGCTTCCGCAAGGCCGAGCCGAAGCTGTTTTTGGAAAAGTGCCGCACGTTCACCGGCGAAGCCGGAACGCGCATCGACCTCAAGCAGAATTTCCGTTCGGGCGGCGCCGTGATCGACGCGGTCAACCGCGTGTTTGAAACGATCATGCGCGAGCCGATTGCGGGCATCGAATACGACGCGGCGGCGCGGCTCTATCGCGGGAGCAGCGAAACGGGCGGCGCGGTCGAATGTCATGTACTCGAAAAAAAGACCGACGCCGACGAGGAATCCACCTCCGACGCCGAGGGCGAGGCGCGGCTGATCGCAGGGGCGATTGCCGAGCGCATGAACCGACCGCTTTTCGACAGCAAGACCGGCGAAACGCGCGCCCCGCGCTACGGGGACTTTGCGATCCTGCTGCGCGGCAAAAAGCATGCGGCGGTGTTTGCCGAAACGCTCGCCTACGCGGGCATTCCCGCCTACGCGCAGCTGGCGGGCGGGTACTTCGAGGCCATCGAGGTACAGCTTGTGCTGAACCTGCTTCGCGTGCTCGACAACCGGCGGCAGGACATTCCGCTGCTCTCGGTCATGCGGTCGCCGTTTTTCGGCTTCACCGATGCGGAATTGATCGCTCTCAGAACCGCGCGGCCGAAGGTGCCGCTGCATGAATGTGTGCTCTCCTCCGAGGATCCGCGCGTGACCGCGATGCTCGAAACGCTCGCCGCATGGCGTTCGCTTTCCCGCCGCGTGCCGATGGAGGAGCTGCTCGAAACGATCCTTGACGAAACGCAGCTGCGCGAGCGCATGGGCGCGCTGCCCGGCGGCGTACAGCGCGTACTGAATCTGGATGCGCTGATCGAACGCGCGCGCTCGTTCGACGCGTCCGGCGCGGGCGGCGTACACAGCTTCCTTGCGTTCATGGACGATGCGGCGGAGGCCGCCGATCTCGGCGCGTCGCAGACCGTCACGGCGAACGTCGTGCGCATCATGACGATCCATAAATCCAAGGGGCTGGAGTTCCCGATCGTCTATTTGGCCGCGCTCGGCGGACAGTTCAACCGCGCCGACGAAAAGGAACCGCTGCTGCTGCATGAGCGATACGGCGTCGGGCTGACGTTCTTGGACGCGGACGGCTGCAAGCGCAAAACCTATGCGCGGCGGCTGATCCAAAGCGCGATTGCGGACGCCTCGTGGCAGGAGGAGCTGCGCGTGCTGTACGTCGGCATGACGCGCGCAAGAAGCGAGCTGTTCCTATGCGGCTGTGTCCGCGGAGCGGAGGAAAAGCTCTCGTCGCTGCCCGCCCCGACGCTGCACAACCTTCGCAGCGCCAACAACGGGATGCGGCTGTTGCTGCTCGCGCTGAACGGCTATTTGGCGCCGCAGCTGCACACGAAGGCCGAATATGCCGCGCCCGCCGAGCTGCCCGCCTTGCCTGCCCTGCCCGCCGCCGAGCCTGGCGATATCGAGGCGCTGCACGACGCGCTCGATTGGGAATACCCGTATGAAATCGTGACCGACCTGCCCGCCAAAACCTCCGTCACCGCGCTCGGCGACAAGACGCTTGCGCCGTTTGAAGACCCGGTGTTTATGGAGCGCGACGACGGCGCAACGCTCGGCTCGCGCGTGCATGCGATCATGGAACGGCTGCCGCTGACGGCGGTTTCGGACGAAGCCCTTGCCGCCCTTGCCGACAGCGTCGGCGGCGTGCCGAAGGCGCACCTTGCCGCGGTGCAATGGTTTGTACGCTCCCCGCTGTGGCGGCGGATGCTCACCGCCGAACGCGTTTTGCGGGAGCAGAGCTTTGTGCGCCCGGTTCCGGCGAACCGGCTGATGGACACCGACCGCACCGATCCGATCCTGCTGCAAGGCGTGATCGACGCGTGCTTTATCGAAAACGGCGCATGGGTGCTCGTCGATTACAAGACCGACCATGTCGAGGGCGATCCCGCAAAGCACGCCGAGCGCCACCGTAAGCAGATCACGCTGTATGCCGACGCGCTCGCCGCGCTGACCGGTATCCCGGTCAGGGAGGCGTATGTGGTGCTGCTGAACGCCAGAGAAGCGGTGCAAATGGCGCTCGGAAAGGAATAAAAATGGTTCTTCCGCAAGAATTTTTGACCCGTATGCAATCGCAGCTCGGGCAGGCCTATCCCGCCTACCTTGCCGCGATGGACGAGCCGCCGAAAAGCGCGCTTCGCGTGAACACGCTGAAAGTCGCGCCGGACGCGCTGCAGTCGCTGCTTTCGGCGCCGCTTGTTCCGGTTGACGGCGCCCGGGACGGCTTTTTGGTTCCGTCCGGCTTCAAGCCCGGCGCCGATCCGCTGCATGCGGCGGGGCTGTACTATATGCAGGAGGCGAGCGCGCAGGCGCCGGCACGACTTTTGGACGTGCGCCCCGGCATGGCGGTGCTTGACCTTTGCGCCGCGCCGGGCGGCAAAACGACACAGCTTGCCGCCGCGATGCAAAACACCGGTGTGCTCGTTGCCAACGAATACGTCGCGTCCCGCGCGCAGGTGCTTGTCGGCAACCTCGAACGGCTCGGCGTGACGAACGCCGTCGTGACGAACATGGATACCAAAGCCCTTTGCGACCGGCTTGCCGAAAGGTTCGACGCGGTTTTGTGCGATGCGCCGTGCGCCGGGGAGGGCATGTTCCGCAAGGACCCGCGCGCCGTGGAGGAATGGTCGCCCGCGCACGTGGAGGCGTGCGCCGTGCGTGAGCGCGGGATTCTGGACAACGCGGCCAAGGCCGTCAAGCCCGGCGGCCGGCTCGTCTATTCGACCTGCTCGTTCTCGCCCGCCGAGGACGAGGACACGACCGCGCTGTTTTTGCAAGGCCATCCCGATTTTTCGCTGCTTGCCGAACAAAAGCTGTTTCCGCACAATTCCGTCGGCGAGGGGCAGTATATGGCGCTGTTTGCCCGCGCGGGCGAGGCCGCGCCGTCCGTGTTCACCCTCGGCAGGTCCGACAAATGCCCCGCATGGGCGGACTTTGCCGCGTCCGTATCGCTCCCAAGGGGGCAGCTGCTTCGGCTGAAGGACGGGCGCGTGCTGCTTGTTCCCGCCCTGCCGTTTTCCTTGGACGGCCTTCGCGTCGTCCGCGCGGGGCTGCTGCTTGGCGAGGACAAGGGCAAATTCTTCCTGCCCGCCCACGCGCTCGCGCTTGCCGCGCCGCTGCCGCTGCACAGCACGGTCGCGCTGACCGACGCCGAAGCCGCCCGCTATCTTTCGGGCGAAACGCTCCCCCGCTCCGCCGAAAAGGGCTGGTGCGCCGTGACATATAAAGGGTACGCCTTGGGGCTCGGCAAGTCGGACGGGACGACGATCAAGAACCACTACCCGAAGGGCTTGCGATGGCTTCGCAATCCTGTGGGAAGCTGAATCCCTTTCGGCGTCTGCATTGCGCGAGCACGATTTCGCCGCTCCCGGCTTTTTCGCTTTTCTATTGCAAACAACCTCAAAATCACGTATAATATCGTTAGGGGCGTGTCCCCCGAATTTTCAGCACGGAGGGGAAAGACCATGTACAAGAACGACATCGGCGTTTTGGTGCCGGATGTGATGCTCCCGCCCAAGGGAACGGACTTCTCCAAGTGGGCTGTCGTCGCCTGCGATCAATACACCTCGCAGCCCGACTATTGGCAAAAGGCGCGCGACTATATCGGCGCGGCGCCGTCTACCCTCGATCTGATCCTGCCCGAAGCGTTCTTGGGCAAGCCGGACGAAGCGGCGCGCATTGCTTCGATCCGTGAAAAGATGCGCGAATATCTGCGTGACGGCGTACTGCAAACGCTGCCGACCGGCTTTGTGCTTGTGCGCCGCAGCGCCGCGGGCAACACACGCAACGGCCTCGTTCTCGCGCTCGATCTGGAATGTTACGACTACCGCAAGGGCTCGACCACGCTGATCCGCGCGACGGAGGGCACCATCGTCGAGCGCATCCCGCCGCGGCTCCGCATCCGCGAGGGCGCGCCGGTCGAGCTCCCGCATATCCTTGTGCTGATCGACGACCCGAAGTGCACGGTCATCGAGCCGCTGACCGAGAAGGCCGCCGCGCTCGAACCGCTTTACGACACCGATCTGATGCTCGGCGGCGGGCATATTCAGGGCTGGCTCGTCAACGATCCCGCCGATATTCAAAATGTACTGAACGCGCTGACTGCGCTGACCGATCCCGCGGCCTTTACGGAAAAGTACGGCGATCATGCGCCGCTGCTCTTTGCGATGGGCGACGGCAACCACAGCTTTGCGACCGCCAAGGCCAACTGGGAAAAGATCAAGGCGACGCTGCCCGAGGCCGATCGGGAAAACCACCCCGCCCGCTATGCGCTCGTCGAGATCGAAAATGTGCATGACAAGGGCATTGTCTTTGAGCCGATCCACCGCGTCGTCTTCGGCTGCGGCGGCAAGGCCGGCATCGAGGCACTTGCCGAAAAGCTCGCCGCGCAAAACGGCGGCGCAGCCGTATCGTGGGGCGAGACCAAGCCCGCCGCGGGCGGCGAAACGCATGTGATCCCGTTCTTCACCGACGGGCAATGCGGCACGCTGACCGTGACCAGCCCGAAGCAGCAGCTTGCCGTCGGCACGCTGCAAAACGCCATCGACGCGCTGCTGAAGGAAACCAAGGCCGAGGTCGATTATATCCACGGCGACGACGTGGTGAAGAACCTGTCGAACAAGCCCGACGCAATGGGCTTCCTGCTGCCCGCGATGCAAAAGAGCGAGCTGTTCCCGACCGTCATTTACGACGGCGCTCTGCCGCGCAAGACGTTCTCGATGGGCGAAGCAAACGAAAAGCGGTATTATCTGGAGTGCAGACGCATAGAGCCGTAAAGGCTCTATGCAGCAAAATCGCTTCGATTCGGCTGCACCGCAGATGCAATTTCCATCCCCCGTGAGGAGTATCTATGATCAAAACAGTCAAATTCGGCGGCAGCTCGTTGGCCGACGCCGGACAGTTCCGTAAAGTCAAAGACATTATCTTAGCCGACCCGACGCGCCGGTATGTGGTCGTTTCCGCGCCCGGCAAGCGGTATAAGGGCGACGACAAGATCACCGATCTGCTGTATGAGTGTCAGCGCGTGGCGCAAAGCGGCGCGTCGATTGAAAACGTGTTCGGCCGCATCGAGCGCCGGTATCTGCAGATCCGCGACCGGCTCGAATTGCGGGTCGATTTAGAAAGCGAGCTTGCGGACATTCGCCACATCATCGAAAACGGCGCCAGTCCGGACTATGCCGCCTCGCGCGGGGAATACCTCAACGCGCTTTTGATGGCGGACTATCTCGGCTTCCGCTTTGTGGACGCCGCCGAGCTGATCTGCTTCCACGACGACGGCACCTACGACGACGAAGCGACACAGGCGCGGGCGCGCGTGCTGACGCAGTATGACCGCGTCGTGATTCCGGGCTTTTACGGCAAACGGCACGACGGCAGTCTGCGCACGTTCTCCCGCGGGGGCAGCGATATCACGGGCGCGATCGTCGCCCGCGCGACCGACTCCGATCTTTACGAAAACTGGACGGACGTGGACGGCTTTTTGATGGCCGATCCGCGCATCGTGCCGGAGGCGCGCGTCATCGACACCGTGACCTATACCGAGCTGCGCGAGCTCAGCTATATGGGCGCGGGCGTGCTGCATGAGGATTCGATCTTCCCGGTGCGCAAGGCGCGTATCCCGATCAACGTCCGCAACACGAACCGCCCGGAGGTCAAGGGCACGATGATCGTGCCGGATGTGATGGCGCCGGTGGAGCGCAGTTCCGTGCTGACCGGCATTGCGGGCAGCCGCGGGTATACCGTTATCACGCTCCAAAAGGACAACATGAACAGCGAGCCCGGCTTTGCTTACCGGCTCGTCGGCGTCTTTGCCAAGCACAATGTTTCGGTGGAGTGTATGCCGTGCGGCGTCGATACGATGGGCGTCGTGGCCGCGGATACGCAGCTGAAGGGCAAGATGGATGCGATCTACCACGACATCATGGCGGAATGTGTGCCGGATACCGTCGAAATCGCAAGCTGTATCGCGCTTGTCGCCACCGTCGGCATCGGCATGGTTCGCGCCAGAGGTACCGCCGCCCGCCTGTTCGACGCGCTCTCCGAGGCGGATATCAACGTCCGCATCATCGACCAGGGCAGCAGCGAAATGAACATCATCATCGGCGTCGAGCAGCGCGATTTCGAGAACACGATCCGCGCGATCTACCATAAGTTCGCATAATGCGCATTTCATAAGGACGGTCTGCCCTTCGCAGGCGACCGTCCTTTTTTGCATAAAGGAGCCTTCTATGACCACGATTCGCCGCGCCAAGCCGCGCGATATCCCCGCCGTGCTGCGGCTGCTTCGGCAGGTGAACCTTGTTCACCACCAAGGCAGACCCGACCTGTTCCGCCTTGCCACCAAGTACGGCGCCGAAGACCTTGCCGCCATCTTTTCGAACGATGATGCGCCGGTGTTCGTCTATGACGAGGATGGTGCGATTTTGGGACATGCTTTCTGTCAAATCCAAACCGTGCAGAACGACCGTCTGCTGTGCGACCGCAAAACGCTGTATGTGGACGATATCTGCGTGGACGAGGCCGCGCGTGGCCGGGGCGTGGGCAAGGCGCTGTATACGCATGTGCGGGAGTATGCGCGCTCGCTCGGCTGCTACAACCTGACGCTGAACGTGTGGAGCTGCAACCCGAACGCCTTGCACTTTTATGAGCGAATGGGGCTTGTGCCGCAAAAGGTCGGCATGGAACAGATTCTTTGATGCTTGCAGGAGGCCGCATGTATTACCACGCATCCCCCACGCCGGGCATCACGATCTTGGAACCGCGCGTATCGAACCACGGCCGCCCGCTGCTGTACTTTTCCGAAAAGCGCGAAAACGTGCTGGTCTATCTGTCCAACGCCATCGAAACATTCTGCCGCGAAACCGGCTTTGCGCACACCGGCCCGTGGCAGAAATGGGGGCCGTACGGCTTCACGAAGGACGGCCGCCTGCAGATACAGGAATACTACCCGAACGCGCTTGTCGAAACCTATGCGGGCGTACCCGGCTATATCTACGCCGTGGAGGACTTTCCCCGCGCGGACTTCGACGTTTCCATTCCGTTTGCCGCGGTCAGCGAAACGCCGGTGCCCGTCGCCTCCTGCGAGCTCGTCCCCGACGCGCTCGAAGCGATCCTGAAGGCCGAGCGCGAAGGCCTGATCACCGTCCTGCGCTACGCCGAAAACCGCGACCGCATCGAAGCCTTCAACCGCCGCACGATCCCAAACGAGTACCGGGAAGCCGCCGCGCATCCGGAGTATCGGTATTTTCTGAAGGCAAAGTTTGGGGAGATTTTGCGGGATTATATCGAGTAACGCAGCAATGCCGCAATACGAACGATTACACAAAAAAGCCGCCCTTTTCGGGCGGCTTTCGTATGCCTTGATGGCGTTTTGCCGTGTCTTACAGCTCCGCGAAGTACTTGATGGTGCGGACCATCTGGGAGGTGTAGGAGTTCTCGTTGTCATACCAAGCGACGACCTGAACCTGATAGGTGTCCTCGTCGATCTTCTGAACCATGGTCTGGTTCGCATCGAACAGGGAGCCGTAGGTCATGCCGATGATGTCGGAGGAAACGAGCTTCTCGGTGGTGTAGCCGAAGGACTCGGAGGCCTGGGACTTCATGGCCGCGTTGATCGCTTCCTTGGTGATGTCCTTACCCTTGACAACCGCGACGAGGATCGTGGTGGAGCCGGTGGCGACCGGGACGCGCTGTGCGGAGCCGATCAGCTTGCCGTTGAGCTCGGGGATAACGAGGCCGATGGCCTTCGCAGCACCGGTGCTGTTCGGAACGATGTTCGCAGCACCCGCGCGGGCACGCTGCAGATCGCCCTTGCGATGCGGGCCGTCGAGGATCATCTGATCGCCGGTGTAGGCATGAACGGTGGTCATGATGCCGGAAACGATCGGGAAGTTGTCGTTCAGAGCCTTGGTCATCGGCGCGAGGCAGTTGGTGGTGCAGCTCGCCGCGGAGATGATCTTGTCTTCCTTGGTCAGAACGTTGTTGTTGACATTGTAAACGATGGTGGGCAGATCGTTGCCGGCGGGAGCGGAGATAACGACCTTCTTGGCGCCTGCGTCGATGTGCGCCTGCGACTTGGCCTTGCTGGTGTAGAAACCGGTGCACTCGAGCACAACGTCAACACCCAGCTCGCCCCAGGGCAGGTTCTGGGCCTTCGGCTCGGCATAGATGGTGATTTCCTTGCCGTCCACAGTGATGGAGCCGGGGACCTTCACGGTCTTGCCGTCTTCTTCAAAAACGGGTTCCTTGGAAGCAACGGTGTGCTTGTTCTCGCCGATCACGCCGCAGTAACCCTTCTGAGCGGTATCGTACTTGAGCAGGTGAGCGAGCATCGCGGGGCTGGTCAGATCGTTGATGGCAACAACCTCATAGCCCTCTGCGCCGAACATCTGACGGAACGCCAGACGACCGATGCGACCGAAACCGTTAATGGCAACTTTAATAGACATGGCAAAATGCCTCCTTCATATTTAGTCGATTTATTTTACAATGAATTGCGTCAAACTGCAAGAGTTTTCTTTGCAAAACCGCGCAAATTCTTTTTTGCATTTGCCGCGAAAAACGCTTCGCGCCGGAAATATCGCTATACAATACGCGTGACGGATCTGCGGCCCTGTCCTTCCGTCCGATTCTCCGCAAGGAGGATCATGCCGTCGGCATACATTTCATTTGGCGCAGCCATATTTCATGCGCGCCGCGAATTTCATTCGCCCTCGTTCTCGGCGTTCAGCGTTTCCGCGACGATATACAGCGGCCTGTCCTTCAGCTCGTCGTACATGCGGCCGAGATAGAACCCCTGTATGCCTTGGAACCCGAACAGCACGGCGAGCACAAGCGTGAACCCGACCGCAAGCCACAGCCATTGCGGGCACGCGCTGCCGAGCGCCGCGGTGCAGGCAATCATGGCGATCAGGCCGAATACGCCAAGAATGCCGAGCAGCACGCCGAAATACAGCGGCAGCTCCAGCGGCGTCGCGGAAAAGTTCAAAATCCCGTCCGCGGCGAGCGAGAGCATCTTTTTGAGCGAATATTTCGTCTTGCCCGCGGCGCGCTCCTCGCGCACGTATTCAATCGGCACGGCTTCAAAGCCCATCCATGCGGACATGCCGCGCAGGAACCGCGCGGATTCGCGCATCTTTAGGAACACGTCGGCTACCTTGCGGTCGAGCAGGCGGAAGTCGCCGGTATCGAGCGGGATCGGGTAGGCGCTCATGGAGGACAGCACGCGGTAGTAGGCCGCGGCGGTCAGCTTTTTGAACAGCGTTTCACCCTTGCGCCGGGTGCGCTTGCCGTAGACGATGTCCGCGCCGTCCTGCCACATCTCGACCATCTTGGGGATCAGCTCTGGCGGATCCTGCAGATCGACGTCGATGATGATCAGCGCGTCGCCCTTGGCGTGATCCATGCCGCAGGTCACGGCGAGCTGATGCCCGAAGTTGCGCGAGAACGAATAGACCTTGACCTCCGGATGCGCCTTGGCAAGGTCGCGCAGTATTTTCATCGTTCCGTCGCGGCTGCCGTCGTTGACGTAGATGATCTCATACGGCAGGCCGATAGAGCGCATCACGCCGTCCATGCGGGCGTAGGAAGCGGGCAATACCTCCTCCTCAAAGTAGACCGGAACGATCAGAGATAACATTTTAGGCTGCATATAGGCTCCTTTCTCGGATACACCTCACGGAAAGTATTATACCCCGAAAAAGTCGGTATTGCAATTCTTCCGGAGAACGTTTATAATATTGTTAAAGTTTAATGGGTAAAGGAGTTATCTATGGCCATTGTAACCAGTACCGAAATGTTCAAGAAGGCTTACAACGGCGGCTATGCCATCGGCGCCTTCAACGTCAACAACATGGAGATCATCCAGGGCATTACCGAAGCCGCGATCGAGGAGCATGCTCCGCTGATCCTGCAGGTTTCCAAGGGCGCCCGCGCGTATGCGAAACACGTCTATCTGATGAAGCTGATCGAAGCGGCGATTCAGGATGCGGAGCAGACCGCCGGCTTTGATCTGCCGATCGTTGTCCACCTCGACCACGGCGATTCGTTCGAGCTGTGCAAGAGCTGCATCGACGGCGGTTTCTCTTCCGTCATGATCGACAAGAGCGGCCTCCCGTTCGAGGAGAACATCAAGATCACCAAGCAGGTCGTCGAATATGCGCATGACCACGGCGTCGTCGTCGAGGCCGAGCTCGGCACCCTCGCAGGCGTCGAAGACGAAGTCAATGTTTCCGCCGAGGATTCCTCCTACACCCGTCCGGAGGACGTGCAGGAATTCGTCGAGCGCACCGGCTGCGACTCTCTCGCGATCGCCATCGGCACGAGCCACGGCGCGTATAAGTTCACCGCCAAGCAGTGCACGCGCGACGAGAACGGTCTGCTCGTTCCCCCGCCCCTCCGCTTCGACATCCTCAAGGAAGTCGAAAAGCGTCTCCCGGGCTTCCCGATCGTTCTGCACGGCTCTTCCTCCGTTCCGCAGGAGTTCGTCAAGATGATCAACCAGTACGGCGGCAAGATGCCCGACGCGGTCGGCATCCCCGAGTCTCAGCTGAGAGAAGCCGCCCGTATGGCGGTCTGCAAGATCAACATCGACTCCGACCTGCGCCTTGCGCTCACGGCTTCGATCCGTCAGCACTTTGCGGAGCATCCGGATCACTTCGACCCGCGCCAGTACCTCAAGCCCGGCCGCGAAGCGATCAAGAAGATGGTCCAGCACAAGATCGTCGATGTTCTCGGCTGCAACGGCAAAGCGTAAGCAAAGATCGTTTGCGGATAACCCAGTTCTTCAAGCACACCTTCGGGTGTGCTTTTTTTGCGCAAAAATCGTGTCAAATCGACCGGCAGCCGCAAAATAGGCCGGATTGCGCTTTGACTTTCCGCGCGGTATCGTATATACTTTGGGATAACGAAGGAAAACAGGAGGCAACTATGGAACGAGTCAACGCTTGGACAACCTATTCCGCCGAGACCGAAGCCGAGGTCATGGCGCTCGGCAGCGCGTATCGCAGCTATCTGGATCAAAGCAAGACCGAGCGGGAATGTGCCGCGGAGACGATCCGCCGCGCCGAGGCCGCAGGCTATGTGAATCTGAACGACGCGGGCGCGTTAAAGCCCGGCGACAAGGTCTATGTCAACACGATGGGCAAGGCCGTGCAGCTCTACGTGATCGGCCGTGAGCCGATGGAAAAGGGCATCAACATCATCGGCGCGCACATCGACAGCCCGCGCATGGATCTGAAGCAGAACCCGCTGTATGAGGACACCGACCTCGCGTACCTCGATACGCACTACTACGGCGGCATCAAAAAGTATCAATGGGTCACGCTGCCGCTTGCGCTGCACGGCGTCGTCGCCAAGAAGGACGGCACGGTCGTCCCGGTCGTGATCGGCGAGGACGAGAACGATCCCGTCGTCGGCATCTCCGATCTTTTGATCCACCTCTCGCAGCAGCAGATGGAAAAGAAGGGCAGCACCGTCGTCGAGGGTGAAGACCTGGATGTGATCGTGGGCGGCAAGCCGCTTGCGGGCGCGGAGAAGGAGCCGGTGAAGGCGGCGATCCTTGCGATTTTGAAGGAAAAGTACGATATGGACGAGGAGGACTTCCTCTCTGCGGAGATCGAGGTTGTGCCCGCGGGCAAGAGCCGTGATTTCGGCTTGGATCGCAGCATGGTGCTCGGCTACGGCCACGACGACCGCGTCTGCGCGTTTGCCGAGGTCGAGGCGATGCTGAAGCTGACCGAGATTCCCGCCTATACCTGCTGCTGCCTGCTCGCAGACAAGGAGGAGATCGGCAGCGTCGGCGCGACCGGTATGCAGGCGCATTACTTTGAAAACGCCGTCGCCGAGCTGATGGATCGCACGGGCGAATATTCCGAGCTGAAGCTCCGCCGCGCGCTCGCAAACAGCCGTATGCTGTCCTGCGATGTCAGCGCGGGCTATGACCCGATGTATGCGTCCGTGTTCGAGAAGAAGAACGCGGCGTACCTCGGCCGGGGCGTGTGCTTCAACAAATACACCGGCTCGCGCGGCAAGAGCGGCAGCAATGACGCAAACGCCGAATATATGGGGCGTCTGCGCGCGATCATGGACGACAACAAGGTCAATTTCCAGACCGCAGAGCTCGGCCGCATCGACGTGGGCGGCGGTGGCACGATCGCCTATATCTGCGCGCTGTACGGCATGAACGTGATCGACAGCGGCGTGCCCGTGCTGTCGATGCACGCGCCGTGGGAGATCATCAGCAAGGCCGACCTGTATGAAGCGGTCAAGGCCTACTATGCGTTCCTGCTGAACGCGTAAGGCACCGTAAACCAAAAGGAGGGGATGCAGCGTCCTCTCCTTTTTCGTCTCTCAATATTTCGTTTCCGGCACGGTGTCGATGCCGTAATCGTCCATGAACCGCTTCAGATCGCGGTCGCTCTGGATCAGCGTGATTTCGTGGTACTTGCCGCCGTGCAGATCCATAAAGCCCGCGGTCGTTTCGCCGGTGCAGATGCTTTTATGCAGGATCGGCTTTTGCTTTTCGGCGTCGTAGCGCGGCGCCGTCGGTTTTTTGCGTCCGAACATGGCGATCACCCCAAAAGATAGTCCATAAAGATCGGGATGCGCTGCTCCCAATACGCTTCGCTGTGCTGTGCGTTCGGCACGCTTCGCGCCGCCACCGAGCCGCCCGCCTTTGTGAGCGCGGCAGCCGCGCGGAACATCGCGGCATGCGGCCGCCGGTCGCCGTCGTCCTCCGCTTCGCCGTAATCCATGTAGAGCATCGTGGGCGAAAGCAGCGGCATTTTCAGCAGCTTTGCCAGCTTGCTCGGATTGTCCCACAAGCACGGCGACAGCGCCGCGCCCTTGGCAAACGTGTCGTTGTACGCGGTCAGAGCGTAAATCGTCATCAAGCCGCCCATCGAGCTGCCCGCGATCAGCGTGTGCTCACGATCCGGCAGTGTGCGGTAGGTCCGGTCGATCATCGGCTTCAATTCGTTGACAAGCCAGTCCATCGTCACCTTGCCGAGCCCCTTGACCATGCCATCCGCATAAAACCGGCGCGGCACCGAAAAGTCCCACGGGCTGTATTCAAACAGGCGCCGAACCCCCTCCGGATTGCACTCGAACGCAACGAGGATCAGCGGCGTTCGATGCGCTTCGAGATATTCCTTCATGCCCCAGCTTTTGCCGTAGGTCGCATCCGCATCGAAAAACACGTTGTGCCCGTCGAACATATACAGCACCGGATAGCGGCGCTCGTCGGTTTCGTACCCGTCCGGGGTGTACACATACAGGCGGCGCGGCCTTTCGGTCGGCAGCGCCGGGATCTGAATGGGTGATACGGTAATCATTCGATGTTCCTTTCGCTCGTTCTGCACCGCTGATACGCCAAACGCGGCGCGCCGTCCGCCAGCGTGATGACGCCGCAGTACGTGAACCCCTCTTTTTGCAGGATATGCTGCATGATGCGGTTGTTTTCGTGCGTGTCGATCCGGATGCACGGGCATACGCTGTCGGCAAAGGCGAGCATCTCGTGCATCACGCCGCGCGCCGTGCCGTCGCTTGCCACGCGATGCAGCGTGATATACGGACTGTCGGTTTGCCATGCGCCGTCGATATGCGCGTAGGTCGGCTCCGGCTCCTGCAGCAGCGCGAACGCGCCGCAAACACGCCCGTCACGCTCAATCACATAGCCGATGCCGGTTTGAATATCGGCCTCGATGCGGGCGGGATACGGCCTGTCCTCGCCCCATTGGGTCGGGTTGCCGCTTTGCTTCATTGCCTCGCGCGCAACGGCGTAGAGGCGCAAAAGCGTTTGATAATCTTCGGGGGTGGATTTTCGGATCATAGGTCTTTCTTCAAAAGGATGATCTCATCGGTTCGGGCGACCTCGAAAAAGCCCGCCGCAAGGAACATTTCAATCGCCGGATTGTCGATGGCGATATCGTCGTAGAGCACCGTAATGCCGCGCATTTTGGCCGCCGCGCAAAGCAGCTCCAACCCCGCCTTGCCGTAGCCGCGCCCGCGAAACTCGCTCTTCACGATCACGTCGGCCATAAAGCCGCCCCACTTCGGGTCGAAATGATAGGCGACCTCCCCGACGAACGTGCCGTCCTCGGTTTTGAGATAGCGATAGAAGCGTTTATCGCGGTGCTGCAGCACCCAATGCGCATACCAGCCCGCCCAATCCGATTCCGGGAAGTCGATCGTGCCGCCCCAGGCGTGGTTATAGGACATCGTTTCCGGGTCGGCCAGCAGGCGGCGGCGGAAATCCAGCTCGTCGATGGTAGGCAGATACAGCAAAAGACCTTGTTTTTCCGGCATGACGCTACTCCTGAACGGAAAAGCCGCCTTGTCTGCGGCTTCCTTCGTTTGCAGTATACCATTTTCGCGGTTGACGGTCAAGGAACCCATGCGGTTTCAAACGCCCGAATGCCAAAATATTACAACTTTGTTGCATCTTTTGGCACGTCACGCCACGTACAGCTCGACCTTCTTCTTTCTGCGTATCGGCCCGGGCAGCTTTTGGCAGATGCGATACCATAAAAGGGCGATCACGCCGAACCCGAGCACCGCCATGATCCCGATGCGGACGATATGCCATTCGTCCCACACGCGCCCCAAGAGGAAGTCCGCCGCGGTCAACAGCGCCGCCGCACCGATCAGCCACGGGAGCGTCTTTTTATTGAAGATTTTGGACAGCGGCACATTGGGAAACAGCAGCTTCCAAACGAGCGCAAACAGTCCTGCAAGCACCGCCGCGGCAAGCAGAAAATGCACAAGCGCCCGGCCGAGCGGCGACGCAAAGAACGCCGAAACGAGCACAGTCAGCGTCTCCCCGATCCCCCACAGCGGCAGCAGCACCAAGGCGCGCACCGCCCACGGGAGCTTTTGCATCCAAAGCGTCGCCTGCTCCTGCCACGTGAACGGTTCGTACTGATCGGTTTCGAGAATATAGCTGCGGTGCGGCGTGCCGTCCACGGTCCGGATATGCTTTGCCTCCGGCGTTGTCGGGTCGGGGGTTTGCAGCAGCGCGCCGGGGTCCGTCACCGCCGTATGCACCAGCAGGCTTGCCGCCGTCACGGTCGCTGCCGCGCCCGCCGCCAGCTTCTTTTGGGTGGATTTGGGCTTTTCCATGGTCGCCCTCCTTGGGATTATTCGAATAACGACGGCTTATGCAAAACGCTGTCGGCCTCGGTCAAGGGGCGAAGCACGCGGCACGGATTGCCTGCCGCCAGCACGCCCGCCGGTATATCGTGCGTGACGACGCTGCCCGCGCCGATCACGCTGCCTGCGCCGACGGTGACGCCGCCGCAGACGACGACGTTCGCCGCGATCCAGCAGCCGTCCCCGATCGTGACCGGCAGCGCGTATTCCCGGTCGGTCAGCACGCCGTCCGCGCGCGCATAGAGCTTGCGTTCCTCGTGCAAAAGCGGATGCACCGGCGGCATCAGCGACACATTCGGCCCGATGAACACATCGTCGCCGATTTTGACCGGCGCACAGTCGAGTACGGTGAAGTTATAGTTCACAAAGCACCGTTGCCCGATCTCGATAAAGCAACCGTAATCGAACTGCAGCGGCGCATTGACCCACGAATTTTCGCCAAGCTGCGGCAAAAGCCGGTGCAGCAGCTCGTCCTGCCGATCCTCGTCGTCCGGATCGCAGTCGTTGTACGCCTTGCAGAGCCGCCGCGCATTTTTTCGCATGGCGACCAGTTCCGCATCGGTGGGGACATAGAGTCTGCCGGACAGCATTTTTTCGGTTTCGGTCATGCCTGTTCCTCCGTTTCATACAGCTTTTCGGCCATCGCCATAGCCAGATACGCGATGCGATCCTTGTCCGCAAGGCGCTTGTCGTTGCCAAGGCTGCGCGGCTCCCATACCTCGGCGTCGAGGTTGTCGCCCGCATAGAAATATTGCAGCACGCGCTTCTGCCGAAACGCCGCCCACGCCGCGACCGCCGAACATTCCATGTCCACGCAAAGACAGCCCTCGGCTTTGCGGCGCTCGACAAGGCCGCGCGTTTCGCGGTAGAATCCATCGGTCGTCCAGACCTTGCCTGCCGTGTAAAGGACGCCGAGCGCATCGAGCACCGCCCGCGCGGCGGGCAGCGTGCCGACATTGACCGCGATCTCGTCGGACGGCGGCGCGTAATGATAGCTTGTCCCCTCGTCGCGCACGGCAGCGGTCGGCAGCATAACGCCGCAATCCGCAATCGTGCGATCCAGCACGCCGCAGGTGCCGAAGATCACGAACGTTTCGGCGCCGAACACCGCGATATCCTCCAGCAGCCCGATGCACGACGGCGCGCCGACCGCGGACAGAAACAGCGCATAGTCCCGCCCGTGCCACGACGCCTTAAAGACCGGCTGTTTGCCGTTCGCGTTGCCGGTCAACGCATCCTGCATCGGCTCCGCGGCAAGGTCCGCGCAGAGCCGGTCGAACGTCACCTTGGAAAAGCACGTGACGGCGACCTTCGGAAAGCCGGGGATCGGCTGTACGATCATGCTCGGCTCGATCACAGCGGTCCTGTCGGTATCAAAGGTTTCGGCGATCATGGTATTTTCTCCTGCTTTTTTCCCAGTATACCGCAAAAATCACCGCTTGGCAACCGTCTGCAGATCCCCAAAAACAAAGGATTCCCCCGCTGCTTGGAGGAATCCCATGATTACCTATATAGCCCGCCGTCAGGCGGATTTCGCCGTAAAGCGATTTAGCCGGGTGAAGCCCGATTTAGCTGTGTTTATTTCCGTTCGTTGATATACCGGCACGCGGCCAGCGCGGCGGTTGCGCCGTCGGCCACGGCGGTGGTGAGCTGGCGCACGAACTTAGAGCGGCAGTCGCCCGCGACATAGACGCCGGGGGTTTCGGTCGTGCACTGTTCGTCGGTGTCGAAGTAGCCCCACTTATTGAGCTTGGCAAGTGCCGCAAACGGCTCATTTTCGGGGATCAGGCCGATGGCGACAAACAGCCCGTCGCACGCCACGGTCTGCTGTGCGCCGGTGATGCGATCCTCGACCGCCACACCCTTGAGTGCGCCGCCCTCGGTGACGAGCGCGTTGATCTTCAAATTCGTGATCGCGCGTACATTGGGACGGGACAGCAGCACATCCTGCAAGCGCTGTTCGCCGGTCAGTGTTGGAAGATCCTGCAGGATAATGACCTCCTTGCATTTTTCGGCCAGCAAAATGGCTTCCTGCAAGGCGGAGTTGCCGCCGCCCGCGACGCACACGGTCTGGCCTGCGTAGAAGTCGCCGTCGCACACGGCGCAGAACGAAATGCCCTCGCCGACAAGCTCGTTTTCACCGGGCAAGCCGAGCATACGGTGCTTCACGCCCGTCGCAAGCACGACGGTCAACGCTTCATAGCGGCTGCCCTCCTCGGTTTCGACGATCTTGACGCCGCCTTCGTCGCGCACGGAAACGACGTTCTCCAGCTCGACCTCCGCACCCTGCGCCAAGATCTGCTCCAAGAACCGGTCGGCAAACTCGTTGCCGCTCATCTGCAGCGTGCCGGGGTAGTTTTCGACCTTCGGGGAGTGCGTGATCTGCCCGCCAAACCCGGCCTTTTCGATCACAAGCGCGCTCTTGCCGTTGCGCAGCGCATACAGCGCCGCCGTCATACCGGCGGGACCGCCGCCGACCACGATCATATCGTACATGTTTTCCTCCGAAACTTTATTTGGAATGTTGTTTGCTCTCTTTGCACGCTTCCTCTGCCTGCCGAAGACTTTGGAAATACGCTTCTTCAATCGGGGAAGGGGTGGCAACTTGAAACTTTCGATACTCTGCTTCCGCCTTGCGGATGGCCTGCCCATGGCTGACCGTGCCGGCGTCCTGCAGCAGCTTCCGATTCCCGGCTTGCAGAATCGCATCCAGCTGAGCGATATAGTCACGCATGCGCATCGGCGTGTGCTCCAACGCTCGGATTTCCGCAAAGTCGAAGTAACCGGAAACCAGGTTATTCAGGACTTTCAGTTCATCCTCATGCAAATAATTCTTGGCGATTCCGATATCGCGCTTCGTTGGAAAATCGCCTGTGAAGGTTTGCAGTCCCATAAACGGCTTTTCGGCGTCCGCTCTTTCATAGATCACCTCGGCAGCCGTATGCCCGTGCGCTGCATAATGCAGCTTATTCTGGACAATGGCAAAGAACTGCGCGGCTTCTTCGCTGCTTGCCGCATAGTCAACGCTTGTGGCAAACAAGTCCAAAACCTGTCGATAAAGAACCTTTTCCGAACTCCGGATATCCCGAATCCGGTCTAACAGCTCTTTCCAATAATCCCCGCCGCCGTTTCCCTTCAGGCGGTCGTCGTCCATCGCAAACCCTTTGCGCAGGTATTCCTTGAGAACGTTGCTCGCCCAGATGCGGAACTGCGTTCCTCGCAGCGACTTGACGCGATAACCGACGGAGATGATCACATCCAGATTGTAATACTCCACTTGATAGGTTTTTCCGTCGGCGGCAGTTGTTGCATATTTTGCAACAACTCTGTCCCGCACAAGCTCGCCCTCGGTAAATATGTGTTGTATATGCCTTGAAATCGTCGATTTGTTGCGGTCAAACAGTTCTGCCATCTGATCCAGCGTCAGCCAAACGGTTTCCTGCTGAAAATGGACCTCTATTTTGGTTTGCCCGTCTTCCGTTCGGTAAAGGAGAATCTCGCCGTGATGATGCTGCTCCACACTCTTCCTCCTCCGTACAAAAACGCGGGCAGGGGCCTTGCCCCTCCCCGCGGGTATGCGCGCTTATGCGCCCTTATGCATGAGCCAGCCCTTGATATCGGACACGCCGCGATACTTTTCGAATTCGTCGCCGTCCACAAGCACGAGCGTCGGCGCCTGCTTGATGCCGTACTTCTCGACCAGCTCCTTTTCCTCGTTCGCGTTCAGCGCGATATAGTGGATGCCGGCCTTGTCGAGCAGCGCCCCTGCGAGCTTGCAGTTCGGGCAGGTCAGGGTCTTGAACAGCATCGCCGTCATGCCGTCCTTCGGCTCCTCCGGCGCGATGACCGGCTCCGTCGGTGCGCAGCACGCGGGCTCAGCCGCCGCTTCAAGCGCGGCGTCCATCGTGGAGGACAGGACTTCGTCGTTGGGCGCGGGGTTCGGGCCGACATGCCGCAGCGTGGAACGGCCGATGTTGTAGACCTTGCGATCCTTGAATTCCTGCGCCTTGCCGTCATTCCAGTTCTGCACCGGACGATAGTAGCCGGTGATGCGGGAATAGACCTCGGTCTTGTTGCCGCAGATCGGGCAGGTATAGTGCTCGCCGGTGATGTAGCCGTGATCCTTGCAGACCGAATACGTCGGGCTC
Source organism: uncultured Clostridia bacterium (assembly GCA_946185305.1). Lineage (GTDB taxonomy): Bacteria > Bacillota > Clostridia > Christensenellales > CAG-138 > UBA3792. The sequence continues at coordinate 1,650 of CAMHJE010000011.1, read as the reverse complement.
ATCGTGTAATACGGCAGCTTGTAGTTCTCCGCGATCTTGCGGACGAGGTTTGCGGCGGCCTTCCAGTCGGGCAGCTTCTCGCCGAGGAACGCGTGGAACACGGTGCCGGAGGTATACAGCGTCTGCAGATCGTCCTGAATGTCGAGCGCGGAGAAAATGTCCTCGGTATAGCCGACCGGCAGATGCGACGAGTTGGTGTAGTACGGCGTGCCGTTCATGTTCGCCGTGATGATGTCCGGATACTTGGCCTTGTCATGCTTGGCAAAGCGATAGGTCGTGGACTCGGCGGGCGTCGCTTCGAGGTTGTAGAGGTCGCCGTAAAGCTCCTGATAGTCGGACAGGCGCTCGCGCATGTGGTTCAGCACCTCGCGCGTGAACTTCTGCGTTTTGGGATGGGTCAGGTCGGCGCGGAGCCAGTTCGCGTTGAGACCGACTTCGTTCATGCCGATCAGGCCGATCGTGGAGAAGTGGTTGGCGAACGTGCCGAGGTAACGCTTGGTGTACGGATACAGGCCCGCTTCCAAGAGCTTCGTGATGACCGTGCGCTTGGTCTTCAGGGAGCGCGCCGCAATATCCATCAGCTTATCGAGCCGCTCATAGAAGTCCTTTTCATCCTTGGCAAGGTACGCAATGCGCGGCATGTTGATCGTGACGACGCCGACGGAGCCGGTCGATTCGCCGGAGCCGAAGAAGCCGCCGGACTTTTTGCGAAGCTCACGCAGGTCGAGACGCAGACGGCAGCACATCGAACGCACATCGCTCGGTTCCATGTCCGAATTGATGTAGTTCGAGAAATACGGCGTGCCATACTTGGCGGTCATTTCAAAGAGCAGCTTGTTGTTTTCGGTCTCGCTCCAATCGAAGTCGCGCGTGATCGAATACGTCGGGATCGGGTACTGGAAGCCGCGGCCGTTGGCGTCGCCCTCGATCATGATCTCGATGAACGCCTTGTTGACCATGTCCATTTCCTTTTTGCAGTCGCCGTAGGTGAAGTCCATCTCCTTGCCGCCGACGATGGCCGGAAGGTTCTTCAGATCGTTCGGAACCGTCCAGTCGAGCGTGACGTTGCTAAAAGGCGCCTGCGTGCCCCAGCGGGAGGGCGTGTTTACGCCGTAGATGAACGACTGGATGCACTGCTTGACTTCCTTCTGCGTCAGATTATCGACCTTGACAAACGGCGCAAGGTACGTATCGAAGGAGCTGAACGCCTGCGCGCCCGCCCATTCGTTCTGCATGATGCCGAGGAAGTTGACCATCTGGTTGCAGAGCGTGGAAAGGTGGCTCGCGGGGGACGAGGTGATCTTGCCGGGCACGCCGCCGAGACCCTCCTGGATCAGCTGCTTTAAGCTCCAGCCCGCGCAGTAGCCGGTCAGCATCGACAGGTCGTGCAGATGGATCGCCGCGCTGCGGTGCGCTTCCGCGATCTCCGGATCGTAGATCTCGGACAGCCAGTAGTTCGCCGTGATCGCGCCGGAGTTAGACAGGATCAGGCCGCCGACCGAATACGTGACGGTGGAGTTCTCCTTCACGCGCCAGTCGTTGATCTGCAGATAGTTATCGACGAGGTCCTTATAGTCGAGCATCGTGGAGTTGATGTTGCGGACCTTCTCGCGCTGCTTGCGGTAGAGGATGTAGGCCTTGGCCACATCC
>CAMHJE010000010.1:0-30337 GCA_946185305.1 uncultured Clostridia bacterium | reverse complement strand
GATCCACGCCGACCTCGCTCGCCACATCCTCGGTGATGCGTTCGCGGGTATAGAAGTATTCCAAGAGCAGCAGCGGGATCGCCGCGACGGACAGAATCACCATCAGCAGCGGATAGCCGTTGATGTCCTTTTCAAGCCACATCGGCAGCGCAACCATGTTGATGAGCATGCCGATAATGATGCCGGAAAGCAGCGTCCAGCCCACCTTGCGGAAGAACTGCACGCGCGTCTTTTCACCGGGGTCGCGCGTCGTCAGCGAGCAGATGTTGTCCCGGAACAGATAGAAGAACGTCGAGCCGACCGTGTGATAGGCGATCAGCAGGAAGAAGAAATAATACCAGTAGCTTTCGCCGAGCGTTGTGCCGGGGAACAGGAAAATGAGGCACCCGATGATAATGGACACGAATCCGAAGATCAGATACCACGGGCGCATGCGGCCTTGGCGCGACTTTGTGTGCTGCAGCAGCCATCCGTTCAAAAGCCCCATTCCGACGGCAAGGATCTTGGCAAGCGTCATGACCACCTCATACCGTCCGCCCATGACCTTGACCATTTCGACGTTCGCCACGCCGTACATCGCGCCGGTCTGCTGCGTGAAAAACTTCTCCACCAAAGCCGCGATCGTGTTGACGACAAAGATCAGTCCCAGCGGGCCGATCAAGTGCCCCCAGATGATTTCCGCCTTGGACACCGCACGCGTTTTCACGCGCGTGTCCATAAACGGCTGCTCGAAAAGCCCCTTGCTCAAAAGTCCAAAATCCTTTGCCATGCCGCACAGCCTCCCCATGCTTTTATGCCCCTATTGTAGCGGAAAAGGCTTGCGTTGTATTTCAATATCGGCTATAATATTATAAATTCAAATTCAGGTATGCAATTTGTAAAATGGAAGATTTGTTAAAGCTGTATGAGCAGCGCAGCGAGCCGGTGCGCCGCAAGCTCGCCAAACGCTCCGCGGCGAGCGCGGGGGACGCCAAGGAAGCCGGCACGATCCACGGCACGTGGCAGTTTGAGAACCGGATGCTGAGCTATATCCGCGACGGCGAAACGGAAAAGCTGCGCGCGTTTTTGCGGGCGACCGCGGCAAACACCGATATGCAGACGCAGGCCGGCACGCTCGCGTCCGATCCCTTGCGGCAAGCGAAGAATCTGCTGATCGGGCTGACCGCCGTAGTCGGCAAGGTTGCCGGAATCGGCGGCGGGATGGACGTGGAGGACGCCTACCGGCTGATCGACCTGTATACGCAGGAGTGTGAAAAGGCCGCCGATGTAGAGGCGGTCTATCTGCTGCAATACAATATGGTCATGGATTTCACCGAGCATGTACGGCAGGCGAAGCTGCCCGCCGATCTTTCGCGCGAGGTGTTCGCGGCGGTGCAGTTTATCGCGGATCATTCGCACGAGCCCATCGGACTCGATGACGTAGCCGCGCACGTCGGCAAAAGCCGCGCCTATCTTACGCAGCAGTTCCGTCTCCAAATGGGCAAGAGCATCAATGCTTACATCACCGAAACGAAGCTGCGCGACGCGAAACGGTTTTTGCGCTATTCGGATCTGTCGCTCGGTGAGATCGCCCATGCGCTTGCGTTTTCCAGTCAGGCCTATTTTCAGAGCGTTTTCAAAAAGCACACCGGCATGACGCCCGGCGAGTACCGAAAAAAGCGCAGCGTTCCTTCATCCGCCGCCAGATAGAGCAGCGCGCACGGCCTTCCGCGATTTACCATTTGCGGAGACGCTTCAGCGCCCGTATGAACTTCTTCTTTTTTCTTTACTCGTTGCACTTGATCGTATCATTCATCGTATAGAGAAACGGACACGGCACAGCCGTGTCCGAGTTATGTCGGGGTATATGCGCAGGCGTTACGCCGCGTCGGTTTCCGTGTGGAGCAGGTGCTGCGTGCGGTTTTCGAGCCAGAATGTGACGATCTCCTCGACCGCGGGGGCGTCGGAACTGCCGGAAAGGCCGTTCGGGATGAACACGACGATCACGATTTCCGGGTTATCGCGCGGGGTAACGGCGATGAACCATGCGGTATTTTCGATATCAACGTTGCTCGACGAGGTCGTGGAGGTCTGCGCCGTGCCGGTTTTGCCGATGATCTGTTCGAGATAGCCGCTTTCGCGGAACGTGTTCGAGAACGCGGACGCCGCGGTGCCGCCGTCCTCCGGGCTCACCACGCCCTCCATGCCGCCGATGATCGCGTCCCAGAATTCCTGCGGCGCATAAACATAGTCCTGCACGACCGGCTCGTTTTGGAGGAACACCTCCCCGTCCGGGGTGACGATCTTATCGAGCAGCGTCGTCTGATACACCGTGCCGCGATTGGCAAGCGTTGCGCCGTACCGCGCAAGGCTGATCGGCGTAACCAGCATAACGCCCTGTCCGATGCCGGTCTGAATCGTGTATGTCGGTTTCCAGCGCAGTTCTTCAAGCCACGTGGAGATCGAAACGACCCAGTTCGTATGCAGATACGACACGCCGACCGGGATATTCAGCTCCTCATAAAGAATCTGACGAATCTCGCTGCCGCGCTCGCGCTGCTGCCCGTCCATCAGCTGCAAAAGCCGGTTCGCGCAGCGGGCAAGCTGTGTGCCGGTGATGTTCTTTAAGTCATTCTGCTCGACGATCGTGCGCAGCAGACCGAAGATGCGGTTATAGATCAAACGCGGCAAGGCCGAGGTCTGCTCGGACAGCGGCTTTTCGTAGTCGTACCGGGCCTTTTGTCCGCCGACCTGCACGGAAAGCTCGCCCGGCAGCTCGACGCCGGTGGTGTCCTTCAAGCCGAGGCGCCCCGCCCAGTAGACGAGCCGTTCGATGCCGACGCGATCCGCGACCGTATAGAAGAAATAGTTGCACGACACGGTCAGCGCGCGCGACAGGTTCAGGTTCGAGTGCGAAAACGGGTTCTTGACCCAGCAGCTCGGCGCGTTCTGCTCGACCTTGGTGGTCGGGTCGTCCACGAAATAGTAGTACGGCGACCGGTCGGAAATGCGCTCGTCGGTCGTGATCTTGCCCTCCATCAGCCCCGCAAAGCCCGTCGCCATCTTAAACACGGAGCCGGTCATCGTGCGAATGGCGATGGCGCGGTTCAGCGTCGGCTGTCCGCTGCCCGTGCCGAACAGCAGGTCGTATTCCTCCTCCGAAAGTCCGTCGGTAAAGATGTTCGGGTCATAATCCGGGTACGACGCCATGGCCAGCACACGGCCCTTGTTCACGTCGAGCACGACGATGGCGCCGCTGGCGGCCTTCTGAATCTTTTCGAGATCGGTCACGCGCTTGCGGTAATCGCTCGCATTCGATTCGATCTTGTCGAGCTGCTTTTGATACGTGGCTTCGATATTGTCGCGCAGCGCCTGCTCCACGACCTGCTGCAGCTCGACGTCGATGGTGAGCTGCACGTCCATGCCGTCCTGCGCCTGCGTGCGGCCGAGCACCTCTAAGATCGCGCCGCGCCGGTTTTTAAGGATCGTCGTGGTGCCGAGCCTGCCGTAGAGGTTCGGCGTGAGGTACGGCTCCATCGACTTTTCGACGCCCGCAACGCCGACAAGATCACTGTACGAATAGCCGAGCTTGAGCATGTTTTCGGTCTCCTCCGCATCCACAAGCCCTTCGTAATCGGAAAAATCATAGTTGATCGTGTGCATATCCGTCGTGACCTGCTTAGAAAGGTAGCCGAGAATATGCGAGGCGGTATGCCCGTAGGGATAGACGCGGACGCTCGCCTGCTCGGTGCGAATGCCGATCAGCTCGCTCGCCTGCATATCGAGCTCGGTCACGACCGCGAGCGACACGCCCTCGGCAATCGTCACGCCCTCATAGGCGCGATAGCTGTTCAGCACCGCTTCCTGCCGGATCGACATGAGCTTGCGCGCTTCGGAAAACGGCATATCGTCCGGCACGCGCCACGATCTCCGCAGGATGCGGTAGGCGGATTCGGCGTCGATGTCGGGATCGGAGAAATTGCAGGCCTCGATGAAATTGCGCTTGCGCGTCGCGGCGACGGAGCTGCTCGACGTTTGGAAATCGTAATAGAACGTACCGTCGGACGCCATTTGGATATAGAATGTGTCGATGATCGTGCCGCCGCCCGCCTCGATAATGTCGATGGCTTCGAGCAGCGAATGGGTGTAGCGCGTGCTGTCCACCGGCGTTGTGTTGTTCGGGTCGCGGTAGAACAGGACGTTATAGGTCACCTCATCGTAGGCAAGCACGTTGCCGTTGCAGTCGAGGATGCGCCCGCGCGAGCCGGACTGGTAGGTGACGGCCTTGGTGGACTGCGTGACCGCCGCGGTATAGGCCTCGACCTCCGTGATCGTCAGCTTGCGTACATAGTACAGAAGCACAAAAAGCAGCACGGCATAGACCGCGATCAGCAGTCCGATCCGTACATTCAGCTTTCCTTTTGCGCCTTGCTTCATCTATGTCTCCGTTTTTGATTACAGTCTGTCCCGCCGGCTCGTCTTTGCCCATTGCAGCAGCGCGGAAAACGGCCATACGAAAAGGCCGGTCAGCGCCGCGTTCGGCAGCGCGACGGTCAGGATCGTTTTAAGCCCGCCAAAGTGCGCGCCTGTCAGGTAGCTGTACAGCCATTCGACCGGCGCATACAGCGCGGTGCAAAGGGCGGCATACAGCAGCAATACGACCGTTTTGGGATGGTTCTTTTGGATCAGCAGCCACAGCACGGACACGGACAGCAGATAGCACGCCGCCGTGAGGCCGAGATAGGAATTGCACATGGCATCGAGCATCAGCCCGCCGAGCAGCGCCGTCAGGATCGCGCTTTGCACATTCAGCGCCGCGCAGGCCGCAAGCGCCGTCGCCAGCAGCAGCCACGGCCGCACGGCAAGATTCGTCAGCGCCGCCGCATCGAGCGCGACGGCCAGCAGCGCCGCTGCCGTCAGCGTTACATACCGCTTCATGAGCCGGATCCGGCCGGTGCAAGCACCAGGACCTCCTCCAGATGCGCAAAGTCCATATCCCACGTAACGATGGCGTCGAACGCGCCGGTATTGTCGTCCAGCGCCGCGACCGTGCCGATCATCAGCCCTTTCGGGAAAATCTCGTCCAAGCCGGATGTGACGATCACATCGCCCACGCGCACATCCGCGCCCTCCGGCAAATAGTAGAGCTTGCCGCCCAGCGTGCCGTCCGGCAGCGTATACAGCCCGCCGTACATGCCCTCGTCCCGCGTGCGCTGCACCATGACGGAGATGCGCATATCGTCGTTTGCCAGCGTGCGCACACGGCACCATGTCGGCCCGATCTCGCCCACGCGCCCGACCACGCCGTCCGCGGTAATCACCGTCATACGCTGTGCGACGCCGTGCCGTGTCCCGACGTTCAGCGTCAGCACGTCTATATACGGGTTCGTGCCGCGTCCGATGACCTCGGCGGTCAGAAACTGCAGCTGCGGGTTCGCATCGGTGAAGTTCAACAATTCTGTCAGCCGCGCATTCTCCCGCGCGGTGTCCTCATAAAACGCCAAAAGCGCGGCCTGCTCGTTGAGCTTGGCCCTTAACGCTTCGTTTTCCTCCTCGAGCGCAGCGGGATGGAACACGCGCAGCACAAAGTCCCGCGCCGCGTCCTGCGCCGCGTACAGCTTCTCGCGCAAGGGCAGCGCCGCCGAACGGAACAGCCCGTCCGTGTACGATACGCGCCGGTCCCCGACCGTGAACGCCGCCAGCACCAGACACAGCACAAACAGCACCGCCGCAAACCACAGCGGGCGATTCTTCCACAGCCGCCGCATCCGTTCGTCTCCTTTCCCGTTCTTTTCGTCTGCGAGCCGTTCGCAGGCGCAAGATCCGTCCTCGTCCCTGCCTTTCGGGGCAAAGATATACGAATACAGTATAGCACATTCCGCCATGCGGAACGATGAATTTTCGGTGAACATGAAAGGATTTTTCGGTTTTATATATCCTTTTTCCGTCGAATATGGTAGAATGATGGCACAGTATCGAAAAGGAGAATCGAAATGGAAGCCATTACGCTTACAAATCTCAATGCCTATGAAGCGGCGTTCGACGCCGATCCCGCCGCCCGCGTAGCGATGAACGCCGTCGTCAACCAAGGCGTCAACGCAGTCGCCCGCGCGTATGACGCAGCCCGCAGCGTCCCGCATGAGTTCTCGATCCTGCTGGAGCAGGGTGATATCACGAACCAGAAGCGCAGCGGCCGCTGCTGGATGTTTGCCGCGCTGAACACGTTCCGTGCGCGCATGATGAAGCAATGGGACCTCGACACATTCGAGCTGTCGCAGGCCTATACGCTGTTTTGGGACAAGCTCGAAAAATCCAACTACTTTCTCGAAAGCATCTTAAAGACGCTCGACGAGCCGACCGACGGCCGCCTGATCGCGCACCTTCTGACCGCGCCGCTCGGCGACGGCGGACAATGGGACATGCTGTGCAGCCTGATCGAAAAATACGGGCTTGTGCCGAAATCCGTCTATCCGGAGAGCGTCAGCTCGTCCGCGACCGCCGAAATGACCGCGTACATGACCGAAAAGCTGCGCGAGGACGCGTGCATCCTGCGCACGGCTTACCAAAGCGGAACGCCTGTCGGGACGCTTCGCAAGCAGAAGGATGCGATGCTTTCGGACATCTACCGCATCCTGACCATATCGCTCGGCAAGCCGCCCAAGACCTTCACGTTCGAGTACCGCGACAAGGACAAGGTTTTCCACCGCGACGAAAATCTGACGCCGAAGGCATTCTATGATAAGTACATCGGCGTCAACCTGCGCGACTATATCAGTCTGATCAACGCGCCGACCGCCGACAAGCCGTACTACCGCAGCTATACCGTGCAGTTCTTGGGCAACATTGCCGAGGGACGCCCGGTGCGCTATGTGAACCTGCCCTCCGACGAGCTGAAAAAAGCCGCGATCGCGCAGCTGTCCGACGGCGAACCGGTATGGTTCGGCTGCGATGTGGGCAAGCGTTCGAACCGCGACACCGGCATCATGGACCCGCACGTGTATGATCTCGAATCGCTGTTCGGCGTACACTTCGGCATGAACAAGGCGCAGCGGCTCGACTACGGCCACAGCCTGATGACGCATGCGATGGTATTCCAAGGCGTGAACCTCGACGAAAACGGCAAGCCGAACCGCTGGCGCGTCGAAAACTCCTGGGGCGACGAGCCGGGCAAGAAGGGCTATTACGTGATGACCGACGAGTGGTTCGACGAATACAATTACCAGATCGTCGTCAACCGCAAGTACCTTTCGCCGGAAATCCTCGCGGCCTACGACGCCGACCCGATCGAGCTGAAGCCGTGGGATCCGTGCGGCTCGCTCGCGCTGTAAAGACTTATCCTTGAGAAGGGGCATATTATGCAGGTTTACAACCCGTATCTGCCGTTGTATGAATACATCCCGGACGGCGAACCGCATGTGTTCGGGGATCGCGTCTACCTCTACGGCAGCCACGACCGCGCGGGCGGCAAGCGGTTCTGTCTGAACGATTACGTCTGCTGGTCCGCGCCGGTCACCGAACTTGCGGACTGGCGCTATGAAGGTGTGATCTACCGCAAGACGCAGGATCCGCGCATGCCGCACGGCGAGCATGAAATGTGGGCGCCGGACGTGGTGCAGGGGCCGGACAACCGGTATTACCTCTATTATTGTCCGGATGATCGCGTGAAGTCCATCGGCGTCGCGGTATGCGACACGCCCGCAGGCCGCTATCAGTTCTACGGCGTGGTGCGCGACCGGGACGGCGGCATTCTCGGCGAGCGCCCCGGCGATACGATCCCGTTCGATCCCGGTGTGTTCATGGACGACGACGGCACGGTATACCTGTATTCCGGCAACGGCCCGCGGGAGACGGCGGGCATCGGCCGGGAGCCGAAGGCGTCCGTCGTAATGACGCTCGAAGCCAATATGCTCACGCTCAAAACCGAGCCGAAAAAGCTGCTGCCGCTGCTCGGCGAAGCGCGGGGAACGACCTTTTTAGGACACGAGTTTTTCGAGGCAAGCTCGATCCGAAAGATTCACGGCAAATACTATCTGGTCTATTCCTCGGTCGCGCTGCATGAGCTGTGCTATGCGGTCAGCGACCGTCCCGACGGCGGCTTCCGCTACGGCGGCGTGCTTGTGTCGAACGCGGATATGCTGCCGATAGCGGGCAGCAGGCCGTTCAACACCTACGGCAACAACCACGGCGGCCTGGAGTGCATCAACGGGCAGTATTATATCTTCTACCACCGGCAGACCAACCGCACGATGTTCTCCCGCCAAGGCTGCGCGGAACGCGTCACGATTCTGCCGGACGGCACGATCCCGCAGGCGCTTTTGACAAGCTGCGGTCTGAACGGCGGTCCGCTTGAGGGGCGCGGCACGTACCCCGCCGCGATCTGCTGCCGACTCTACGGCAAGCATACGCCGACGATCTCGCATCCGCTTGCGATGGGCCGCCGCCATCCGTACATCACGCAGGACGAACCGGATCGCGCACCGGGCGAGGGCGAAGCGCCGCAGCCGTACATCAAAAACGCAAGGGACGGCATGACGGCGGTATACAAATACTTCCGCTTCGACGGCACAACGTCCGTCACCGTCACCGTGCGCGGCACAGCGGCGGGGCAGCTTACGATCCTGACCGCTCCAAGCGCCGAGGCGCTCGGTTCGATCCGCCTTTCCCCCGCAAAGGCTTGGACGACCTTCTCCACAGATGTTGCCCTGCCGGACGGCGAACAGGCGCTCTGCTTCCGCTACGCCGGCCGCGGCACGTTCGATTTTCTATCCTTCACGTTGGCTTAATTGTACAAAAAAGGCAGCCCCGCGCAAGGGCTGCCTTTGGTATGTTCGGTCTTACAGATTGAACTGCTTTGTAATAATATCCACGATCTCCGCGCCGATGCGCTTTTGGGCCTCGCCGGTGGCCGCGCCGATGTGCGGCGTGCAGGACACCATCGGGTGCGAATAGAGCGCGTGGTTCTGGCTCGGCTCGGTGGCAAATACGTCAAGGCCCGCCGCGCGAACCTTGCCGGATTCGAGCCCCGCTAAAAGGGCGTCCTCATCGAGGTTCTTGCCGCGGGAGGTGTTGATGATGCAAACGCCGTCCTTCATCTTGGCAATCGTGTCGGCATTGATGATCGCGCCGCCGTCCACTGCCGGGGCATGGACGCTGATAAAGTCGGACTTGGCCAAAAGCTCGTCCATTTCGACGTACGGGATACCGAGCTTTTCTTCGATGCCCTCGATGTGGTAGATATCGTAGGCGATCACGTTCATGCCGATGGCCTTCGCCATAATGCCGAGGTGCTGCCCGATCCGGCCGAAGCCGATGATGCCGAGTGTTCTGCCCTGCAGCTCGATGCCCTTGCCGTAGGCTTTCTTTTCCCATTTGTCCTCGCGCATCGTATGCCCCGCAATCGACAGGAAGCGCGCGCAGGCAAACATGTGACCGAGCGCCAATTCCGCGACGGACTGGGAGCTGGCGCGCGGGGTGTTGCGCACCGTGATGCCGTTCTCCTCGGCATATTTCACGTCGATATTGTCCACGCCGACGCCGCCGCGAATGATCAGCTTCAGCTTGCCGGCTTCCTTCGCCGCGTCGATGTGCGGCGCACGCACCTTGGTCGCGGAGCGCACGACAAGCACGTCATACTGCTTGACGGCTTCCTTCAACGCTTCGGGATCATAGAACTGCTGATCGACGACACAGCCCTTTGCTTCGAGCGCGGCAACCGCGCCTTTTTCCATACCGTCGGATGCTAAAATCTTCAACATGCGTGTGTCCTCCTTATGCGTTTTCGGCTTCGTATTTCTTCAGGAATTCGACGAGCGCCTCCACGCCCTCCTTGGGCATGGCGTTGTAGATCGACGCGCGCAGACCGCCGACGCTCTTGTGGCCCTTGAGGTTATCGAAGCCCGCCGCCTTGGTCGCCGCAACGACCGCCGCATCCTTGTCCTTGTCGCCGGTGACGAACGGAATATTCATCAGCGAGCGATCCTGCTTTTCGACCGTGCCATGGAACAGCTTGCTTTGGTCGAGGAAGTCATACATGACCTTGGCCTTGTCCAAATTCCGCTGATGCATGGCCTCAAGACCGCCGTTTTTCAGCAGGTACTTGAACACCTTGCCGCAAACGTAGATCGCCCAGCAGTTCGGCGTGTTGTACATCGAGCCCGCGTTCGCATGCGTGTCGAACCGCAGATAGATCGGTGTCTTGGGGTCGATATCGGCACGGATCAGATCCTCGCGGATGATCACGATGGCCAAGCCCGCCGGGCCGACGTTCTTCTGCACGCCGCCGTAGATCAGGCCGTAATCGGACACGTTGCAAGGCTTGGAGAGGAACATGCTCGACTGGTCGGACACAAGGATCTTGCCCTTGGTGTTCGGGAGCTTCGGATAGGTCGTGCCGTGGATCGTCTCATTTTCGCAGATGTAGACATAGTCCGCATCGTCGTCGATCGGAAGATCGGAGCAGTCCGGAATGTAGCTGTAGTTGCGATCCTCGCTCGACGCGATCACGTTGACCTTGCCGAACTTCTTCGCCTCGGTCGCGGCCTTCTTGGACCACGCGCCGGTCACGATATAGTCGAACACGCCGTTCTTGCAAAGGTTGATCGGGATCATCGAGAATTCGAGCGTCGCGCCGCCCTGGATGAACAGAACCTTATAGTTGTCCGGAATGTGCATGAGCTGCCGCAGGTCGGCTTCGGCTTCGTCGATGATCTGCTGGAACACCTTGGAGCGGTGCGACATTTCCATGACGCACATGCCGCTGCCGCGATAGTTCAGCATCTCCGCAGCGATCTCCTCAAGGACCTCCACCGGCATCGTGGCGGGACCGGCCGAAAAGTTGTATACGCGATCGTACTTCATACAAAACTCCTTTATCTTGGTATTATCGGGGCTTTACCCCCTCTTTACCTGCATTGTAACGCGTTTGCCAAGAAAAAGCAACCGCAAAAGCAAAAATATTTTAGGATATACAAAAATAATTTAGGAACGTTCCGCCATGTCGCCGTAAGAGGCCGGTTTTCGCGCGCGGCGCCGTAAAAAATGCAGAACTTTGTAAAAAGCCGTTGCACGGACAGGGGAAATATGGTATACTGAAAAAAATTCTAAAGGAGTTTTGTTATGCAGTCTGAAAACGTATTCGTATTTGATCATCCGCTGATTCAGCACAAGATCTCCCTTCTGCGCGACAAGAACACCGGCACGAAGGATTTCCGCACGCTCGTGAAGGAGCTGGCGATGCTGATGGTGTACGAGGTCACCAAGGACTTTGAGCTTGTCGAGACCGAGATCGAAACCCCGATCGCCGTCACCAAGACCAAGGTTCTGTCCGACAAGAAGATCTCGCTCGTTCCGATTCTCCGCGCAGGTCTAGGCATGGTCGAAGGCGTTACGGAGCTGCTCCCGAATGCGCGCGTCGGTCACATCGGCCTCTATCGCCATCCGGAAACGCATGAGCCCGTGGAATACTACTGCAAGCTGCCCGCAGACGTAGCCGAAAGCACCGTTATCGTTCTCGAACCGATGTTTGCCACCGGCGGCAGCCTCACCGCGACGATCGACATTCTCGAGAACCGCTACGGCTGCAAGGATATCCGCCTCGTCTGCCTGATCGCGGCCAAGCCCGGCGTTGAGCGCGTCATGGGCGACCACCCGAACATCAAGCTCTACTGCGCGGCGCTCGACGAAAAGCTCAACGACCATGCCTACATCGTCCCCGGTCTCGGCGACGCGGGCGACCGTATCTTCGGCACGAAGTAACAAACGCATACGCAGGAAGAACCGCGAAAGCGGTTCTTCCTTTTTATATATGATAGAATGATCTTTCTTTTTATTTCATGAGAAAGAAAGCAAGTTTTTTCTATGAATCTAAAAGCCGGAAATCTTCCGTCACGGAACATTCCCGGCCTTTTTCTTTTCTTGGTACTTCTTTTCTTCTTCCTCCGGGAAAAAGAAAAGAAGAACGCGATATCCTATGTCAGTTTTCCTCGTGCTTTTTCAGCGCGTGCGGGTCGCAGCCGCAAGGTTGTCGTGTGCGAGCTTGCTCATGCGGTTGACCTCTAACTTCGCCTGATAGATCGCGGCGATATAGGGCAGGCGATCCCCGAATGCCTCGGCGAGCAAGGCAATCTCCTCCCCATAGCGATTTTAGTGATTGCAAGCGAGGCCGGACGGCTCAACAAATTCCGAGTGCTTGATATGCTCCGTGATCCAAAAATCGGGATGGAAGTTATTCTCCTCGGCCTGCTATGCGGCGGTCGCCGAGCAGGAATGCTTTCATTTCCGTTCCTCCGTCAATTTTGTTGCCATACGATATACACGCGTTGCGTTTTCCAACAGCTGCTGCCGCGAGAGCGTACCGGCTTTCAATGCGCCCATTACCCGTTTATGGTCGCCCTTGCCGCCCGGCATAAACAGGTCGCCGCCCGCCGCCGCAACATGCTCGGACAGGGCGTTGCGATGGCACGGATTTTTGACCTGTGCAATCCCTCCCACGACCCAGTCGGTCATGACGATGCCTTCATAGCCCCATTCGGCGCGCAGCACGTCCGTGATCAGGTCGCGCCGTTCAGAAGTGTGCGTGCCGTTCAGCAGGTTATAGGAAGTCATCAATGCGTGCGGCTGACTTTCGCGCACGGCGATTTCGAAGCCCTTGAGATAAATTTCGCGCATTGCGCGTTCGGAAACCTGCGAATTCACGCCGGTGCGGTTGTATTCCTGATTGTTGACCGTGAAATGCTTGATCGTGGTGCCGCAGCCGGAATGCTTCTGTACGCCGCGCGTGATTGCCGCCGCAAACTTGCCGCCGATCAGCGGATCCTCCGAGTAATACTCAAAGTTGCGTCCGCACCGGATATCGCGGTGAATATTCAACGCCGGCGCAAGCCACAGGTGCACACCGAACCGCTCCATTTCGTCGCCGACCAGATCGCCGAGCGCTTCGGCAAGCGCGACATTGCGGCTCTGCGCGATGGCTGTCCCGATCGGGATGGCGGTACAGTACTGGTACAGCGTTTCGTGATCGTTCTTTTTCGGCTTGTTCAGCATTGCCATGACCTTGCGCTGCATCGGGGAAAGCAGCTCCATGATCGACTCCGGCATTGTATCGCCGAGCGGATGCACGCCTGTTTCATCCTTATAGTATTCCCGGCTGATGCGAAGTCCCGCCGGGCCGTCCGCCATAACAAGATGCGGGAAATCCTTGACATGCGCCGTTTCGCCTGCCGCGCCCGCAACGCTCATCGCCGCGTTGCCGATCATGCTGCCCATGCCGCCCTTCGGATCGAATGCGCCGATATTCAGATACGCAAGCTCCTCATCGGTCAGCGTTGTAACGGCGGGATCTATCTCCGGCGCGGCCTCGTAGGAAACCGTCTCTGTGCGGAAGGCATCGGGGTCGAGCGCGATCCGCTTTTCAGCCTTCAGCGCTTCTGCTTTGCGCTCCGGCTTCCAATCCGTAAAGTCCACCGTTCCGAGCTTGTTTTTAAGCTGCTGCAAAACGACCGTTTTGCCGAGCGCCAACGTCACCGCAGGCTGCGTTCCGGCAAGAATCGTATAGTCGCCCGCCTCCAGTACCCATGCTGCGCGTTTTTCGTCGTAGGAAGCCGCGTCGCAAAGGGAAAACGGCACGGTCAGCGGTTCGCTTTCTCCGGGCGCCAGCTCGCGCGTTTTCGCAAAGGCGAGCAGCTTGCGGGAAGGCTGATCAAGCGCGCCTTCCGGCGCGGCGACATACAGTTCGACAGCCTCCATACCGGGATATTTGCCGACATTGCGAACGGTCACGGTGACGCTTGCTTCGCTTGCATCGGTGATCGCCGTTTCAAAATCCGTATAGCCGAGGCCGTGTCCGAACGGGAACAGCGGCGCTTTGCCGATGGAATCAAAGTAACGATAGCCGACATACACGCCCTCGCGGTAGATCGCCTCGTTCGCGTCGCCGAATGTGCCGACGGCGGGATAGTCGCCCCACGCCGCCCACGTCGAAGCGAGTTTGCCGGACGGATAGCTTTTGCCGAGCAGCAGATCGGCAAGGATGTGACCGGTCTCGGCGCCGAGCTGCGAAAGGAGCAGAATGTTTTTCACGTCCTTCACCGGACCAAGATCCACCACACCGCCGACATTCAGCACGAGCATGAAGTTTTTGTAATGCGCGTTCAGCAAAAGAATGTCGCGTGTTTCGGTGTCGGTCAGCAGAATATCGCCTTTGGTCGGCCTGCGGTCGGAACCCTCACCGCAGATGCGGGACAGCACATACACTGCCGTGTCGCCATCACCCCAAAAGCGGAAGCTGTATTCCGGCTCCGGCATGACCGCGCCCATCCCCTCCAGAACCGCGAGCGTGTGATTTTTTCTGGCGCGGGCGCGAATCTCGGCAAAGAACGCCTGCTTCGCGGCCGGCAAAACAGCGTCGTAGGCGTCAAGCCATGCGCCGGTTGTGATCGTAAAACCTGCGGCCGACAGACCCTGTTCGATCGTAACAAAGCTTCTCGAATTGACTTCGCCCGAGCCGGTGCCGCCCTTGACGGTATGGCGCGCGCCGCTGCCGTAGAGCGCGAGCTTGCAAGGCGCTTCGAGCGGGAAATGTCCGTCCTTTTTCAACAGCACTGTGCATTGGGGCGCAAGCGTGCGGACAAGGCTTGCGTGACTGATTTCATACGGTTCCATAGTGATGCTCCTTTTGCGGGTTTCGACCGTGCATGGCCTTTTCTCTATTGTAATGATCGAACGATCCGCTTGTCAATGCCCAACGGCAAATAACGGAAATCCGGGCGGCAACTGCCGCCCGGTATCGCCGTCTTATGTTGTTATGACTGCTTCTGCCAAAAGGCGACGGCGTCCTTGACCCACTCCTCGGCAGCGGTTCCCGTTGCGGGGCCTGCACCGTGCATGACACCGTGGTAGATCTTGGCGCGGTGCGGTACGCCGTTTTTTTCGAGCGCTTCGACCATGCGGCGGGTGTTGTCCGGATTGACCACGTTGTCGTCGTCGCTGCACCAGATGTAGGTTGCGGGATAATCCGCATCCACGTGCTGCTCGATGCTGGCGAACGCTTCCTGCTCCGGCGTGGCGTTCTTGCCGACAAAGAAGTCATGCGACTTCTTGTGTCCGAGCGCCCCGGTCATGGAAATGACCGGATAGGCGAGCATGAGCGCGGTGGGCTTGGGAAGCCGATAGAGCGGATAGCCCATATTCTTCGTTCCGAACGCGGCGGCAAGGTGTGCGCCTGCCGAGCCGCCCCAGATCGAATAGTGCTTCGGGTCGATATGATATTCGTCCGCTTTGGACAGCACTTCCCGAATGGCCCGCGAAAGGTCCTCGACCGGCGCCGGATACATGGCCTTCTTCTTGAGCCGGTAATACACGATGACCGCCGAGATGCCGAGTTCGTTCAGCTTTTTCGCCATCGGCACGCCCTCGATAAAGCTCGAGACCATGTAGTATCCGCCGCCGGGCACCAGGAACGCGACCGGATGGGTTTTTCCGTCCCGCAGAACGTAGTCATCCACAAGGCGGTATTCGTTCTTTGAAAAGAACATATCCTTGATGGATTGCTTAACATCCACATCAACCGGTTTTTGCGGCATGGGAAACCTCCGAATTACGCTTTGACTTCGTGCTTCATCTCGGCGCGGACTGCATCGTTGATCGGATACTGCCGGAGAATGAGGTACGCAATGACGCCGAGGATCGCCGGGATCAGACCCATGATGACGACGAACCAGGTCAGAAGACTCGGCAGCTTGGACAGCTCGCCGATATAGGTATCGGTTTCGGAATCGACGATATAGCCGATCGCCACGAGCACCGCGCCGACGGCTGCGGATGCCAGCGCGTTCTGCGCCTTGTTGATGAACTTGTTCGCTGCGTTGCAGGTCGCCGCGCGATCCTTGCCGCCGACGTGCAGCTCATAGTCCATGCACTCGATATTGACGGTCTCCTGCGGGATATAGTCGATGCCGATGCAGGTTGCGGTGATCGCAAGGCAGGTGAAGAACAGCGCCGGAACATTCGGCAGAATGCCGACGATGTGCAGCACGAACAGCAGTCCCGCCGAGATCGCTTCCACGAGCATCAGGATGCGGTGCAGCTTCATCGGATCCTTGGCAAGCCGCATCAACGGCGTCGCCAGAACGGTGCCGACAATCAGCGGCAGGAACATCATCATCGAGCCGCCGAGCGACAGACCGGCATACAGATCGACATCGACTGCGCCGGTGGTCAGATCGGCACAGTAGGCCCACTTGATGTAATAGAGCATCGTCGCAAACAGGAACGTCCAGATGAAGCCGGAGAAGATCGTGCCGACGACCATGACGCGCTCCGCCTTGTTGTGCTTGAGCACCTTAACGATGTCGAGGATCTTGACCTCTTCGTCATCCTCTTTGGCCGCATGGTATTTTTCCTTGACCATGAAGATACCGATGAGGGAGATCACCATGCAGATTCCGGTGAGCAGCGTGATTGCAAGGCCGAACGAGGTGTGCATGTTGTTCACGCTCTGGTTGATGCCGTTGACAATCGAGATCAGCGCGGAGCCGACCATGCCGACGATCATGGAGACGAGACGCGGCCCGATGATCAGCTTGGAACGCTGCACGGAATCGGTCGTGAGGGTGCGGTAAATCAGGTTCGGCGCATAGAACGAGGAGCCGATGTCGTAAATCAAATAGAAGATAATGACCCACGCGCAGATGGCGACCGGCATATCGGCAAAGGCCGTCGGCAGGAAGAACATCGCAATAACGCCGATGGAGGTCAGGAGGATGCTCAGAATGATAAACGGCTTATACTTGCCCAGCTTGCCGACCTTGGCGCGGTCCATGATCCAGCCCTCGATCGGGTCGTTGACGGCGTCGAACAGACGCGCAAACAGCAGCAGCGACGAGCCGAGCAGCGCGCCTCAGTGCCCGATGCCTGCATAGTCGGTTAAGTACACCATGAACCATGAGGTCATAAAGGCCGCCGTGATCGACTCGGTAAAGTTGAACAAAGTCGTGCCGGCAATGTTCTTGAAGCCGAGCTTTTCCCGGACGGGCTTATTCGTCTTTTTTCCATTGTTCCTACTCCTTATTTGTTTTGAAAGGATCCAAAAGGTATATACCCCCACCGGATCATTTCTTACGTACAATTTACCATACCTCTTTTCAAGCGTGCCACAATTTTATTTTGATTATTATAATTTATCGGTTATGTTTGAAAATTACAGCTGATAACTTGTTGAAATCTAAAAATAATTATAATATGATAGAGTAGATAAAAGGCATAGCGTGCAAGGAGAAATCAGATGGAACGGTCGGAACAAATTCGCCTGTACTTTGAAATGGTGCAATGCTGTCACAAGCTCTGCTATTGGGCGTTTGATGCGGACATGAACCTGATCGAAACGGATTGTCCCAGCGAGCCGCTTGTGGACGCGATCACGGGGATCACGCAGGATCGGGCGCTGATTCAAAGCAGCATCAAGCAGTATACCCGCCCGGTCATGGTGTCCGACGAGCTCGGTATGTCGTGGATCGCCGTTCCCCGGCGTACGGCATCGGAATCGGAAAGGCTGCTCGAAGGCGTTCATGTGATGGGGCCGTTCTTTTTGGACGACAGCACGGTAGAGGATATTCTGGAGGAGCTGAAACGATTCGGGTTTTCCGTGCCGCTGCTTTCCGCCTCCGCCGCTTTTCTGAAATCGCTGCCGGTGCTGCCGATAACCCGCATCTTTGAATATGCCATCATGTTCTATTTTATATTGACGGGCGAGCGCATCTCGGTCAGTGATCTGCATTTTCGGGAAAGCCGCAGCAACGAGGATCGCACGTTCTCGGAGACCGAGGACAAGCACGGCACCTACGCCATGGAGCAGGAGATGGTGCGCATGGTGCGCGAGGGCGATCTGAACTACAAAACGCACATGAACCGCCTTGCCATGACCGGCAGCGTCGGCAAGCTTGCCAACGGCGATCCGCTGCGCCATGCCAAGAACGCCGTCATCACCTGCATCACGCTGTTTTCCCGCGCGGCGATCGAGGGCGGGGTGCCCTCGGAAACGGCGCTGCGAATCTCCGATCATTACTATCAGGCGCTTGAAGCATGCAAAAGCATCCATGAGGTTTCCGAAGTCGCGCTGACCATGCAGGATGATTATGTGCATCGCGTCCACCGCATCCGCACCGGCTCGATCTCGCGGCAGGTGCTGGATTGCTGCGAATATATCGACACGCATTTGGAGGAGGAATTGTCACTCGGATTGTTAGCGGAGCGCGTCAATTATTCCGAATCCTATCTATCCCATAAATTCAAGGACGAGATGGGCGTCAAGATCCGCGAATACATTCGCAAAAAGCGGCTCGAACGGGCCAAGGACCTGCTGCTGTCCTCCACCGTCAGCGTGCAGGACATCGCCACGCGCTACCATTTCTGCTCGCAAAGCTACTTTGCCGAAGCCTTCAAAGCCGCGTACGGCGCAACGCCGTCCCAATATCGAGAAAACAGATCGGAGGAAATCGCATGAACTTTCAGGACGCCGTAACCGCTTATCAAAAGAACCCGACCAAGGCGACGCTGTCCGCCGAGACAAAGGCGCTGACCGGGGAAATGACCCTCAAGGAAAAGATTTATATGCTCTCCGGGCATACCATCGGACAGACGCAGGTCGATATGATCCGCACCGGACGCAACTACAATGTCCGCGCGCTCAAGGCCGGCGGCTGCAAGCGGCTTGGCGTGCCGCCCGTGCTGTTCACCGACGGGCCGCGCGGCATCGTCATGGGCAATTCGACCTGCTTCCCCATCTCCATGCTGCGCGCCTCCGCGTTTGATCCCGATCTCGAATACCGCTTCGGCAAGGCGATTGCGGACGAAGCGATCGCGCAGGGCGCGAACTACTATGCGGGCGTCTGCATCAACCTTGTCCGCAACCCGCGCTGGGGAAGAAGTCAGGAGACCTACGGCGAGGATCCGTTTTTGCTCGGCGCGTACGGCGCGGCGCTGACGAAGTCCGTGCAGGAGGAGGGCATGATCGCGTGCCCCAAGCACTTTGCGCTGAACTCCATCGAGGATCTGCGCTTCTTCATCAACGCCAAATGTGACGACCGCACGCTGCACGAGGTCTATCTGCCACACTTCAAAAAGTGCATCGACGCGGGCGCGCTGTCGATCATGGGCGCATACAACAAGTTCGACGGCGAATATTGCTGCGCCTCCAAGCGGCTGTTAACCGACATTCTGCGCGACGAATGGGGCTTTGACGGGTTTGTGATGAGCGACTTTGTCAACGGTGTGCATGACGCCGAATCGAGCCTGAAGGCCGGACTGGACATCGAAATGATGTTCACGATGCACTACAATTCGTTTGCAATCAAGGGGCTTCTGAAAAAGGGCAAACTGACCGAGGAGCATATCAACCGCGCCGTGCGGAACATTCTCTCCGTGCTGATCCGTCAGATCCCGAAGATCCAACCGCGCGACAAGAGCGTTGTCGGGTCGGCAAAGCACCGCGCCCTCGCGCTCGAAATGGCCGAAAAAGGCATGGTCTTATTGGAAAACAACGGCGTGCTGCCGCTCGATCCGAGCGCCAAGGTGCTTGTCGCCGGCCCGTATGCGAACGAAGCGAACGTCGGCGACGCGGGCTCCAGCCGCGTGTGGGACAAGCAGCTTGTGACGCCGTTCGCGGGCTTGCAAAAGGTCTTTGCGAATGCTTCTCTGACCGACGGCGACGTAGCGGTGGTCTGCGTCGGCTCGAACCGGTACAAGGAGGGCGAATACTTTGCAAGCGCGAACGAAAAGCTGAACGCCAAGCCGAAGAACGCAGGCGGCGACCGCGCGAGCCTGCGGCTCGAACCGGAGGAAGTCGCGCTGATCAAGTCGCTCAAGGAGCAGGGCAAGAAGGTCGTCGTCGTGCTGTATTCGGGCTGCGCGATCCTCGTCGAGGAATGGAAGGGGTACGCGGACGCGATCGTAATGAACTATTATTCCGGCTGCGAGGGCGGCACGGCACTTGCAAACCTGCTCTCCGGAAAAGCCAATTTCTCCGGCAAGCTGCCGTTCACGGTCGCCAAGGATGAAAAGGATTATCCGCCGATCATCGGCATCGGCGAGCGCCCGTATGAGATCGAATACGGTTACTACCACGGCTATACGAAGCTCGATAAGGAGGGCGTTGCGCCCGCCTATCCGTTCGGCTACGGCCTCAGCTATACGACCTTTGCCGTGTCCGGCGCTGCCGTTTCCATGGGCAAGGACGCCTATACCGTGACGGCATCGGTACAGAACACCGGCGACCGCGCGGGCGCCGAGGTCGTGCAGGTCTATGTCGGCTCGAACGGCGCAGCGGACGGCAGCGACCGCCCGATCAAGCTCCTGAAGGGCTTTGCCCGCGTCGAGCTGAACCCGGGTGAAACCAAGACCGTTTCGATCACGATCCCGAAGGAAGAACTGAAATTCCGGACACGGGACGGCTGGATGCCCGATCCGGGCTATACCTTCTATGTCGGCAGCGACAGCCGCAGCGCAAAGAAAGTCGATTGATCGCCAAAACAAAAGGAGCGCGTGCCGTATCGGCACGCGTCCTTGCTTTTATTGCGCAGGCTTATCCTTCATACCCTTTCACGCTCCTGTCTGCTTTTGCTCTCAGGCATTTCTTATTGATTACGATGTGCAGTTTACCGCGCAAATGTTTCCGTTTTATTTATGAAATATGAATTTACCGGTTCCGGCGGAAAAAGCATGCGTAGAAATATTCGCATTTCTACGTCTTTTTTTTGAGATTAACATAACCTTAACAAAAGAAAAACACCTCGAAAACATCCGCGCCGTATGCTGTGACCAAGATAAAAAACAAACGATTTCGGGAGGAAACTGCCATGAAAAATACAACCTATCTGCTCACCGGCGCCGCGGGATTCTTGGGCGGCAACATTGCGCGTCAGCTGATCGACCGCGGCGATCACGTCCGCGCCTTCGTATTAAAGAACGACCCGGCTATCCGGTTCGTTCCGCAGGAATGTGAAATCTTCGAGGGCGACCTGACCGACAAGGCCAGTCTCGAACCGTTCTTCACCGTGTCGGAGGGAACGGAAACGGTCTGCCTGCATATCGCGTCGGTCGTCACCGTCAACCCCGATTACAGCCCGCTTGTGATGAACGTCAACGTCGGCGGCACGCAGAATATCATTGACCTGTGCCTCGCCCATCCGGAGTGCAAGAAACTCGTATACTGCTCCTCGACCGGCGCAATCCCGGAGCTGCCCAAGGGCAAGAAGATCAAGGAGGTCAGCTACTTCAATGCGAACAAGGTGCTCGGCTGCTATTCGGAAAGCAAGGCGATTGCCACGCAGCTGGTATTGGACGCCGTGCACAATCGCGGTCTGAACGCGTGCGTCGTGCATCCGAGCGGCATTCTCGGCCCGAACGATCCTGCGGTCGGCGAAACGACCGGCGTGCTGATTCAGATCATCAACGGCGAAATGCCCGCGGGCATCGACGGCAGCTTCAACCTCTGCGACGTGCGCGATCTGGCCGACGGCACGATCCGCGCCGCGGATGCGGGCAAGGCCGGGGAATGTTACATTCTCGGCAACGACGAAGTCAACTTCCGCGACTTTGCCAAGATGGTTTCGGACGAGGCGGGCGTGCGGTCGATCAAGACGTTTCTGCCCATCGGCGTGGCGAACTTCATCGCCGGGATCCTCGAACGGCAGGCCAAGCGCAGCGGCAAGCGTCCGCTGATGACGACGTTCTCGGTCTATAACCTGGCGCGCAACAACGATTTCGACAGCTCCAAGGCCAAACGCGAGCTTGGCTACCACACCAGAAGCTACCGCGACACGATCCGCGATGAGATCGCATGGCTCAAGGAAACCGGCAGAATCGGCAAAACCGCCGCGGCCGCGGTCTGACGGATCGGCATGGATGCTCCCAAAATAGAAAGTTTTTTGCAAACGCAAACAAAACTTTAACAAATCCGTGGTATAATGCAGAAAAACCATGGAG
Organism: uncultured Clostridia bacterium; assembly: GCA_946185305.1. Lineage (GTDB taxonomy): Bacteria > Bacillota > Clostridia > Christensenellales > CAG-138 > UBA3792. Next base: position 8,383 of record CAMHJE010000010.1, on the reverse strand, counting down.
GGAAGCCCATGCTGAAGATACTGGTGGTCGAGGACGACAAGGCGCAAAACGACGCGGTCTGCTCCTATTTGCAGCGAAACGGGTATGACGCCGTCGGCTGTCTCGATGCGGACGCGGCGTATGACGCGCTGTATGCGGACGTGTTCGATCTGATCATTTCCGATATTATGATGCCCAAGGTGGACGGATTCGAGTTTGCGGCGACCGTGCGCAAATTGGATCGGGAAATCCCGATCCTGTTCATGACCGCAAGGGACGATCTCGGCTCGATGCAGCGCGGGTACCGGATCGGCATCGACGACTATATGACAAAGCCGGTCAACCTTGACGAGCTGCTTCTGCGCATCGGCGCGCTGCTGCGGCGGGCGAAGATCGCCACAAGCCGCCATCTCACCGTGGGCGGCTTTACGATGGATCTGGACGAACGCACGGCGACGCTGAACGGCGAGGAAATCGCGCTGACGCTGCGGGAATTCAACATTCTCTATAAGCTGCTGTCCTATCCGAAAAAGACGTTTTCGCGGCAGCAGCTCATGGACGAATTTTGGGATGCGGACACCAATTCCGGCACACGCACCGTGGACGTGTACATGACGAAGCTGCGGGCCAAGCTGGCAGAATGTGATGACTTTGAGATCCAGACCGTGCACGGGCTCGGCTACAAGGCGGTGATCAAGGCATGAAGCAGGACGGGCGTTCCTTCTGGAAGCAGATCGGCATGACGTTCTTTCTGTTCTTCCTCTGCAACGCGTTCGTGATCACAAGCTCGTTCTACCTGTTCTTTCATTGGATCGAGCTGAACCCCGCGCAGCTGAAAATCGCCGCGCCGATCACATTTTTGAACGTGTTCCTTCTGACCGTGATCCTCACGGGCATCTATGCGATCCGCAGCCGCTTCACGGTCACGCGGCCTGCGCGCAAGATTCAAGAGGGCTTGGATCGCATCACGCGCGGCGACTTTACCGGAACGATCCCGCCGAGCGGCGTAAACCCGCAGCTCGATGCGATTGCCGAGAGCATCAACCGCATGACGGCGGAGCTTGGGAGCGTCGAAACGCTGAAAACGGATTTTGTGTCGAACGTTTCGCATGAGATCAAGACGCCGCTGGCTTCGATCCGCAATTACACCGCGCTGCTGCAAAGCAAGGGGCTTTCCGAAGCCGAGCGCGAAACCTACACCGCCGCGATCGCGGACGCCGCCGAACGGCTTTCGGGGCTGATTACGAACATTCTGAAGCTGAACCGTCTGGAAAATCAGCAGATTCAGCCGAACAATCAGCCGTTCGACCTTTCCGCTGCGCTGACCGAAGCACTCTTATCGTTCGAGCCGGTGTGGGAACAGAAGGGCATCGAGATCGAGCCGGAGATTGCGGACAATGTGACCGTGTGCGCGGACAAAGAATTGCTGTCGCTTGTATGGAACAATCTGCTGTCCAACGCGTTCAAGTTCACCGAGCCGGGCGGCACGGTCGGCGTGACGCTGACGGAAGCGGACGGCTATGCAGCGGTATCGGTGCGCGATACGGGCTGCGGCATGTCCCCGGCGGTCGGGCGGCACATCTTCGAGCAATTCTATCAAGGCGACAGGTCGCACGCGACGCAGGGCAACGGGCTTGGACTGGCGCTTGTCAAGCGCGTGATCGACATTACGGGAAACCGCATTTCGGTGAACAGCGCCGAGGGAGAGGGCAGCACGTTTACCGTGCAGATCAAAACAGCATCGAACGAAGCAAAGGAGTAACACACATGGAAAAGCAATCGTTCACCTACACGTATTCCGCCGAGCAGAAGGCTGAAGCAAAGCGGATTTTGGAACAGTATACGCCCGCCCCCAAGGCGGAGCAGCCGCTCCCGCCGCTTGACGAGCTGCATAAAATCGACGACCGCATCCGCACCAAGGCGCTGATCACGAGCCTGTCGCTCGGTATCGTCGGCACGCTGATTCTCGGCGGCGGCATGAGCATGGTCATGGTGTTTACCGATACGCTGATCGTGCCCGGCATACTGGTGGGGCTTGTCGGCATGGCGGTTGCGTTTATCGCGTACCCGGTGCACAACCGCATCTTAAGGCGCGAGCGCGAAAAGAATGCCGACCGTATTCAAGCGCTTGCAGCCGAGGTGCAGAACGGCTGAGCAGACAAATCGTATTTGGCGGGAGCGATCCCGCTTTTTTCTTTTATAACATTTCCTTAACAAAACGAAAGCAAATCAAAAACACAAATACGGTATGCTGTATCGCGTCGGATGGACCTATCCGAATGACTGAAAGGAGGATATTTCGATGGAAATGTCAAAATTGATGGGCAAGTGCGGCGCCGGAATCGCTTCGGCATGGAACGGCATGAAGCGCACAGCGGGCAATACAAAGCAGGACGGAAAGATCGCCGATGCGGAAAGCGAGATCGCTCGCATGACCCGCGAGATCGGCAACCTGACCGTGCTGAAGCTCGACGAGGGCCTTGACCTCGGCGAGGAGGTGCAGGAACGCTATGACGCGATCCGCGCCGCGCGCGAAACGATCGCCGCTGCCGAAGCGGACAAGAAACACACCCGCGTCACCTGCCCGCATTGCGGTCACCGTACAAGCGCCAAGATGCGGTTCTGCGGCGTCTGTGGCAAGAAGCTGTAAAGAGTGATACCGTCCCCGAAAAAGGGGCGGTATTTTCAATTCTAACAAAACCTTAACAAAACGAAAGCAAATCAAAAACATTCTTCGGGTATGCTGATCCCATCAAAAGCAAAGGAGATCAAACAAATGACACAGATCCCGAACAGCAGCGATTATGAACTCATGAAAGCAGCGGGCGAGCTTGGCGAGCAGGCCGCGGAGGCCGTCGAGAGCGGCGCAGTCAAGACCTACAAGGCCATCGAGACCGGCGTAGTCAAGGGCTACAAGGCGATTGAAAACACGGTCGTCGGCGCTTACACGAAGATCGAGGATTCGTTTGTGGACGCCTTTTTGAAGCAGGACGGCGAAACGACGGCAGAGGCGAAAGCACGCGTGCGCGGCGAAGCGAAGCCGCAAGAGGCGCAAACCGATGAACGCGATTGAGATTCGCGGGCTGAAAAAGTCCTTTCGCGGGCTGTATGCCGTAGACGGACTCGATATGACCGTGCCGCAAGGCGCGATCTACGGCTTCATCGGCGAGAACGGCTCCGGCAAGTCCACGACCGAAAAGCTGATCTGCGGCCACCTCGTCCCCAGCGGCGGCAAAATCCGCTTGTTCGGCAAGAGCTATACGGATGCGGGCGTGCGGGCGCGCGTCGGGGCGCTGATCGAAAACACCGGCTGTTTTCCGCAGTCCACGATCTATCAGAACCTGATGATGCAGGCGATCAACCTGAATCTCAAAAGCCCCAACGCGGAGATTCACCGCGTTTTGCGGATCGTCCGCATGGACGGTGAAGCAAGCCTGAAGTTCAAAAAATGCTCGCTCGGCATGAAGCAGCGCGTCGGCATTGCTATGGCGCTGCTCGGCGATCCCGCGCTTTTGATCCTCGACGAACCGATCAACGGTCTCGACGCGGACGGTATGCGGCTGATGCGGGAAATTCTTGTGGACATCACGAAAAATTCCGGTGCAACCGTGCTGATCTCGTCGCACATCCTCGGCGAGCTCGAAAAGATCGCCACGCACTACGGCATCATCCGGCAGGGCAAAATGGTGCAGGAGCTTTCGGCCAAGGAGATGGAAGGCCGCTGCCGCACGTTTACAACCGTGCAGTCGCCTCAACTGAAAAGCGCCTTTTTGACGCTTCGCAAGCGGTACCCGGATGTGCGGCTTGAAGAAGGCGCGATCCGCGTTTACGATGCGAACGACACGGAAGCGATCACGGCGTATCTTCTGCAAAGCGAAATTCCGGTAAGCGGCATCGTCAAAAATCGCATCGGGCTTGAGGAATACTACATCGAACTGATGAGCAAAAAGGAGAGCGCGTAAATGGAAAAGGCTATTTCTTTTCGTTCGCCGACATTTTCCGAACGATTGAAAAGCATGCTCGGCGTGGACTTTTACCGGCTGTTCCATACGCCGCTGTTCTACATTATGGTCGCGTTCTCTGCGATCATTCCGGCCATGATTCAGTCGATGGGAATGCAGGACGGCGCGGCGCTCTACACGAACGCATGGAACATCGTCGCCGCCGACACGCCGCTGTATGTCGTGAACAGCATCGGCGACTATGCAAACATGAACATGGTCTTTATCTTCGGCGGCATCCTGGTTTCGATCTTTATCGGGCATGACTACCGCTCCGGCTATGTCAAGCAGCTGTTCACCACGCACGCGAAAAAGCGCGATTACATGATGAGCAAGTCCCTCACCTGCGCGTTTGCCATAGCATGCATGTGCGTCGCATACCTTGTCGCGGGCATGGGCGCAGGGCTGATCACCGGCTTGGATTTTCACGTCAACGTCGGCTCGCTGCTCGTTGCCGTGCTCGGCAAGATGCTCATGAGCCTCGGCTGGGCAAGCCTCTATACGTTCCTCAATGTGATCTTCCGCCGCCATTTCGGAATCGCAATCGCGCTCTCGTTCTTTCTCGGCACCGGCATCCCGGTCATCGGCGCGGCAGCGGTATTGGGCAACAGCGCGCTGCTGAATGGATTCCTTTACGGCTCGTCGGTAGCGGCCTGCCTTTCGGGGAACCTTGTAACGCTTTTGACCTGCGCGATCTGTTCGGCCGGCTGGGCGATCGTCTATAACGTGCTCGGCTCCGCGATTTTGGCGCGCACCGACGTGTATTAAGGAGGGCTTATGAACGCCATCGAAATCCGAAATCTCCATAAATCGTTCGGCGCGAAGCACGCCGTCCGCAATCTCAATATGACCGTGCCGCAGGGCGCGATCTACGGGTTCATCGGCGAGAACGGCAGCGGCAAATCGACGACCGAAAAGATCCTCTGTGGACTGCTCCATGAGGACGGCGGTTCGATCAAGCTGTTCGGTCGGGATCACACCGACCCCGGCGTGCGCGAACGCATCGGCGTGCTGATTGAAGCGCCCGGCTGCTTCCCGAACATCAGCGTTTGGAACAACATGATGCTTCAGGCGACCAACCTCGGCATCAAGCATCCCGAAGCGGAGATTGCGAAGGTCCTGAAAACCGTCCGCATGGAGGGTGCCGCATCGAATAAGTTCCGCAACTGCTCGCTCGGCATGAAGCAGCGCATCGGCATCGCGTTTGCGCTCCTCGGAAAACCCTCCCTGCTGGTTTTGGACGAGCCGATCAACGGACTCGACGCCGACGGTATGCGCATCATGCGCGAGGTACTGACGGACATTACGCAAAACTACGGCTGCACGGTGCTGATCTCGTCGCACATCCTCGGCGAGCTTGAAAAGATCGCCACGCATTACGGGATCATTCGCAAGGGACGCATGATCCGGGAAATGACCGCGGAGGAGCTGGACGCGGACTGCCGTACCTATCTTGCCTTGCAAACCGGCGAGCCGGCAAAGACGAAGCGGCTGCTCTCGGCTAAATTCGAGCGCGTACAGAGCGGCGAGGACGGATCCTTCCGCATCTATGACGCCGTAAAACCGGAAGCCGTATCCGCGTATCTCTATCAAAACGGCGTGATCGTTTCCGAACTCAAGTCCGCCAAAATCGGACTGGAAGAATACTACATCGACCTGATGCAAAAGAAGGAGGCATGACCCATGGAAAGAACAAAGCGAAATTCGTTCCCGGCGCGCGGCTTTTCGCAGCGATTCGGCAGCATGTTCGCGGTGGACGCCGGACGGATGTTCGGTACACCGCTGTTCTGGGTCTGTCTCGGCATCGCGTTCGCGGTTCCGATCCTTGTGCTCGTGATGACCACGATGTTCGGCGGCGATGGCGGTATGGCGTTTACGAACACCTGGCAGATCATCGCTTCTGACGGCGCAGGCATGGCGGACGCGATGGGTGCGGCGATGGGCGGCGCGGCAGCCGGCGCAGACATGGATATGACCATGATGATGAACAGCGGGCTTGTCTACTTCCTGCTTGCCGTGTTCCTTTGCCTGTTCACAGCGGAGGATTTCCGCAGCGGTTACGCAAAGAACCTGTTCACCGTTCGTGCCCGCAAGACCGATTATGTTGCGTCGAAAACGGTCATAGGCTTCCTTGCCGGTACGCTGTTCTTGCTCGCGTTCTTCCTCGGCGGTGTGTTCGGCGGCGCAGTCGCGGGACTTTCCTTCGACCTCGGCACGGCGGGCGTATTCGGACTCACCTGCTGTATGCTTGCCAAAACCTTCCTCTCGCTCGTGTTCACGGCGCTCGCTCTTTTGATGTGCACCATCGGGAAAGGCCGCAGTTGGCTTTCGATCCTGCTCTCCCTCTTTGCAGGCATGCTGCTCTTTATGATGGTGCCGATGATGACGCCGCTTGCCTCCGGCATCCTGCATGTCGGCATGTGTCTCGCCGGCGGCACACTCTTCGCCCTCGGCATCGGCGCGGGCTCGAATCTCATTCTGAAAACGACAAGTCTGGTATAACCAAAGCGCAACGCGGAGTGTAAATTCTCCGCATTTTCCTTTTTGTATTTCAGAATACCGAAGATGCGCGCATATATCCGGTGTCTTTCTTTCTCTACAAGGAATAAACTGCAACATCATTCGCCGGATCGAGATTTCGCTTAACGGAAAAGAACACCATATAAAGCCATTTAGAACCTTTCTCTTAACAGACCTATGTTAAATCATCGAGAATAGAGAAGAACTAACCGAACATCTCACAAACAGTTATAGATACAGTGCTCTTTTGAAAAACGACAAAGAATTCAGGCAGAAAAGCTTGAAAAGCCCTTTGCCTAATCCTCTGTTGAGAAAGAAAGCAGAAACGTGCCATCAAAAAAAGAAGCCGGGATTTTCCCTTGAAAATCTCCGCCTTCTTTTGGATACCTTTTCGTCCTCGCGGAAGAAAAGGTGTGTCAGGAATCTCTTCAATTTTCCTCGTGCTTTTTCAGCGCGTGCGCGATGTTCAGCGCCTGGTCCGAGCAGCGTTCGAGGTCGGTGCACATATCCGTGAAGATAACGCCCGCCAGCGGGTCGCAGCCGCTTTCCATGAGCCGGTCGATGTGGTTCTGGATGAACGCATCCTGCATATCGTCTACCTGCTGCTCGATATCCTCGGCCTTTTGCAGCGTCTTGAAATCCTCGTTCTCAAAAATGTGCATTGACTCGTCGAGACACGCCATCACCGCTTCGGACATCTGCTTCAGCTCGCCCATTGCCGCCTCGGACATGACCGATTTGTTCGCCTTCAGGCGCGCCGCAAACTCGATAATGTTCTCCGCATGGTCGCTGATGCGCTCATAGTTCGAGGTCACGCGCACCAAGCGCGAGAGCAGGAACACATCCTTTTCCGGCAGCTGCAGGCTGCGCAGCAGAACGAGCTTGTCCGAGATCGCGTGGTCGAGCCAGTCCACGGTCTGCTCCGTGTCCTCGACGGCTTGGAAATCCTCGTCCTTTTGCGGATTGAAGAAGTACGCGATGGCCGCCGCAAGGTTGTCGCGCGCGATCTTGCCCATGCGGTTGACCTCCAGCTTGGCCTGATGGATCGCAACCGCCGGAACCATCTTTTCGGTACCGGCCAGATAGACCAAACGCCTGTCCTCCTTCGCCCGCTGCTCCTCGGGCAGCAGCGGCAGCGTCGCGTAGGTCAGCTTAATAATGAGGTTCGAGAACGGCAGCATCACCAGCACCGCAAAGATCGCGAAGATCGTATGCGTGTTCGCCACCTGACGCGCGATATCGTCGGGCGAAAGCAGCTTGATCCAGTCCAGCACGACCGGGAAAATACCGGTGACGAGCAGCAGCAGCGCCGCGCGGAACAGGTTGAAATACAGATTCAGCAGCGCCGTGCGCTTGCCGTTGCGGTCGGTCGTCAGCGACGCCAAAAGGTTCGGCGTAACCGAGCCGATGGCCGCGCCGATCACAAGGTAAACGCATTGCTGATACGTGAGCAGCCCCTCGACCGCGAACGCCTGAAAGATGACGACCGAGCTCGACGAGCTTTGCAGCAGCGCCGTAAAGAGAATACCAAAGAGGATCGCCAGCACCGGGTTCGAGAGCGCGGACAGCACCCGGACAAACCCTTCGCTTTGCGACAGCGGCGCAATCGCGGTCTTGATCAGCCCGATGCCGACAAACAGCATGCCGAAGCCGAGCAGGATGCCGCCGATGTGCCGCGGCAAGGGCTTTTTCAAAAACAGATACATCACCGCGCCGACAAAGATCAGCAGCGGCGCAAGCGCCGTCAGATTGAACGCCGTGATCTGTGCGGTCACGGTCGTACCGATATTCGCGCCCATGATCACGCCGATGGCCTGCGCCAGCGTGAGCAAGCCGGAGTTGACGAACCCGATCACCATCATGTCCGTCGCGGACGAGCTCTG
>CAMHJE010000009.1:0-31227 GCA_946185305.1 uncultured Clostridia bacterium | reverse complement strand
TTTTGCCGACGTTTTGACCCGCCGGCGCATCGTGACAGCCGTGTTCGCCGCAGCCGTGCTCGCCGCAATGGTGCTCACCGTCGTGGTGATGACAGTTCGCGCCGGTGTTGATAAGCTCGCCCCTCAGGTATGCGGCCACGGCCTCGTCCGCGTCGCCCTCTGCGCCCGCGCAAAGCTCAATGTCGTGCTCCGCAAGCGCCGCCTGCGCGCCGCCGCCGATGCCGCCGCAGATCAGCACGTCGATGCCCTCGCCCGCCAGCAGCGCCGCCAAAGCGCCGTGTCCCGCGCCGTTCGCGCCGACGATTTCGGACGAAACGATCTTCCCGTCCTCGACCGTGTAGACCTTGAACGTTTCGGTGTGTCCGAAGTGCTGATAGATATTCCCGTTTTCATAAGTGACTGCGATTTTCATGGTTTCCCTCCGTTTTTATGTCAGTTCCTTGCTGAAAAATGTGTCCATTGTCGTATGCACGACCGATGCAGGCCGCGCGATCTCCCGATAGCCCGCGCGTTTGTACAGCCGCAGCGCCTCCCGCAGGGCGGAATGGGTTTCCAGATAGATGCGCTTATACCCGCACGCCTTGGCCTGCGCTTCGATATAGGCCAGCAGCGCCGCGCCAAAGCCAAGCCCCCGCGCTGCTTCCGTCAGATACAGCTTTTGCAGCTCGCAGCAGTCCGGAAAGCCGCTAAATGCGGCAAAGCCGCCCCCGCCGACCGGTCTGCCGTCTACATGCAGCACCCAGTAGCCGCTGTTCGGCGCGGCATAGCACGCGCTGAGCCCGTCCAGCGACGCATCAAAATACGCCGTGCCGGGAAGATCGAGCCGGTAGGCGCGAAGGGTTTGACGGATGATGTCGGCCATCACGGCGTCCTCCGCCGGGGTGATGGGTTGAAACATAATGGCAGGCTTCATGCGGTTTCTCCCTGCAGCAGCAGCGCCGTCAGGTCCTCGACCGTTTCGGCAAGGCATGTCGCGCCCGCCTCGGTCAGCTCCTCCCGCGTGCCGTAGCCGTACAGCACCGCCGCGCACGCAACGCCGGCCTGCTTCGCGCCGAGTACATCGTGCAAGGTGTCCCCGACCAGCACGACGCGTTCGCGCTGCTCGCTTGCTTGGAGCCGCCGCAGGGCTTCCTCGATCACGTCGGCCTTGGCGGTGCGCTTTTCGTCCAACGTGCTCCCGACGACCTCGCGGAACATGTCGAGAATACCGAAGTGCGACAGGATCGTGCGCACGAACGGCTCCGGCTTGGACGACGCGACCGCCAGCGTGCAGCCCGCCGCCCGAAGCGTTTGCAGCATGTCCGCAACGCCCGGATACAGCTTGTTTTCAAACATGCCGACCGCGCGGAAACGCTCCCGGTAGAGCGCCACGGCCTGCGTCGCCGTCTCCTTTGACATGCCGTAATACCGCATAAACGAATCGAGCAGCGGCGGGCCGATAAAGACGCGCAGCTTTTCCGTGTCCGGCGCCGCAATGCCGAGCGCGGACAGCGCATACTGCACCGATTTAAGGATGCCCTCCCCGGATTCGGTCAGCGTGCCGTCGAGGTCGAACAAAAGAATATCTCTTTGCATGGGAAACGGTTTCCTCCGTGTCGTTCACAGCGCACCGAACGGCTCGTCCTCCGGCGCCAGCGGTTCGAGCGCAAACAGGTCGTCGAACGGGATGCGCTTTCCGTCCGAAAGCGTCAGTATGCGGTGCACCGGATCGAGCTTTTTAACGGCGGCCTCGGTCGAAATATACCGGCCGCCCCGCTTTTTGAGATCGGGAACGAAGTATTCGAGCAAAACCGCCGGCTGCTCCCTGATCCGGCCCTGCAAAGCGTTCAGCGCCGCGTTGATCTTCGCCTTGTCCTCGTCCTCTAATTCCTGCTTGCTGTCCGTGTACCGCGCGGTTTCCTCCACCGCGTCGTCATAGCCGGTCAACGCGGCAAACGGCGAAAACTGCGCCGCGCGCTTCTCCATCGGCTGCGGCGGATGCACCTTGGACACGTGATGCGGCAGGTTGATGATATCGCTGTAATCGTCCGTCATGCCTTGTGCCCTCCGATCTGCTTGTTCCGCTCGCGCCCGGTCGCGCCTTCCTGATAGCTCGTTCCGGCAAGGATCGCGTTTTTGCCGTATTTGTTTTTAATTCGGATCATGGCCTCCTGCAGCTTGCGTTCCTTTTCGAGCTGCTTTTCCTGCTCGGCGTGCTGCTGCACGGTTTCCTCAAACGAAAACAGGTCAAGCTGCTCGGCCTTGGGCGCGTCCGTCTTTTCCCGCTCCGGGATCACATGGTTTGCCACGACGTACATGCGCCGCACGGTCAGCCGCTTGTCCGTGATCCGGTCGAACAGCCGCAGCACCGCGTCGAGCATCAGCTTGGTGGAAGCGGTCTGCCGGCCGATGTTCTCCGAGCCGTGCGCCATCTTGGGCACGCGCCGTCCGTAGCGATCCACCTCGATCTCGCCGGTATAGCTTTCGGTCACGTTCTCGATATCGTACCCCACCGTCAGCACGATCTGATCGCAGACAAGCCGCTTTTCAACAAGGTCGAGCGAAAGCCCGCTTGTCATTTCCTGCACGATGATCCGCGCGGTGCCGTTCGGCGTTGCGCCCTGCAGGACCTGCCCGACGCTGAGGCTGTTGTTTTCGGGTTTATACGCCTTGATATGCTTGATCTCGACCGGCTCCCAGCCCCACGCGTGGTCGATCAGGTATTCCGCATTGACGCCGAACAGCCGGTAAAGCAGCTCCTCGTTCTGTACCGAGCAGCGTGCGATATCGCCCATCGTGTAAAGATGGTTCGCCTCCAGCTTGCGCGCCAGTCCGCGCCCGACGCGCCAAAAATCCGTCAGCGGCCGGTGGCTCCACAGCTCGCGCCGGTAGCGCATCTCGTCAAGCTCCGCGATCCGCACGCCGTCCGCGTCCGCGGGCATCCGCTTTGCCATAATGTCCATGGCGATCTTGCAAAGGTACAGGTTCGTGCCGATGCCCGCCGTCGCGGTGATGCCGGTCTGCTGCAAAACGTCGCGGATCATCGTTTTGGCAAGCTCGTGCGCGGTGAGCCGATACGTTGTCAGATAGCCGGTCACGTCGGCAAAGATTTCATCGACCGAATACACATGCACGTCGTCGAACGAAACGTATTTTAAGTAGATATCCACGATCGCGGTGCTGCGCTGCATGTAGTGCGCCATCTGCGGCGGCGCGACAAGGTAATCCAGCGCCAGTCCGGGGTCGCGGTCGAGCTCTCCGATATCGCAGCTTTTGCCCGTGAACCGGCCGCCGGGGGCTTTCCTTTGCCGCTCGCGGTTCACCTCCCGCACGCGCTGCACGACCTCAAACAGCCGCGCCCTGCCCGGCACGCCGTATCGCTTCAGGGCGGGCGTCACCGCGAGACAGATCGTTTTTTCGGTGCGCTCCGGATCGGCCACGACAAGGCACGTCGAAAGCGGGTCGAGCCCGCGTTCCCGGCACTCGACCGACGCGTAAAACGATTTCAGGTCGATGGCGATATATTGCTTTTGCCGTTCCATGCCGCGCTCCTTTCGCTGTCCGTTCCCTTATACAATAGCATTTTGCCGCCCGGCACGCAAGGGAAAACGATAAAATTTCTCCGGGCCGCGCACTTATGGCGGCGGAGTGGTTGCAACCGGGCCGAATCTGTGATATAGTATCGATAAGTACGGAGCACGGCCATATCTTGTGGCCATCCCCTTGAACATGCAGGAAGGCGCAGCACGTGGCGCCTTCGGAAAGGATGCTTATGGAAAACGAAACCTCTGCCGGAAAATCGCTTCGCAGGTGGCGCGTGATCGCAATCGTTGCGATCTGCCTGCTTGTCGTCGTGTGCATCGCCGCGGCGCTGACGCTCGGCCTCCGCTGTGCGACCGCTACGCTGAAGGCCGCCGAGCAAAAGACCAATTCCGCCGCGATCCCCGCCGCAACTGCCGCACCGCTGCCTGCCGCGCAGGAGCCCGCCCCGGCGCTGCCCGAAAAGACGCTTTCGGGCGAGGAAATGCTTTCGCTTTGGACCGCGGACGCCCGCGCCAAGAACGAGCTGATCGCGTACATGGAGGCGATCACGGACGAGAACGGCAGCGACTATATCCCGACGGAGCGCCGCATCGCGGTGTTCGATTTAGACGGCACGCTGTTCTGCGAGACCGATCCGAACTACTTTGACTATACGCTGCTGGTGCATCGCGTATTGGAGGATCCGGATTACATCGACAAGGCGAGCGACTTTGAGCGCGAAACCGCGATGAAGATCGTCGAGCAGAACCTCACCGGCGCCTCCTTCAAGGGCCTCGAGGTCGATCACGGCAAGTGCATCGCGTCCGCGTTTGCGGGCATGACGCTCGACGAGTTCAACGCCTATATTCAGGACTTCAAGCAGCTCCCGATGCCGAGCTACGACGGGATGCTGCGCGGCGAGGGCTGGTATAAGCCGATGCTGGAGGTCGTGGAATACCTCAAGGCGAACGACTTCACCGTTTACGTCGTCAGCGGCACGGATCGTCTGATCGTGCGCGGCATTGCGGACAATTCCCCGCTCGGCCTGCCGATGGGGCAGATCATCGGCTCGGATGAAACGATTGTGACGAGGGACCAGAACGGCGAGGACGGCCTCACCTACGTGTTCGACGACGATGACGAGCTGATCCTCGGCGGCGATTTTCTCATCAAGAATCTGAAAATGAACAAGGTCGCGGTGATTGCGCAGGAGATCGGCGTACAGCCGGTTCTGTCGTTCGGCAACAGCACCGGCGACAGCAGCATGGCCGAGTATGCCACAAGCGGCAACCCCTACCGCAGCCTGGCCTTCATGCTCTGCTGCGACGACCTCGAGCGCGAGAACGGCAATGAAGCCAAGGCGGACAAGATGTTTGCGCTGTGCGACGAGTTCGACTGGGTCCCGATCTCGATGAAGAACGATTGGACCACGATCTACGGCGACGGCGTGACCAAGCGCGAAACGACCCCGAACGAGGCGCTCGAAACCGCGCTGGCCGACTGGAAGGCCGCGCACGAGCCGGAGCCCATCGTGCTTTCGGACGACAGCTCGGACTTTGTCCTGCTTTCGGAGGCCGTGCCGGACGCGATTTTGGAGATCCGCTATTATTCCACCTACAACTTCGTCGGCGACCGGATCGACGGCTATGAGGAGCCGCTGGCGTTCCTCACCAAGGAGGCCGCCGCCGCGCTCAAGGAGGTCAGCGACGAGCTGCTCACGATGGGCTACCGGCTGAAGATTTTCGACGCGTATCGCCCGCAGATGGCGGTCACGCACTTTATGAACTGGGCGCTCGATCCCGACGATACGCGGATGAAGGAATTCTTCTATCCGGAGCTTGACAAGGACGTGCTGTTCCCGCAGGGTTATATTGCCGAGCATTCCGGCCACAGCCGCGGCAGCACGGTCGATCTGACGCTGTTCGATATGACGCTCGAAAAGGAAGTCGATATGGGCGGCACGTTCGATTACTTCGGCGAGCTTTCCCACCCGGACTACACCGGCATCACGACCGAGCAGTACGCCAACCGCATGATCCTCCGCGAGGTCATGCTCAAGCACGGCTTTAAGCCGCTGCCCGAGGAATGGTGGCATTTTACGCTTGCCGATGAGCCGTTCCCGAACACGTACTTCACGTTCCCGATCAACAGCGATTCCGTCGCCGCGCAGGATGCCGCGCAGCCCGCCGAGCAACCGGCCGAGCAACCGGCCGAGCAGCCTGCCGAACAGCCGGAAGCGGAACAGCCCACAGAGCAGCCGACCGAACAGCCCGCCGAGACGGCGGTCAAGGCAACCGAGACGCAGAAGCTGATCGAAGAAATGGTCGTCGATTACGGCAGCTACGGCGACGAGGCGGCGGCGCAGATCGCGGCGCTCGAAACCCGGCTTGCCGAAACGGATGCGGACGCGGCGGCGCGCTGGCAGAAGATCATGGCGGTATGGAAGGACGTCAACACGAACCTGACCGTCTATGAGGACGTATTGCCGGACGGCCTTGCCGATACCGACGAGCTTTGCATCGTGGCGCTCGGCTTTCAGCTGAACCCGGACGGCACCATGCGCGAAGAGCTGCTTTCGCGGCTCGGCGTGGTGCTGCAAAGCGCGCAAAAGTACCCGAACGCCTATATCGTCTGCACGGGCGGCGGCACCGCGGCGGAGAACCCCTCTGTCACCGAGGCCGGGGAGATGGCCAAATGGCTGATCGAAAACGGCGTTGCCAAGGAGCGCGTGATCGTCGAGGATCGTTCGGTCACGACCGCGCAGAACGCGATCTACACGCTCGATATTTTGTCCAAGGACTATCCGCAGGTCAAGCAGCTTGCCATCGTTTCGAGCCAGTACCACATCTCGACCGGCGTGCTGCTGTTCACCGCAGAAGCGATCCTGCGCGCCGAGGACCCGGAGGCCCCGGCCTACACGGTCGTGTCCAACGCCGCATGGAACGCGCCGAGCGGCTCGCTGTCCGATATGTTCCGCGCGGGCGCGCTGATCGAGCTGTCCGGCAACACGGAAGCGGCGTTTGCGATCTACTACGAAACCTACGATATCCACCCGCTGCCTGCGGTATAAACACGATTTCCTAAAAACAGCGTCACCCCGGAGATTCCTCCGGGATGATGTTTTCTACGGCGTCAGTCCGTTACGATTTGCCGCAGCTGCGTTTCCACATAGACCGGGATCCGATCGAGCAGCGTTTCCCACGGCGCCAAAATGGAGGCGTCAAGGGCTTCGGGCGCATATTCCTCTGCCGGGGTGAACGAAAAGCGTTCCCGCATATAGCGACGGATGCGCTCGTCCTGCGCCGCGTCGGTGTGCAGGATGCCGGTCAAAAACGGCGGGATCAACAGGCCGCCGCCGCACAGCGCATTGCAGCAGAGCGGGTACTGGTCGTGCAGCGTAAACAGCTTCGGATCGGGCAGAAACGCGTGCTTGCCCGGCTCGGCATACAGCACCGCGTGCGGGCCGTCCGCACGGAACGCTTCGAGTCGATCGACACGCAGCCGCATCCCGTGGAAGCTGCCCCAGCACGCCTTGACCCTGCCGTCGCCCGCCGCGACCCAGATGTGCTCCAGATCATATAGGTGCTGGATGTCATAGTCATAATAGACGGCGTATTCGATGATCGCCTCCGCGCCGAAGTCCGCCGGATCGTGGATCATGCCCCGGTAGCTTTGGGAGCGTGCCGGCGCCGTAAACACCGTATAGCCGATGCAGCGGATCGGGAACGGCTCGCTTTGGTCGCGCATGATGATCGGAAGGTATTCCGATGCCAATTTTTCTGCCCGCGTCATGGTGATGCCTCCTGTCGGTTGATGGCTCTATTGTAACCGATTCGGGCGGGAAAGTCTATGGACTTTTGCGCCGCGTTTCACTATAATGGAGGGCAGGAGGACAAAGCGATGCTGGATATCTGCGTGCAAAACGGATGGGTGGACGACGGCGGCGGCCGCGGTGCGGCGCGCGCCGATGTGGGCGTGCGGAACGGGAAAATCGCCGCCGTCGGGAACCTTGCGGATGCGCCTTCGCGCCGGGTGATCGACGCGGGCGGCAGGCTCGTCTGTCCCGGCTTCTTGGATCTGCACCGCCATGCGGACGCCGCGATTGTTCGCTCGGATTACGGCGACGGCGATCTGTTTCAGGGGATCACGACGGTCGGCAACGGCAACTGCGGTCTGTCGATTGCGCCGCAGGCGGGCGGGGACCCTGCCGCCATCGCTTCGTATCTGCGTCCCGTGACCGGCGATACCGGCGGCATCCCGACGGCGTCGCTGTCCGATTACTTTGCCGCGCTTTCGGCGCACCCGCTGCCGGTGCACGCGCTGATGCTTGCGGGCGGCGGGACGATCCGCGCCGCCGTCGCGGGGTTCACGAAAACAAGCCTGGACGACGGCGACTTTGCCGCGATCCATGCACTTTTGGAAAAGACGCTGGCCGAGGGCGCGGCGGGCGTATCGCTCGGGCTTGGGTATGCGCCGGAGTGCTTTTACACGACCGACGAGCTGATCCGGGCGCTGCAGCCGATCGCGCACAGCGACACGGTGCTGTCCGTGCATCTGCGCGGGGAGGCCATGCACCTGTTGCCGTCCATCGACGAAATGGTGACCGTGGCAAGGGCGCTGCGCGTGCCGCTGCAGATCAGTCACCTCAAGGCGACCGGCAAGCGAAACTGGCGCCATACGGCGCAGGACGCGCTCGAAAGGCTCGCCCGTGCGCGGGAGGACGGGGTGGACGTGCTCTGCGACGTATATGCCTACACGGCGGGCAGCACGCAGCTGATGCACATTCTGCCGCCGGAATATTTGCAGGGCGGGCCGAAGGCGATTGCCGCGCGGCTCGGCGATCCCGCACAGCGGAAAACGCTGCTCGACCGGCTCGAAAACGGCCGCGACTTTGATAACTACGCCTACCTTGTCGGGTGGGAAAACATTCTTGTTTCGTCCGTGCGCCTTCCGGAGGACGCGCGATATGTCGGGCAGTCGATGGCCGAGGCGTGCGGGGACGGCGATCCGGCGTCGTTTGCGCTCGACCTGCTGATGCGGAACGAATGTGAGGTCACGATGATTGACCGGATCACCTGCGAGGACGATATCGCCGCGATCCTGCAAAGCCCGCTGTCCTACGTGATTTCCGACGCAACGTTCCCGACCGGCGGGCGGCTGCACCCGCGCCTCTGCGGCGCGTTTACCAACGTGCTCGAAACCTACGTGAACCGGCGCAAATCGCTGTCGCTGACCGAAGCGATCCGCAAAATGACGCGCCTGCCCGCTGACCGTTATCACCTTTCGCAAAAGGGGCGGATCGCCGTCGGCGCGGACGCGGATATCCTTGTGTTCGACCCCGCCGCCGTGCGCGTCAATGCCACCTACGCCGAACCGACCCGGCCCGCTTCCGGCATGGAAACGGTGCTTGTGAACGGCGTTCCGGCCATCGAAAACGGCGTCCGCACCGGCGCGTGCGCGGGCACGGTGATAAAGGGAATCAGATAGAGCAAATGAAAAGGGCGCTCCCGCTTTTTTGAACGGGAGCGCCTGTCTATTTTGGATCGTTACTTGGTGCGGATCACAAACCGCAGCGTGTAATCCTTATCCGCAGGGAACTGGAATTCCGGCATGATTGCGGGGCCGCACGCGCCTGTGCCGATGCCCTGCTGGAACGCCTGCACGGTCACGTAGGTGCCGGTGCGCTTTTCGTCCGAGCGGTGCTTCATTTGGAACAGCTCGCGGTCGGAATACGGCTTCACGCCGAGCTCGAACGGCTTGTCCACCGCATCAAACGTGACCGTCGCGCTGCCGTCGGTGAACGACGCGGTCGTGCAGTCCATGCGGTTGCCGCTTTCCTGCGGCTTGATGTTCGGCTCGGTCATGTCCGTGACCTTGCAGCATACGTCCCCGATGGGGAACTGGTCGCGCATGTCGCAGTAGGTTTCACCCTTGCGGCCGGTGTAGCGCACATCGTCAAAGCTCTCGTCGAGCCGGAACGACTTGCCGAAGCGCGGGACAATGCCCTTGCCCTTGGCGCAATGCAGCGTGCTGGTCACAAGAACGCCGTCGTCCGTGCCCTCGTAGGTGTCCGTGACCGTGAACGTCTGCTTTTTGTTCTTGACCTCGGAAACGACCTTCACGCCGTTTTGGATCACTTCGGTCGAAAGCACGGTCTCGGTCTGCGCGGCAAAGGGCTGCATCGTGTTCGCAAAGAACATGTTCGTGTCGTTGTCGGTCGCGGCGCGGTAGAGCAGCGTCCCCTCCGGCGCGGAGGTGAGAACCTTGCCGTTCGGGAGCGTAAACTGCACCTTGCCGTTTTCGACCTTAAAGCCCTCCGGCAGCGGCTTGGCCGCTTGGACGGCGGGGACGGACACGGACAGGACAAGCTGTTCCTCGGCAACCGTCTTGCCGGTCGCGGTATCGACGGTCGTGACGAGCACGGAGCGATTGCCGTTCACGTCCTTGCCGAACGGGATCGCAAAGTCCCTTTTGGAAAGCGGCAAGACGTCGGGCGCGAACGTCTGGGTCGTGCCGTCGTTCCACGCAAGGGTCAGCTTGTAGCGTTTGCCGCTGGAGAACGCGGTCGTATTGAACACGGTCAAAACGCCCTCGCTCTTGACGGATACGCGGATCGGGCGGTAGATGAAGCGGATGATCTTCGCGCCGACGGACGGGGTGCGGTCGGGATAGAACATGCCGTCCACGCAGAAGTTCTTGTCGTGCTCCCACTCGCCGTGGTCGCCGCCGTAGGTGTAGGAGCCGTCGTCGTGCAGGATCGCATGATCGACCATCTCCCAGACGCAGCCGCCCATCAGGTTGTCGTACTTGTAAATCTGCTCCCAGTACGCTTCCGTATTGCCGGGGCCGACGCCCATCGCGTGCGCGTATTCGCAGAGGAAGTACGGCCGGTCGTTCAGCTCCTTCTGCTTGCAGCGATGCTCGCCGATCTCGCGGAGCTTGCTGACGGGTGGGTACATGTCGCTGCCGACGTCGTAGGCGACGCGCTTGCAATGCACGGCGCTCTCATAATGCACCGGGATCGACGAATGGGCATGCAGATAGTCCGCCATCGCGTCGGTGTTGTGGTAGCCGCCCGCTTCGTTGCCGAGCGACCACAGCACGATCGACGTATTCGAGCGCACCTTGTCGCGCTGATAGAGCCGCCGGATGCGGTCCATATAGCGCGGCAGCCACTTCGGGTCGTGCGAGATCGTGTTGTACGTCGGCGGGAACTTCGCCGTAAACGTGCCGTGCGTTTCGAGGTCGTTTTCATCGACGATGTACACGCCGTATTCGTCCGCCAGCTCCAGAAGCAGCGGATCGGGCGGGTAGTGGGAGGTGCGGATCGTGTCGATATTGAAGTCCTTGCAGACCTTCACGTCGCGCTCGATCTCGTCCGGCGTCATCGTGTAGCCGTTCGTGCAGCTCGTGTCGTGGTGATTGACGCCCTTGAACTTGATCTTTTTGCCGTTCACTAAGAATACGTCGCCCTTGATCTCGACGGTCTTGAAGCCGATGCGCTCCTTGACGCAGCCGGAGGGCGTTTCGATGTAGACATCATACAGCGTCGGGCTTTCGGCACTCCATTCCGAAACGGCAAGGTTCTCAAAGGTATGGGACGCGACCTTGTCCTTGGTGGGGACGGTGACGGACTTGTCCCCGAACGTGAACGTCACGTCGGTATCGGCAAACGTCGTGGCCGTCAGCTTGAGCGAATACGTGTCGCCCGTCTTTTCGGTGCGCGCGTCGATGTCCCATAGGTCGGTGGGCTCCGAAATCCGCAGCAGCACGTCGCGGAAAATGCCGTTGTTGCGGAACATATCCTGATCCTCGAGGTATGTGCCGTTGCACCAGCGATGCACGACCGCGAGAAGCTCGTTTTCGCCCTTGTGCAGCTTGCCGGAAAGGTCAAATTCCGCGGTGTTGTGCGCGCCCTCGGAATAGCCGATGTACGCGCCGTTCAGATACAGGTCGAGGCAGCTTGCGACGCCGAGGAACGAGATGATATGGTTCTTTTCGGGGTGCTCCGCCGTGATCGTTCTGCGGTAGACGCCGACAAAGTTGTATTCCCCGTCTGGCTTTTTCCAGCGCGGGGAGATCGCCTGGTCGCAGCCCATCCACGTAAACACGGTGCCGACCGGCTCGGTCGTCGGGATCACGGGCGGCTTGAACGGGAACTGGTAGCGGATGTTGACATAGAACGGGTTCGCATAGCCGCGGAACTGCCAGCACGACGGTACGTCGAGCTTGTCAAACGCGATTTTGGCGGTGTCGAACGACGTGGGCAGCTCGGCGGGCTTTTGATAAAACTTGAAGTCCCATTCGCCGTTCAGGCAGACGACCTTTTCGGAGCGATACCGCTTCTCCTTGAGCGATACGGCGTCGGCCTGCGCGCGGGCGGGGTAGGGGATGAAGTAGCTGCGTCCGGGCAGCTTGTTCTGCTCGAAAACGGCAAAGTCGGCATAGTTCGTGGTATTCAGTTGATAATGCATACGTACCTCCGGTTCTTTGTGGCGAGGGGACACAATTTACACAGTTTTTATTATAGCAGAAACCTGCGGCAAAGAAAAGCCCCCGTTTGTACCATCGAGGCCGGATTTTTGACCAAGTACGCTTGACGGCGCTTTTACGGAAGCTCGCAACCGGGCCGTTGTGCGGCGCAACCGGGCCGTTGCGGGCCGCAACCTATGGTTGTGCGCCTTTTTTATCATTTTACCGACAGTCGCTTGCGCTTTTGCACGTTTACGGCTATACTGCAAAGTATATAAAAGCACAGACAGGGGAGACGGACATGAATAAAAAAGAGCTTCGGGCGCTGCGGCGGCCGTTTGTGAAGGAGCTGTTTCGGAACAACAAGCTGTATCTGGCGATGACCGTGTTTGCGGCGCTGCTGGGGGCGGCGGGCAATCTCGTCATTTCATGGCTGATCAAGGAGGGCGCCGATCTGATCTCCGGCGACTGTCCCTACGGCATCGGCACGCTGCTGCTGATCGCGGCGGGCGGCCTGCTGCTGTTCGTGATCGCCGGCGTGCTGGACTATTTCTATCTGTCCGGGTTCCGCGCCAAGGCGATCCGGCAGTACCGCGCCTACGTGTTCGACCGGATTCTGGAAAAGGGCGTGCAGGCCTTTGCCGGGGAGAATACGTCGCTGTATCTGTCCGCGCTGTCCAACGATGTGAACACGATCGAAAGCAGCTTTATCGTGCCGCTGCAGGACGTGATCCAGGTCATCGTCACGTTTATCGGCGCGCTCGGCCTGATGCTCTGGTACAGCCCGCTGCTGACGCTCGTCGCCATCGGCTTTTCGCTGCTGCCGATCCTCGTTTCCATCCTGCTCGGCGATAAGGCGGCCAAGGCGGAAACGGCCGTTTCCGATCAAAAGGAAAGCTACACCGGCAGGCTCAAGGACGCGCTGACCGGCTTTGCGGTGATCAAGAGCTTCAAGGCGGAGCGGAACATCGCAAGCATGCACGGGGAGAGCAACGACGGCGTCGCCGCCGCCACAAGCCGCCGCATCAAGATCAACGTGCTTGTGAACTACGCTTCCAATATGGCGGGCGGCATTTTGCAGTTCGGCGTGTTCTTCGTCGCCGCCGCCCTCGCGCTCGCGGGAAAGGGCATCACCGCCGGTACGGCGCTGGTGTTCGTGCAGCTGCTGAACTACGTGCTTGCCCCGATCCAGGTGCTGCCGAGCTTCTATGCCGGAACGAAATCGTCGTTCGGCCTGATCGACAAGCTCGCCGCCGCGCTCGCGCGCAACATTCCCGACGAGGGCGAGCCGATCACGCCGCAGCTGACGCAGGGCATTGCGGTGAAGGACCTTTCGTTTGCGTATGAAGCGGACAAGCCGGTTCTGCGCGACGTGGATATGGAATTGAAGGCCGGCGGCTGCTATGCGCTCGTCGGCGCCTCCGGCAGCGGCAAATCGACGATTCTGAACCTGCTGATGGCGTCCTCGCACGACTATAAGGGCGAGATCCGCTACGACGACCGGGAGCTGAAAACCGTCTCGCCCGGCTCGCTCTATGATCTGGTGTCCATCATTCAGCAGAACGTGTTCGTGTTCAACAGCACGATCCGCGACAATATCACGATGTTCTCCGCATTCCCGGAGGAGGAAATCGACCGCGCGGTGCGCCTGTCCGGTCTCGGCAAGCTGATCGAGGAGAAGGGTGCGGATTACCTCTGCGGCGAAAACGGCACCGGGCTGTCCGGCGGCGAACGGCAGCGCATCTCGATCGCCCGCGCGCTGCTGCGCAAGACGCCTGTGCTGCTGGTGGACGAGGCGACGGCCTCGCTCGACGCCGAAACCTCCTATGGCGTGCTCGACGCGATTTTGAAGCTCGACGGCTACACCCGCGTGATCGTCACGCACGACCTCGACGAAAATATCCTCCGCCGCTGCACCGGCCTGTTCGCACTGAAAAACGGCAGCGTTTCGGAGCAGGGCACGTTCGACGCGCTGATGGCGCAAAAGGGGTATTTCTATTCGCTGTTCACGGTGTCGCAACGATAATGCCAAACCGTTTCCCTTTCGGCGCTCCGCTGCCTTGCGGGGCGCTTTTTTCGACGGCTGCCGATGGTTTTCGGGAATTTGCGAAATTCATAGGATCGCTTTGACATTTAGGACGGGCAATGCTATAATATGTAAAGCAAACGAAAAGATATAAAATATCATTTGTACCGATACTGCAAGGAGGCGCTGTGATGACCCCGACCGTTTCCATCATCGTTCCGGTATACAACGCGGAAAAGTATCTGATCGACTGTCTGAATTCCCTGTCGGCGCAAACGTACGAGGATTTTGAGGTCGTGCTTGTGGACGACGGTTCGACCGACCGCAGCCCGGACATCCTCCATGCGCGGGCGGCCGAGGATGCGCGCTTCCGCTGCTTCCGTACCGAAAACCACGGCGTTTCCCATGCCCGCAACGTCGGCATGGAAAAGGCAAGGGGCGATTATTTCTGCTTTGTGGACGCGGACGACTTTGTCGCCAAGGAATTTCTGTCCGTGCTGCTGAACGGCATCGGCAACGCGGCGGCGTGCGTGACGGCCAAGAAACGCTGGGTGCAGCGCATCGGCATGTATCGCATCGACTCCTGCCCGAGCTTTCGCGGCAGTCCCGCCGCGCTCAAAAAGCGGCTGTGGCGCTATCGCCGTCTGATGCGCGGCTGCACCGGCAGACTGTATCTGGCGTCGGTCATTCGGGAGAACGATCTCCAGTTTGACGAGGCGCTGCGTTACGGCGAGGATATGACGTTCAACTACCTGGTGTTCAAATACTGCCGCGAGGTGCGCTTCGTCAACCGCGTGCTGTATACCTACCGCATCGACAATCCCTATTCCCTGTCCCGCCTCGACCGCACCTCGACGCGGCGGCTGATCGCCATGCAGAACGAGTGCATCGCGTCCACGTTCGGGGATCTGTAAACCGCCTGCGGCAAAAACAGAAAAGGACATACAAAAAAGAAACGGACGCGAGCCGTTTCTTTTCTTGTCAATTTCGATTCGGTTTTGCGTTACGACAGCAGATCGGGATGCTCGGCAAGGTACTGCGCCTCCGCGCCGGTCAGCCATGTGACAAGCGCCTTCAGCGCGTCGGTGTTGATCTCTGCGCCCGCGGGCATCTGCACGACCGTAAGTCCCAGCAGATCCGCGTTTTCGCTGCGGTAGGTGGAGGTGAGCGCGGCAAGCGCGTCGTTGTTCACCGTAAAGCCGAGCGCCTTAAACTCCTCGATCAGCGCCGCGTCCTTCAGCAGCAGGCACGTCGCGCCTTGGGTCAGCTTTTGCAGTACGTCGGCGCGCTCGGCGGGAAGGCTTTCCTCCGTCAGCGCCTCGGCAGTCGCCGCAAGCGTCTCCTCGTTCAGCACGGTGACGGCGGGCAGGTAGCCCGTGTGCGCCTGGAAATACTGCAGCACTTCGTTCGTCCATGCGTCCTCGACCACGACCGCGAAGTTCGCATTCTCCGGCCCGGTCTGCGTGTTCTGGCGGCCGCAGGCACAGCCGATCATCGACAGCGCAAGCACCGTCAGCAGCATATACAAACCAATTTTCTTCATGGGTATGTCTCCTTTTTGACCTGTCCTTATATGTTACCATACCGGGACGTGTTTTGGCAAGTAAAATTACAGCACGACCGCGACCGTGTCGATCCCGTAATACCGGAATTGTTCGACGGCGGCAGGCGAAATGACTTCGCCGCACATCACGACCGGCACGGCGGGCGGACAGCCGACGCACGGCGATGCTAATACGCGCCCCGCGGCTTTCTCCACCGGCACCGTTTCCTGCGGGGCAAACGTCGCCTCACGCACGGTCATGCGCATGAAGGGCGGTTCCGCTCTCCAAGCGGGCTTTGCAAGCGGCGAAAGCGGCGGCAGGCGCAGCAGCGCGTCCGAAAGGCGCTTTAGATCCGCATCGGTATTGTCCGGCGAGAGCATCAAAACAACGTAATCCGGGTCGTGAAACTCTGCAATGATCCCGCAGCTTTGCAAGATCGCGGCAAGCGCGTCCCCGGTGTACCCGAACGCCTTGGCGTCGATCGTCAGCTTGCACGGCTCGTCGCCAAGCAGCACATAGCCGTGCGCGGACAAGGCGGCTTTCAGCGTTTCGATCTTCGGCAGCAGCGACAGGAGCCTTGCGGGAAAGTCGTCAAGGAGCCGGTTGCAAAGGTCGAGCGATTGCAGCAGCAGGTACGACGGGCTTGTGGAGCCGAACAGCGCGAGCGCGCGCTTGGCGTCTTTCCCAAAATCGAAGGCATCGTCCGGCGCGATATGCAGATACGCGGTTCCGGTCAGCGCGGGCAGCGTCTTGTGCGCCGAATCGCAGACCATGTCGGCCCCAAGGTCGATGGGGTGCCGCGACGCAGGCAAAAATTTGAGGTACGCCCCGTGCGCGTTATCGACCAGCAGCGGCACGGCAAACGCCCGGCAGACCTTGGCGATCCCCGCAATATCGAGCGTATGCCCGAGGTAGTCCGGCGAGGTCAGATACACCGCCGCGGCGCCGGGCTTTTGCAGCAGCGCGGCCTCCACGTCCTTCGGCGTCAGCTCGACGGAAAGATACCCGCTGCCGAGCCACACCGGGTCGAAATCGAGCAGCGCAGCGGCGGACAGGAACACGCGGTGCGCGTTCCGCGCGGCAAGGACGGTCTTGCGCCCCGCGCCGGTTCTGCGCGAAATCGCAAGGAACAGCATCGCGCGGATGCAGAGCGACGAGCCTTCCGTGCTGTACAGCGTCGGACAGCCGAAGTGCATGGCGGAGTACCGTTCGCTCTCGGCAATGATACCGTCTGCCTCAAACAGCGCGTCCGCACCGTCGATCTCGGTGATATCAAGCGGCTCGCAGCCGAGGCGGCTTTTGCCCTTGTGCCCCGGCATGTGCAGCCGCGCCGCGTCCGAAGCGGCATACGCGCGGACAAAATCGCAGATCGGCGTCGGGGTCGGCTCACGCATCGGCGTTCTCCGGGTCGTTTGCAAGCTGCTCGTCCACGGCGGCCATGATCGCGCACTCCATGCGCTTTTTGAACAGCTCGCAGCCGTAGCGGTACACGCCGGTCACGCGGCCGGTCGCATGGTAGGCGTTCGCGGCGCACCCGCCGGAGCAGTAGAGCCGCGCCCAGCAGTCCTTGCACTCCTCGTGCGCATAGACGTTGCAGCAGGCAAATTCGTTCTGCACGTCGGTGTTCGTCACGCCGTTCCAGATATCGCCCAAGCGGAAATGCTCATCCCCGACAAACTGGTGGCAGGGGTAGAGGTCGCCCCACGGCGTGACCGCCATGTATTCGGTGCCGGAGCCGCAGCCCGATATGCGCTTGTAGATGCACGGCCCGCCCGAAAGGTCGATCATGTAATGATAGAACGTGAACGGACGCCCCTCTTTACGACGCTTGATCATCAGCTCGGCCAGCTTTTCATACTGCTCGCAGAGGATCGGGAAGTCCTCGTCCGTCAGCCGATCCGGGCTGTCCTCGGCGCACACGACCGGCTCCATCGAAAGCTCGGTAAAGCCGAGGTCGAGCATCGTTTGGATATCGTTCAAAAAGTCCGGGTTCTGATGCGTGAACGTGCCGCGCATGTAATAGTTTTTGCCCTCGCGCGCGGCGACGAGCTTTTGAAACTTCGGCACGATCTTTTCCCAGCTGCCGTGCCCCGCATAGTCCACGCGGTAGCGGTCGTGCACCTCCTTGCGCCCGTCGAGGCTCAACACAACGTTGCTCATCTCGCGGTTGCAGAAGTCGATCACGTCGTCGTCGATCAGCACGCCGTTGGTCGTCAGCGTGAAGCGGAAATGCTTGTTGTGTTTCGGCTCCAGCGTCCGCGCGTAGGCAACGAGGTCCTTCACGACCTGAAAGTTCATCAGCGGCTCGCCGCCGAAAAAGTCCACCTCCAGATTGTGCCGCGTGCCGGAGTGCGCCACGAGGAAGTCCAGCGCCTGCTTGCCGACCTCGAACGACATCACCGCGCGCTCGCCGTGATACTTGCCCTGCGAAGCGAAGCAGTAGGCGCAGTTGAGGTTGCAGGTGTGCGCGACGTGCAGGCACAGCGCCTTGACGACGCCCGCTGTGCGGCGCTTCAGCGTTCCCGCCATCGGCGCGAACGTGTCGGGCGAAAAGAGCTGCCCCGCTTCCTTCAGCCCGGCCACCTCGTCGTAACATTCCGAAAGCGCCTCGCGCGTATAGGCGGGATCGTCCGGGTGCGCGGCTTGTACCTTCGACAGCACCGCGTCCTTGTCGCCGCTTTCAAACGCCGCGATCACGTCGTAGCTCAGATCGTCCACGACATGCACCGCCCCGGAGCAAACGTCGAGCACGATGTTGTACCCGCCGAGCTTGTATTGGTGAATCATCTGTGTCCTCCTTTGGATGACATAAAGAAGGCCGCCCGAAAGGAGCGGCTGATTCGGTAAATCCGCGGCGGCTTATTTGCTCGCCTTTTCGCACTTCTGGTTGGCGATGCCGCAGCTCGTCTTGCAGGCGGACTGGCAGGAAGTCTGGCACTCGCCGCAGCCGCCGTTCTTCGCGCTCTCGCAAAGGTTACGGGTGTTGATCGACTTGATATGCGTCATGGTAATAACCTCCGAATACAAATTATCTCCTATATGATACCAAAGAACCCGCCGCTTGTCAATCGCCGCCGGGCGGGATTTTTCGGGATTATGCCCAAAGCCCGCCCCGTTTTGTATAGACTTGACTAACCGTTCGTTTTCTTTTAATATATAATTATCAACACAGGAGGAGAAACGATATGGCGGCTTTCCCGGAGGTCAAAAAGAATTTCGGCTTCGGCTGTATGCGGCTGAAAATGACGGAGAACAACGAGGTTGATCAGGAGAATTTCAACGCGATGGTGGATCGCTTTTTGGCGGCGGGGTGCAACTATTTCGACACCGCGCATCCCTACATCGACGGCAAAAGCGAGCTGGCGATCCGCGAGGGCCTGGTGAAGCGTTACCCGCGCGAGGCGTATGTGCTGGCGAACAAGCTCTCGGCGTTTTCCATCGAGAACGCGGAGGACGTGCGCCCGTTCTTTGAAAAGCAGCTCGAAGCCTGCGGCGTGGACTATTTCGATTTCTACCTGCTCCACGCGAACGACGACGAGATGGATAAAAAGCTGAACCGGCTGAACGCGTATGAGCAGGTCAAGGACTTTTTGAAGGAGGGCCGCATCAGGCATCTTTGCATGTCGTTCCACGACACGCCGGAGGTGCTCGACCGTATCCTGACCGAGCATCCGGAGATCGAGGCCGTCCAAATCCAGTTCAACTACCTCGATTACGACAGCCCGGAGATCCAGTCCCGCGGGGTGTATGAGGTCTGCCGCAAGCACGACAAGCCGGTGATCGTGATGGAGCCGGTCAAGGGCGGCAGCCTTGCCTTGATGAACGACGAGGCGACAAAGGTGCTCACCGACCTCGGCGGCGGCTCGCCCGCGAGCTACGCGATCCGCTTTGCGGCGGGGTTTGAGGGCATCTTTATGGTGCTGTCCGGCATGAACGACGTGCAGCAGATGGAGGACAACCTTTCGTTCATGGCCGATTTCAAGCCGCTGAACGAAACCGAGCAGGCCGCGGTGCAGAAGGTCGTTTCGATCCTGCGCGGCGAGGGGCTCATCGCCTGCACCGCCTGCCGCTACTGCACGGAGGGCTGCCCGATGTCGATCAACATTCCCGCCCTGTTCAAGCGCAAGAACGAGCTGACGCAGTTCCCCGGACAGGAAAAGTCGATCCGCTGGCGCTTCGGCCGCGTCGTCGAAAAGGGCGGCAAGCCGAGCGACTGCATCGAGTGCGGCCAATGCGAAAACATCTGCCCGCAGCACTTGCCGATCCGCGATCTCCTAAAGGAGGTCGCCGCGGCGTTCGAGTGACCGGCACACGCCGCAAAAACAACATAGGCAATCAAAAAGGAACGGACAGCGCATCCGTTCCTTTTCTGTATGAACTTTGTCGTTACATCAGCTTGCACACGGCCTCGGAGAACGCGGCGGGATCGTCGAGCGGCAGCCCCGCCATCAGCGTCGCCTGCGCAAGGATCAGCTCGGCGTAGTCCTTGAGCTGCGCGTCGTCGAGCGTGCCGAGCTTGGCGAACAGCGGATGATCCGGGTTCAGCTCGAGCGTGAACGTCATCGGGACGGTGTCGCCGTTCGGCATCTGCCGCAGCACCTTATACATCTCGACGCTCATGCCGTCCTCGCCGGTCAGGCACGCGACCGTGGATTTCAGCCGGTCGGTCAGCTGCACCTTGGTAACCTTGTCGCCGAGCGCGGTCTTGATGCGTTCGAGCAAATCCTTGCTCTCGGTCTTTTTCTCCTCCATGGCCTTCTTCTCGTCCTCGGAGGCGAGATCGAGCGACGGATCGGACACGGATAGGAACGGCTTTTCGTTGTATTCGCGCATCACGCGCAGCGCAAACTCGTCCACGTCGTCGGTGAGGCAGAGGATGTCATAGCCCTTTTCGGCCACGCGCTCGGTCTGCGGCAGCTTGATAACCTGCGCAAGGTTGTCGCCCGCGGCGTAATAGATGTTCTTCTGCTCCTCCGGCATCGCGTCGGCGTACTCCTTCAGCGTGATCTCCTTTTCGAGCGCGCGGGAATGGAACAGCAGCGTGTCCTTCAAAAAGTCCGCGTTCACGCCGTAGTTGTCGTAGACGCCGAATTTTAAGGTGCGGCCGAACGAACGGAAGAACTCGCTGTACTTGTCGCGCTCGTCCTTCAGCATCCGCAAAAGCTCCTGCTGAATCTTCTTTTTGAGGTTGTTCGCAATCGCAGACAGCTGCCGGTCGTGCTGCAGCATTTCACGCGAAATGTTCAGCGACAGGTCGGGCGAATCGACAAGGCCCTTCACAAAGCCGAAGTATTCGGGCAAAAGCTCCTCGCATTGCTCCATGATCATCACGCCGTTGGCGTAGAGCTTCAGGCCGCGCTTGAAGTTCTTCGTGCCGAAGTCGAACGCCGGCTTCTTGGGGATGAACAGCAGCGCCGTGTAGGAGAGCATGCCCTCGGTGCGGATGTGCAGCACGCTCACCGGTTCGTCGAAATCATAGAAGTTGTCGCGGTAGAACGCGTTGTACTCTTCCTTCGTGATCTCGTTCTTGTTCTTGTTCCACAGCGGGACGCGGCTGTTCAGCGTCTTGTCCTCATACACCGTTTCGTATTCGTCCTCGGTGCCTTCCTTCTTCTCCTGCCGCCCGACCTGCATCTTGATCGGATAGCGGATGTAGTCGCTGTATTTCTTGACCAAAGAGGTCAGACGGTATTCCTGCAGGAACTCGTCGTAATCCACCTCGTCCGCGTTCGCTTTGAGGTGCAGCACGATCTTCGTGCCAACGGGCGCATACTCGCACGGCGCGACCGTGTAGCCGTCCTCGCCGGTGGATTCCCAGACCGCCGCCTGCTCGCCTTCCTTGTGCGAATAGACCGTCACCTTGTCCGCCACCATGAACGCGGAATAGAACCCGACGCCGAACTGCCCGATCACGTTGATGTCCTCGGCGTTCTCGATCTGCTGCGCAAACGCGCGCGTGCCGCTCTTTGCAATCGTGCCGAGGTTGCTTTCCAGCTCCTCCGCCGTCATGCCGCAGCCGTTGTCCGTCACGGTCAGCGTGCGTTCACTTTCGTTCGGCTCTAAGCGAATCTCGTATTCGTCGCGGTTCATGCCCGTGCTGCCCGCCTGCATCGCCGCATAGTAGCGCTTGTCGATCGCGTCGGACGCGTTCGAGATCAGCTCGCGCAGAAAGATTTCCCGGTGCGTGTAGATCGAATTGATCATCAGATCAAGGAGCCGCTTGGATTCCGTCTTGAATTGCTTCTTTGCCATCTATATCTTACCTCGGATCATTTTCATTTTGGCACTCTGTCCTTCCGAGTGCTAAACAAGTGTACCGCATTTGCGAACGCAATGCAAGCAAAACCGGGCGTGTTTTGCAAAGTTGTCACAATTGACAAAGAAAAAGCGGAGCGCCGGTTCGCGTCCCGCATAAGAAGCATTTTCATCACAATCCCATGATTCCGAGTCCCCAGTACACCGCCCCGCAGGCGGCCATCACCAGGATCGGACTCGGGCGCTTGGCGCGCAGCACGATAAAGGCGGCAAGCGACAGCACGGCGGCCTTCCAGTCGAGGGCGGCGAGGAGGCCGGACAGCGTTTCGCGCAGCGTCGGGGCGAGGGCGGGGGCGGCGAAAAACAGCGCGGTATAGAGCAGACGCAGGCCCGCGGCGGCGATCAGCGCGACGACGACCGGGCGCAGCGCCTTTAGGATGCTCTGCATAAACGCCAGCGTGCGATAGCGGCGATAGAGCCAAAACAGCAGCGAAACGAGCACCAGCGACGGCAAAATCACGCCGAGCGTGGCGATCAGCGCGCCGGGCAGCCCCGCTACGCGGAAGCCGACGAACGTTGCGGCGTTGAGCGCAATCGGGCCGGGGGTCATTTCGGCAATCGTCACAAGGTCCGCAAACGCGGGCATCGTCAGCCACGCCCGCTGCTCCACGATCACGCCCTCCATCAGCGGGATCGCCACATACCCGCCGCCGACCGCAAGCAGGCTGATCTGCATGAACGTGATAAACAGCTCCCAAAGGATCACAGCCGCACCCCCTTCCGTTCGAGCAGCGCGAGCACCGCGCCGATCCCCGCCGCGCCGAGCAGCAGCCACACGACGGACACGCGGAACACGAACGAGAGGATAAACGCCGCAAGCAGCAGCGCGTCATGCACCCATGATTGATTCTTCCAAACGTTGATGCCGAGCGAGCAGGCCACGTCCAGCAGCACGGCGGCGACGCCCGCCTGCATCCCGCGCAGCAGCAGCGCAATATGCGGATTCTGCGCAAACGCGGCATAGAACACGGAGATTACCGACAGCAGCGCGACCGGCGGGATCGCCGTGCCGAGCACGGCTGCAAGCATACCGGGCGTTCCCGCAATATGCCGCCCCACGAGCACCGCCGCGTTGATCGCAATGGCCCCCGGCGCGGTCTGCGCCAAAGCCGTGTAATCGAGCATTTCGGCCTCGGTCAGCCAATGCCGCTGCTCCACAAACCGCTGCCGCATCAGCGTCACGATCACAAACCCGCCCCCGAACGTGAAGGCGGATATGCGCAGCATCTCCCAAAACAGCGCCCAAAGGCGCTTCGGCAGCGATTCGGTTGTCGGTTGCGTTTCCATACGCCTATCATACCGCATCCCTGCGGAAAAGACAAGAGGCAAAGCCGCCGCGGGGGAATGTAAAAGAAATGCGGAATCTTTGCGGAATCCGCGTTTGTTCATGCTTTTGTGACGTTTCGGACGCATTTGCCTGCTACAATGGAAGCCGGAAGGGGAAGCCGTTCCCAACCGCGCCGGACATGCCCCTGTCCCGTGCGGCGCCGCGCCCCCTCGCGGCAGGGTTCGGCACGGCGGGCGTTGGCGCGTCAAAATCACGGATCATCTCACCGCGCCGCCCCGCCGCCCTTTCCGCTTTGCTGCTTTCGCATTTTCAATTCTCCACTTATCCAAATGTAATTTTTCAGTATATCGACCTTGATACGGAACATTGTTTACAATTTTGCAACGTTTTGGACGCAACTAAAGTGTATGATATAAGCAGAGAAAAAGGGTACGCTGCTTTGGCGGCGGGAAAGGATGATATATGAAGCAAAAGCGAATCGGAAGGATCGTGTTTTGGGTGATCCTGCTGCTGATCGTGCTCGCGGTCGGCGGCTATTTCGCGGCGACGCGGTATCTCGGCGTGGAGATTCCGGCGTTTATGCAGCCGGTGGAGGACGCCATCGCGGGCGTATTCGGCGAAAAGAACGAGGAGACGGTGTATGTGCAGTCGGTGGCGAACATCCTCGGCGTCGGCTACACGGGCAAGAGCAACCGCTACTCCGGCGTCGTCGAGGCGAAGGAGATCATCGAGATCAACCCGGACAGCAACCTGACGATCGAAAAGCGGTATGTGGAGGCGGGGGACACCGTTTCCGCGGGCATGCCGCTGTTCAGCTATGATGTGGACAGTCTGCAGCTCAGCTATGAACAGCTGCTGATCGACATTACCGGGCAGGAGAATACGATCCAAAGCGCGACCGAGGAGATCGCGTCGCTCGAAACGCGCATTGCGCGTGCGCGCGAGAACCAGAAGTACGCCCTGCGCCTGCAGCTGCAGGAGGTCACGCTGAATAAGAAGAAGGCCGAGTATGAGCTTGTCAGCAAGCGCGAGCAGGCCGAGCAGCTCGAAAAGGCGATTGCGGACAGCGTCGTGACCTCGCCGGTCTCCGGCAAGGTGCGTTCGGTGCGCTCCGAGGACAGCTCCAACCCCTTCGGCGGCTACGGGCAGGAAACCTCCAACGCCTATATCACCATCGTCGCCGGGTCGGACTACTGCGTCAAGGGCACCGTCAACGAGCAGACCGTGCATACGCTGTCGGTCGGGATGCCGGTTACGGTGCGTTCGCGCGTCGATGCAAACGTGTTCTACCCCGGCGAGATCTATAAGATCAACACCGACGAGCCGGTGCAGGAGAACGGCGGCGGCTACTATTACGACGGCGGCAGCGGCGACCGGTCGAGTAAATACGCGTTCTACGTCTCGGTCGGCAGCATCGACGGGCTGATCATGGGCCAGCACGTCTATATCGAGCTCGGCGAGCCGAGCGAGGACGACGGCAAGCTGTGGCTGCCTTCCTATTATCTGATGCAGGACGGCGGCGCGTCGGTCTGGGCAAGGAACGGCAAGGGCCGCATCGAGCGCCGCACCGTGCAGCTCGGCGCGTATCGGGAAGAGACCGACAGCTATGAGATCGTCTCCGGCCTCGGCTTCACCGACCGCATCGCGTTCCCGGACGAAACGATCCATGAGGGCATGCCCGCGAGCGAAACGACCTACGCGGGCGAAGGCGACGCTGTCACGCCCGATATGCCCGATCCGTTCGGCGGCGATCTCGAACAGGAATATTCCTTCGGGGAGATTCTGCCCGACGACGGCGAAATGCCGGAGGCGTATGACGCGATGTATGACCCGCCGGTGGATCAAAACGCCTATCCCGGCCTTGCGCCGCTGACCGACGATGTGCTGCCGGACGATGTGCCGGAGGCCATGCCGGACGACGCCGCGCCCGAAGCGGACGGAGGCGTGCAATGATCTTGGAGCTTTCGCACATCGAAAAGGACTACGGCACGCCGTCCTCGCCGGTGCCGGTGCTGCATGATGTGAACCTCACGCTCGAAAAGGGCGAGTATCTGGCGATCATGGGGCCGAGCGGCAGCGGCAAATCGACGCTGATGAACATTATCGGCTACCTCGACGTGCCGACGCGCGGCGTCTACCGCTTCGACGGCGAGGACAACACGCGCGCGTCCGACAGCAAAATGGCGACGGTGCGCAACCAAAAGATCGGCTTCGTGTTCCAGTCCTTCCACCTTTTGCCGCAGCGCCGCGCGTGGGAGAACGTCGCCCTGCCGCTGCTATATGCGGGCGTCGGGCGCAGGGAGCGCAAAAAGCGCGCGATCGAGGCGCTCGAACGCATGGGCCTTGCGGAACGCGTCGATTTCTACCCGACACAGCTGTCCGGCGGGCAATGTCAGCGCGTCGCCATCGCAAGGGCCATGGTGACGCATCCGCTGCTGCTGCTGGCCGACGAGCCGACCGGCGCGCTCGATTCCAAGTCCGGACAGCAGATCATGGACATCTTCGACGAGCTCCATGCGCAGGGCATGACGATCGTGATGATCACGCACGAACGCGCGATTGCCGAGCGTGCCGAGCGCATCCTCTATATCTACGACGGGTATCTGAAGGGCGGTGAGGACGCATGAGACCGTGGCTCAAGGCCATTATCATCATTCTGGTGATCGCGGCGCTCGGCGCAAGCGGCATTTTCGTCTATGCGCGCCTTGCCGGGAACAACCCCGTCGAGGTGACCCCCGCGAACTACTGGACGCTGCAGTATATGCCGAACCAGTCCTACATCTACGGCATCGTCGTGTCCGACGAATCGCAGGCGCTGTATAAGAGCGGCGACCGCGCCGTGGAGGAAATCTTCGTCCATGAGGGCGATACCGTGCATATCGGCGACCCGCTGCTGCGCTACGATTCCACCAAGGACGCGATCACGCTCGAGGAAAAGCTCTTGGAGCGCGAAAAGCTCTATAACACGCTCCAGGCCGATTACGCCGAGTATAAAAAGTGGGCGCGCGTCGAGTACGACCGCGCGATCCCGACCTATACGCCCTCGCCATCGCCCACGCCGCGCGGCTATACCGGCGCTTCGGCTGTGCGGGATAACGGCCCCGTTACGATGCGTCTTAATAGCCGCGTCGTCTATGATCTTTCCACCCCGCTTGGCGGCAGGGGCAGCGCGCTCGATCCGTTCCGCTATACGATTGCGGACGGCGAACCGGTTCCCGCAGAGTTTCTGCGCTCGTTCACGCAGCTCGCCAAGGACAATATGCGCACGTTCTTTGCGCTGCTCGTCGCGCCCAAGAGCGAGATCCTGATCGAGGCGAACCCGGACGAAACGATCTCCTTTGCGGTCACGGCGGAGGACCCCAAGCCCGCCAAGCCGGACTTTAACGAGCCGGTCGCGGGCGACGGCACCGAGGAGAAGCCGTTCGTGTTCCCGTATGCAAGCCGTGTCGAGGTGCCGACGGCCTTCCTGGAGCAGCTTTCCATGATGGCGCAGGCGCGGAGGGAGAACGTCTTTGCCACGCTTTTGGCGGACGGCTTTTCGGTCTCGCTGCGGTTCGGGCCGGAGGGCGGCTTTGCGCTGTATGTGACGGTCATCGAGCCGACGCCGACGCCGACCCCGTCGCCGACGCCCACGCCCACCCCCACGCCGTCCCCGACGCCGGAGGCGGAGATCACGCCGGAGCCGACGCCCTACACCCCGATCTATTACGGGCCGAGCCGCGCCGAGCGCGAGGAGTACGCCCGGCAGACGGCGCAGAAGATCCGCACCGAGGAAGTGCAGTATCGGCAGCTGGAGCTCGATATCTTCAAGCTGCAGACCTCCGGCGCGAACGGCGTCGTGTACAGCACGGTGGACGGCACGGTCATGACCGCGCTCGACCCCGCATCGGTGCAGAACGGCGAGCTGTTCTTGGAGGTGCGCGGCGGAACCGGCCTGCACCTGATGAGCATCGTCGGGGAAATGGACTTGGAAAACTACCCCGTCGGCACGGAGCTGACCGGCTTTTCCTACCAGGCCGGACAGCAGGTCACGGTGCGCGTCAGCGAGATCGGCTCGATGCCGCTGACGACCTCGTACCAGAACGGCGGCAACCCGAACGCCTCCGGCTACCTCGTCCGCATGGACTTTACCGGCGATTTTACGCCGAGCATCGGCGAGTATATCGAGTTTTCCGACGACTATATGCCCAATGAGGAGCGCGAAATGAACTATCTCCACGAGGCGTATATCCGCACCATCGACGGGCAGGACTGCATCTTCCTTGTGCGCGACGAGCATCTGGTGCTGACCCCGGTCAAGACCGGCAAGCGCATCGACCAGTATATTGAATTATTGGACATCGTGCTCACGCCGGACGATTACCTCGCGTTCCCTTACGACAAAAACGCCAAGGACGGCGCGCCGGTCACATACCCGTCCGAGGGCGGCATGTATTGGTAAAGGAGGCGAGCGCGTATGTGGGAAAATATCCGCGAAGCCTTCGACGGCATTCGTTCGCATAAGCTGCGGTCGGCGCTGACGATGCTCGGCATCATTATCGGCATCGCGTCGCTGATCACGATCTCCTCCACCATCATGGGCACGAACGAGCAGATCAAGCAGAATCTGATCGGCTCCGGCAACAACACCGTCGAGATCGTGCTGTATCAGGGCGACTATCCGTTCGACGCCGCCTATCAGACCGCGCCGGAGTATGTGCCGCAGCTCGACCGCACGATCCTGCGCGAGATCAACGCGATCCCGGAGATCGAAAGCGCGTCGCTGTTTTTGCGCCGCGACGCCTACGGCATGCTGTGGAACGGCTCCACCGGCATGAACCAAGGCTCGATCTACGGCGTCGATGAAAACTACCTCTCCGTCTACGGCTACCGCATCCGCGCGGGACGCGGGTTCGTGCCGGCGGATTACAGCGAGTATCGCAAGGTCTGCCTTGTGGATCGCATCACCAGCGAAACGCTGTTCCTCGGCGAAAGCCCCATCGGAAAGACCATCGAGATCTCCGGCGAGCCGTTCACGGTCGTCGGCGAGTTTACCCAGTCCTCCGCGTTCGTGCCGCAGATCACCAGCATCGACGATTACTATACCTATACCGACCGTTCCGGCGGCAAGGTGCTGATCCCGATGGAGCTGTGGTCGGTGCTGTTCCGCTTCGATCAGCCCGCCTCGCTCGTCTGCCGTGCCACCGGCACCGACGCGATGACCCAGGCCGGCAAAGCCGCCGCCGATCTATTGAACAGCCTCTACACCGTCGAGGAGCCGGAGGTCAAATATAAGAGTCAGGACCTTTTGGAACAGGCGAAGAAGCTGCAGGAGCTGTCCAACGCCACAAGCAGTCAGCTGATCTGGGTCGCGGGCATCAGCTTGCTCGTCGGCGGCATCGGCGTTATGAACATCATGCTCGTTTCGGTCACCGAGCGCACGCCGGAGATCGGCCTCAAAAAAGCCCTCGGCGCCAAGCGCAGCAAGATCTCGCTCCAGTTCCTCACCGAAGCGGGCGTGCTGACAAGCTTCGGCGGCCTCCTCGGCGTCCTGGCGGGCATCGGCCTTGCTTACGTCGTCTCGCGCGTGTCGGGCGTGCCGATCTTTATCAGCTGGTACATCGTCGTGCTGACGGTCGTGTTCTCGTTCGTCGTCGGCCTGTTCTTCGGCGCCGTGCCCGCGGTGCAGGCGGCACGGCTGAACCCGATCGACGCGTTAAGGCGGGAATGAGCGAAGCGGTATCACGCCGCTGCCGCCGATTGTGAACATTGTGAACTTTGCACGGGAGGCTTAGGCCTCCCTTTTTTGCTACCCTTTGGACAAGGGGAAACCCAAAATCCAAAGGAGGAAAAAACCATGACCCTGTTTGAAATTGCAAAGGAAGTCTCCGCGCTCGATGCGTGCGTGCGCTATACCGGGGAAGTCCCGGTCAAAAAAGGCCGCAAAAGCTGGTGCCGCTGCCCGTTCCACGCGGAAAAGACCGCAAGCTGCTCGTTCGACGGCAAGCTGTTCTACTGCTTCGGCTGTCATGAGGGCGGGTCGAGCATCGACTTTGTCGCAAAGCTGTTCGAGCTTTCGCCCAAGGACGCCGCCGAAAAGCTGCGCCTTGACTTCGGCCTTGCCGAACCGACCTACGTGCGCCCGCTGTATGTGCCGCAAAGTCGCGCCGCCGTGGAGCAGGCGGTGTCGAATATGGATACGATCCTTGTCGGCTATACGCGCTGGTGCGATAACCGCCTTGCCGAGATCGACCCCAACGCGGACGATCCCGAAGCGGAGGACTTGATGGCGCTTTACTTACGGGAGCGCGAGCGCGCCGCGCGCCTTTCGGAGGAGCTGCTCTCGGCCCCGTTCGAGCAGCAGACCGTGCTTTTGCGGCAGCACGGCACATGGGCGGCTACTCTAAAGGAAAACCTTCTCCGCTGGTCGCAGCTGTCCGGCGAACGCTATTGGGGGACGAATCTATGACCGAAGAATTGACCTTGGACGAAGCCGTCCGCCTGCTTTCCTCGCTGACGCTCGATGAACCGGACACAGCCTGTGAAACGCCGCCCGCGCCGGAGGAGCCGGAAGCAATGTATGAGCCTTACCCCGCGCCGGAGGAGCCGCAAGGCTGTGACGCCGGAAACGACCAAACGAACCCAACAGCCGCAAACCCACCCCTTGCAAAACTGCGCCCGTCCTCCCGATGGCATGTACAGACCGGGTCGGAGGTCGAGCCGAAGCCGGTCGAGTTTTTGTGGAACCCGTACCTGCCGATCGGGGAGGTCACGATGGTCATGGCGGCGGGCGGCGTCGGCAAGACATTCGCGCTGTGCGGGATCGCCGCCGAGATGAGCCGCGGGCGGCGTCCGCTGAACGGCCTCGACAGCTTCGAGCCGGTGCATACGCTGTTCATCTCCGCCGAGGATCGCGCGTCGGTATTGCGCGAGCGATTGGAAAAGTCCGGCGCCGACCTCGGTTTCCTCCATATTCTCGACGATGCGGCATCCGTGGGGCTGAGCCTTGCCGCGGACAGCGGACAGGAGCTTTGCGGGATCATCCGAAGCATCGGGGCAAGGCTTGTCGTGCTCGATCCGCTGCACGCGTTCATCGGGGATATCGACATCAACCGCGTGAACATGGTACGCCCGGTGATGCACGGGCTGGCGGCGGTCGCCAAGGCTGCGGATTGCAGTATCGTGATCGTGTCGCACGTCAGCAAGCGCCAGTCCGACGGCAATGCCAACAATATGGCCATCGGCTCGGTCGATCTCGTCAACGCCTGCCGCTCGGTGCTGCGCATCGCGGGGGACGAAACGGGCGCGAACCCCAACCGCCGCGTGCTGGTGCAGACGAAATCGAACTACGCCGCCTACGGCGCGTCCATCGCCTATGAGATCGCGGACGACGGTATGCGCTGGCTCGGCTTTTCGGTGCTCACGCGCGACCTGCTCGAAGCCGCCTCCCTCTCACGCCAGAAGCTGTCGGAGTATCTCCTTTCGCAAAACCTCTCCGCCGCCAAGGACGACGAGCTGACGGACGCCCTGCTGTCCCTGTGCCGCGGGCAAACGAAGGAAAGGGAGTTCTATGCGTATAAGACGCTTAGGGAACGGTGGCCGCAGCACTTCGGCAGCGGGTATATGAAGCCTGTTTTAGACCGGATTCGCGGACGGCTAAAGGAAAAAGGCGTGGAAATGGAGATCGGAAAGGTGTGTGTTGATTCGTGCGGCGTCAAGGATCGAGGCGTTTATTTGATAAAACGGCTTCCGCAACACACACAAACGTTGTTTTGACAGGCAAGATTGTGTTGTTTCTGTTGTTTTGTACCTATAAAAATCTTATGTTTTCTATCATCAATTCCATATAGGACAGCAAAAGCCGACAGAATCGCGTTTAACAATATGATCTATATATATTTATTATATTACCTATATTAGAATACATAGGGCAAAACAACAGAAACAACAGTTTCTACCGACACAAAAGCGGAGGGAGAAAGCGTACACAAGTCTTTTGTATGCAGAGATTCCTCGTCGTTCCTCCTCGGAATGACGGCGTTGGGGCGGCAATACTGTGTCATTCCGAACGAAGTGAGGAATCTCGGAAACCGAAAAGCGCG
>CAMHJE010000008.1:0-33126 GCA_946185305.1 uncultured Clostridia bacterium | reverse complement strand
GATGTGGCAGGATTGTCACGAAAATTTGAACACTTTCCGAAAATTTCCTTGCGGGAATTTTACGTCGGGTATGCCGTTATTCTTCCTCCGGCTTTTCCCGATACAGCACCAGCTTTCTGCCGATGCATTGGATGACCTCCGCGCCGGTCGCCTCGGCCAAGGCTTCGGCGGCCTCCTTTGCGGAAAGCTCGCTCGTCTCCAAAACGGAGAGCTTGATCAGCTCGCGTTTTTTGAGCGCCGCATCCACGGCCTCCACAAGCGTCGGGGTGATGTTGTCCTTGCCGATCTGGAAGATCGCGGAAATCGTATTTGCCTGCTTGCGCCATTCGGCGCGTTCTCTGCCTGTCATATATACTCCTTTATGCCGGATAATCAGCTGTTTTATTCTGTGAAATCAAATTCCCATTCGCCGAGCGCGATCGTGTCGCCCTCCTTTGCGCCCATTTCGCGCAGCGCGGCGATGATGCCGGTCTTGATCAGAAGCTGCTGGAAGCGGCGCATCGAGGTTTCGTCGTCCGGGTCGGTCGTGTCGAGCAGACGATCCACGTCGCCGCCCTCCACGATAAACGCGCCGGTATCGTCGCGCCGCACCGTAAAGCCCTGTGCATACGTCGGGCCGAGGTCGAGCTCGGCTTCGTCGAATACGCGCACCGGGGGCAGCGTATCCAGAAGCTGCACGATCCGGTCGAGCATCGGCTCGAAGCCCTGCACCGTCGCGGCGGATACGCCGAACACCGGGATCCCCTTCGGTTCGAGCGCCGCCTTGACGCGCGCTAAGTTTTCCTCAGCGTCCGGCAGATCCATCTTATTGCAGCAGACGATCTGCGGCAGCGCCGCAAGCGCATCGGAAAAGCCCGCAAGCTCCGCGTTGATCTTGTCATAGTCTTCGAGCGGGTCGCGCATTTCACTGCCCGAAACGTCGAGCACATGAACAAGGATGCGCGTGCGCTCGATGTGGCGCAAAAAGTCGTGACCG
The DNA here is from genome assembly GCA_946185305.1 of uncultured Clostridia bacterium. Taxonomy (GTDB): domain Bacteria; phylum Bacillota; class Clostridia; order Christensenellales; family CAG-138; genus UBA3792. The sequence continues at coordinate 32,150 of CAMHJE010000008.1, read as the reverse complement.
AGTCCCGCGCCCTCCGCCGCGCCCTCAATGAGGCCCGGAATATCCGCAAGCACGAACGACCGGCCGTGCCGCTCGGCAACGCCGAGGTTCGGGGACAGGGTGGTGAAATGGTATGCCGCGATCTTGGGCTTCGCGCTCGTCAGCACCGACAGGATCGTGCTCTTGCCGACCGACGGGAAGCCGATGATGCCGACGTCCGCAATCGTCTTGAGCTCCAGCTCGACCTGCCGTTCCTCGGTCTTGATGCCGTTTTGCGCAAAGCGCGGGCTTTGGTGCGTCGGGGTCGCAAAGCGTGCGTTGCCCTTGCCGCCCCGCCCGCCGCGCATGACGACGCGCTCCTTGCCGGCTTCGCTCATATCCGCCACAATCGCGCCGGTCTCGATATCGCGCACGACCGTGCCGACCGGAACGCGGATGTATAAATCCTTGCCGTCCTTGCCGTGCTGCAGCTCGGCTCTGCCCGCTTCGCCGTTCTCTGCACGGAAATGCACCGCGCGCTTGAACGCGATCAGCGTGGATTCCTGCGGGTCCGCGACGAAGATGATGCTGCCGCCCTTGCCGCCGTCGCCGCCGGACGGCCCGCCCTTGGGGACATACTTTTCGCGGTGAAACGCCGCGCAGCCGTCGCCGCCGTTGCCCGCCTTGATATAGATTTTTGCGTGATCAATAAATGCCATTCTGTACCCTTCCGTTCAAAAAGGCTCCGCAGGAACCTTTCCGTTCTGTTTATTCGGCCTGCGCCTTGCGCCAGGCGCCGCGATAGTCGCACACGCCCGCGAGCGTACACGTCTCGCACTTCGGGCGCTGCGCCGAGCACACCTGCCGACCGTGGTAGATCAGCCAATGGTGCGCCGCCGCCCAGTCCTCCTTCGGAATATTTTCCATGAGCTGCTGCTCGGTCTTTTCCACGTCCTTCGCCTCCGCCAAGCCGATGCGGTTGGACACGCGGAACACGTGCGTATCGACGGCAATTGCAGGCACGCCGAACGCGTTTGCCAGTACGACGTTCGCGGTCTTGCGCCCGACGCCCGGCAGCGCGGTCAGCTCGTCCATCGTTTGAGGCACCTGCCCGCCGTATTTTTCGCAGAGGATCCGCGCCATCGCAAGGATATTCTGCCCCTTGGTGCGGAAGAACCCGCAGCTGTGGATATACGGCTCCAAGGTCTCATAGTCGATAGCCGCAAAGTCCTCGGCGGTCGCATACTTTGTATACAGCACGTCCGTGACCTTGTTCACCTGCTTATCGGTGCATTGTGCGGACAGCATCGTGGCCACCAGCAGCTCAAACGGCGTCCGAAAGTGCAGCGCAGGCTTGGCGTCCGGATAGGCTTCCTGCAAGAGCCGCAGCGCCTCGTCGCGCTCATTCTTCGGCAGCATCATACGCGCACCGCCTCGATTGCATAGGTCGCGGCGATCGCACCGTCCGCGCAGGCCGTCACGACCTGCCGAAGCGGGGTATTGCGGATATCGCCCGCGGCGAACACGCCCTTGACGCTCGTTTCCATGCGCTCGTTCGTTTCAATCGAGCCATTCGGCGCAAGCTTGATCTGCCCTTCGACCAGCTCGGTCTTGGGCACGATGCCGACCGCGACAAACGCGCCGTCGGTCATAAGATCGGTGACCTCATTCGTGACCGTGCTGCGAAGCCGGATCGCATTCAGCTTGCCATCGCCCAGGAATGCCTCCGGGACGCTGTTCCAGACAAACTCGATGTTCTCGGTCTTGAGCGCCGCGTTGGCGAGCACCGCGCTTGCGCGCAGGCTGTCTCTGCGATGTACGACGTAGACCTTTTGGCAGAGCTTGCTTAAATAGATCGCGTCGGAGATCGCCGTATCGCCGCCGCCGATGACCGTAGCGGTTTTGCCGCGATAGAACGCGCCGTCGCAGGTTGCGCAGTAGGAAATGCCGTGGCTTAACAGCTCGCGTTCGCCGGGGATGCCGAGCGCGCGCGGGCTTGCGCCCATGCACAGGATCACGGCCTTGGCCTCGAACGTTTCGCCGCTCGAAAGCGTGATCTCCTTTTTCTCATCGGTTAAGGACAGGCTTGTCACGCCGACATATTCGACATTCACGCCCGCCTTGGTCGCATGCTCCTCGAACCGTGCCGCAAGGCCGTAGCCGTCCGGCCCGTCCGAAATGCCGGGGTAGTTCTCGATGCAATGGGTCTTGACGATCTGTCCGCCCGCAAACATTTCCTCTAAGAGGCGCACGCTTGCGCCGCCGCGCACCGCATACAATCCTGCCGCAAGGCCTGCCGGGCCGCCGCCGATAATCGCAATATCCGTCATAAATCAACCGTTCCTTTCTGCTTCTTTGGGGTCTGATGCGCTCGAAACGGTGCTTATGTGGTCGGCACCAGATACAGCAGGGGGTTCACGCGATAGAAGAACCCGCCGAAAACCGATTCGTCGATATACGTCGATAGCCGCGGCACGACCGCAAGCGCGACCGGCACCAGCATGAACACGACATACACAAGCAGCACGCCGTGCAAAAATCCGATGCCGCAGGAAAACGCGGTGTCAAACCGGTTCATCACGGGCATGCCGTCCAAGGCAAAGTCGATGGTGCGCAAAATCCATTCGAGCAGCACGCGCAGCACAATGAACAGCACCAGCATCGACAGGATATTGATGATCACATCCACAATCGTCTGATTGAAATAATCGCCGAGCGTGACGATGCCGCGCTCCCGGTACGCCGCGTTTTGAATGTTGCGCTTGACCGCGCTGCCCAACGGGATCGGCATATCCGCATTCTCGATCAGATAATCGAGATCGCTTTCGGACACGTTCGCCGCCACATCGTGCACGCGCTCGACGCTTGTGGCGCTGACGTACTCATAGCCCTCGAAATAGTAAAGCATGCTGCGGTAGAGCGTTTCGGAGTTTTTCACGACGCCGGACGCGACCGGGATCAGCAGCAGCGCGACGAGCAGCGACAGCACGGTGACGCCGAGGTTGATCGCCGCGTAGATCGTGCCGCGGTAGTGTCCCGCCAGGATGCATAGTATAAAGATCACAAGGATCGCCAGATCGACCATATCGCTCCCTTCCCCGTTACGCCGCGTAGACGCGGTAGACGCCGCCGTTCATGACGAGCAAAAACGCGTCCTCCTCGCACGGGATCGCTTTTGTCGGCGTATCGGTAAATGCCAGATCGAGACGCAGACGACCCGAATACGAGTATCGCACGAACGCCTCGTCCGTTATGATATTGATGCTGTCGGACAGCAGGTACGCCGACAGGATCGGCGCGGGCATGAACCGCTGCTGCATCGTCGCCCAGATTTCATCGGACTGCGACACGGTCAAAAGGCGGTAGATATGCGTGTGCTCGCCGTTCTCCGTGCGCGGCAGCAGCAAAAAGTAGGCGCTTGCGCCGTCGGAGGTTTCCGCCCAGTCGATCACGCGGTTGCCGTAAATATTGACGCGCGTGCGCTCGGAGGAAAAGCCGCTTTCGGTGCGATCATAGCGTAGAACGTCCTGCGTGCCGACAAGGTAGAGACAATTGGAGGTCAACAGCGCGCTTTCAATCGTTTGGTTATACAGCGACGCGGAATAGAAGATCAGCGCGCCGCGGTTATCGCAGTCGTAGATACGGACGAGCGATTCCTCCGAAAACTGGTTGACGTCGAGCGTAGACACCCATAAAAGCTCGGTTTCCTCGTCGGCCTGCAAAAAGCCGAAGGCCGTGACCTCGCCGCCCGCCACCGCTATCGTGGCGACCACGGCGGTCTTGGGGCGGGACACCGCATCGACGACCGCAATACGCGATTCGCCGTTTTGGTTGCGGTACAGCAGCGCGCAATAGCGCCGCCCCGCGCGAACCGACAGGATCGTGGCGCCGTCCGCCATCATAAACTCGTCCTGCGTGGATTCCGTGCCCTTGATCTGTGCCGAGCTGCCGAGGTAAACGATCGTATTCTCCGCCGACATATCGTAGCCGTCCGCCGTGGCGAGCTTTTCGGCAAGGCTCACGCGCGTTTCGGTGTCGGGCTTGATCGTCACGTAATAGTTGCTCGTTTCATAGAACAGGACGCCGTCGTTATAGCGGAAGCTCTGCGCCGCGTCGATATCCGTGCGCTCATAATGCAAAGTGACCTCACGGCTGCTGACCGCGATAAAGACGGGAATCAGAATCGCAAGCGCAACAACCAGGACGGCGCCGAGGAGAATCACTCTCCGCTTGACCGTCCATCGGAGGATGCGCACATCCTCATTGCCGATTCTGGCGAGCCACGCCCGCATATTTTCCCAAAAGTCTCTCACTTTACCCTGTTCTTTGCTTCGGCGCCGCCCGCGTTACAGCTTCGGAACGCGCACGCGGATCGCCTTTTCTAAAATTTCGAATGTGACCGGCGTGCCCGGCATCCGTTCGCCGTCCACCTCGATGCGCGAAACCGGCTCGCACTCGACATGGCAGAACCGCTCCTTGCGGTAGGTAACGTATTTATGCGAGCCGAGGTGCTTGCCCTTCATGAACTTGGGCAGCACGGTCAGGATCCCGATGAAGTCTACATCGTGGATAATGCAGATATCCAGCAGCCCGTCCGCAGGATCGGCGTTCGGCGTGACCTCCATGCCGCCGCCGAAAAAGCGTCCGTTGCCCGCCGCGATCAAAAGAACGTTTCTCTGCTCCGTTCCGTCCTCGAACGTGATCGTGCTTTTGCGCAGCTTCATGCCGAAAAGCGCCTTCAAAAGACCGCGCACATACGCTGTGCTGCCGTTTTTGCACTTCGGCTTATACAGCTCGGTATAGTCGAGCACATCCACGTCGAAGCCGAAGCCCGCAACGTTGAAAAAGATTTCGTCGTTGGCACGGCCTGCGTCGAGCGCACGCGTTTCGCCGTCGAGCAAGACCTTTACGGCCTCGTCCGGGTCGGTCGGGATCCCGACGGTACGGGCATAGTCGTTGCCGGTGCCGCAGGGGATCAGCCCAAGGGTCTTGTCCGTATGCACGACGCCGAGCGCCGTTTCCCGCAGCGTCCCGTCGCCGCCGACCGCCGCGATCAGGTCGTATCCTTCTGCCACGGCCTTTTTGGCCAGCTCGGTCGCTTCGCCGGGCCGCGACGTGTACCACGCCGCATAGCGCACGCCGCGCTCCGCGAGCCGCGCCTTTACGCGCTCCGCCGTCTCCTTTGCCTCGCCGCTTTTGGCGGTCGGGTTAACGATCAAACAAATCCGTTCCATACTGTCCCCAACGTATACTTAACTTAGGATATAGTACCACAGAAGCCGCCTTCGGTCAAGATTTTCCGGGACGGCTTCACAAGAGTTTCACGGTTTTCACGCCGCAAACGGCAGGTCGCTCGGTTTATATTATATAGGAAAGCGCAGCGGGACGCGCTGCTTTCGCTTCGGATTGCAAAATTATTGCAACATTCCGTACAAACTCCCGAAAATGACTTGCAAAGACAAAATTCGTATGGTAGACTAATTCGATAATGGCTAAATAGGCTACATATAATAAGGAGAAAAGCAAATGGCACAGTTAGAGATGTTGGAAGGCAACAAGGCGAAGCTCACGATCAAGATCGACGCGGACGTGTTTGAGAAAGCGATTCAGGAAGCGTATCGCAAGACCGGCAGCCGCTACACGGTGCAGGGTTTCCGCAAGGGCAAGACCCCGCGCAAGATCATCGAGACGTACTACGGCGCCGGCGTGTTCTATGAGGATGCGTTCGACGCGGTTTGGGGCGAAGCCTATGACGCGGCGGTTGAGGAGCACAAGCTCATTCCCGTCGATCAGCCCTCCTTGGATATCAACAGCATCGGCAAGGACGGCGTCGAATTCACGGCGACCGTGCAGCTGCAGCCGGACGTGACGCTCGGCGCATACAAGGGTCTTTCCGTTCCCAAGACGAACACCGAAGTGACCGACGCCGATGTGGACAAGGCGCTTGAGGACGAGCGCGAAAAGCAGGCGCGCTTTACCGATGTGGAGCGTCCCGCCGAGAACGGCGACCGGCTGCTCCTCGATTACAGCGGCAGCGTGGACGGTGAAAAGTTCGACGGCGGCACAGCCGAGGATCAGACGCTGGTGCTCGGCTCCGGCGCGTTCATTCCGGGCTTTGAAGAGCAGCTTGTAGGCACCAAGGCCGGTGAGCAGAAGGACATCACCGTGACGTTCCCGGCGGAGTACCATGCCGAGAACCTGGCGGGCAAGGAAGCCGTTTTTGCCTGCAACGTGAAGGCCGTGCAGGTCAAGGAGCTGCCCGAGATCGACGACGACCTGATCGCGGACATTTCCGAGTTCGACACCGTGGCCGACTGGAAGGCCGACAAGAAAGCCAAGATGCTCGAGGAAAAGCAGAAGGCGGCTGCCGTTGCGCGTGAGAACGCGGCCATCGACGGTGCCTGCGCCAATGCGACCGTGGATATCCCCGCCGTCATGATCGACCGGCAGGTGGACTACATGGTGCGTGACCTTGAATACCGGCTCTCCGGCAGCGGACTCGACATGAACACCTACTGCCAGTACCTCGGCACAACCGTGGACGAAATGAAGAAGAACTTCCGTCCGGACGCCGAGCATCGCGTAAAGATGCAGCTGGTCATCGAAGCCATCGTCAAGGCCGAGAACCTCTCCGCCTCCGACGAGGATATGCAGGCCGAGATCGAACGCTATGCCGAGGAGAACGGCATGGTGGCCGAGGACCTCGTCGCCAAGCTGACCGAGGGCGACAAGAACTACTTCCGTGAGCGCGCGACCGTCGATAAGGCCGTCCGTCTGCTCGCGGATTCCGCCGTCGAAACCGACGAAGTGCCGAAGGCAGAGGAAGCGTAACAAACCGAACGGAAAAGCATACCGTTTTTCCGTGTCGCATCGGACGGATTGCGTCGAACCGTTGGATTCGCCGTTTTCCGTCCGTATGCGGCATTGACTTTTTCATCCCGTCTGCGCATACTGTATAGGCGCAGAACTTTCACCAAGAAGGAGGGTATCCCATGAATCTGATACCTATGGTGGTCGAGCAATCCGGCCACGGCGAGCGGTCGTATGACATCTACTCCCGCTTGCTGAAGGATCGCATCATCTTCCTCGGCGGCCCGATCGACGACGACGTGGCGAACCTCGTTGTCGCGCAGCTGCTGTTTCTGGAAGCGGAGGATCCCGATAAGGATATTTTCCTGTACATCAACAGTCCCGGCGGCTCCGTTTCGGCCGGCCTTGCGATCTACGACACGATGCAGTACATCAAGTGCGAGTGTCAGACGATCTGCGTCGGTCTTGCCGCGAGCATGGGCGCGTTCCTGCTCGCCGCAGGCGCCAAGGGCAAGCGCCGCGCGCTGGAAAACGCCGAAATCATGATTCATCAGCCGAGCGGCGGCGCATCCGGTCAGGCGACCGAGATTCGCATTCACGCCGAGCAGATCTTAAAGATCCGCGACCGGTTGAACAAGGTTTTGGCCGCCCGCACGGGTCAGCCGCTTTCGGTCATCGAGGCGGACACTGAGCGCGACAATTTCATGGACGCGCAGCAGGCATTGGAATACGGGCTGATCGACGAGATCATCGCCCCGAGGAGATGAGCGCATGGCAACGAGAGACAGAGATAATTTCGATAAGGTGCGCTGCAGCTTTTGCGGCAAGCAGCGCAATCAGGTTCGCAAGCTGATTGCGGGCCCGAACGCGTATATCTGCAACGAGTGCGTCGAGCTGTGCCGCGAGATCGTGCAGGAGGATATGCGCTATGAGCAGCCGCAGGAGGCGGAAACCGACGCGCAGGCGCTGACGGACATTCCGAAGCCCGCCGAGATCGTCGCAAAGCTCGATGAATACGTGATCGGGCAGGCCGCCGCCAAGCGCGCGCTGTCCGTTGCGGTCTACAACCACTATAAGCGCATCCGGATGCAGAAGCAGAGCGACGATGTCGAGCTGCAAAAGAGCAACATCATCATGCTCGGGCCGACCGGCTGCGGCAAGACGATGCTTGCGCAGACGCTCGCCAAGATCCTCGACGTACCGTTTGCCGTGGCGGATGCGACCGCGCTTACCGAGGCCGGCTATGTCGGCGACGACGTGGAGAACATTCTCTTAAAGCTGATCCAGGCCGCGGACTATGACATTCGCCGTGCGGAAAAGGGCATCGTCTACATCGACGAGATCGACAAGATCGCGCGCAAGGGCGAGAACGTTTCGATCACGCGCGACGTATCCGGCGAGGGCGTGCAGCAGGCGCTGCTGAAAATCCTTGAGGGTACCGTGGCGAACGTCCCGCCGCAGGGCGGCCGCAAGCACCCGCAGCAGGAATGTCTGCAGATCGACACGACGAACATTCTGTTCATCGTCGGCGGCGCGTTCACCGGGATCGACAAGATCATCGAGAAGCGCACCGGCAACAAGATGATGGGCTTCGGCGCGGAGATCAAAAAGTACGAGGAGAAGGATATCGGCACGGTGCTGAAGGGCATTCTGCCGGAGGATCTCTTAAAGTTCGGTCTGATTCCGGAGTTTGTCGGCCGCGTGCCGGTGATCGTGACGCTCGAAAATCTCGACGAAGCGGCGCTGATCAAGATTCTCACCGAGCCGAAGAACGCGCTGACGCGCCAGTATCAGCGGCTGTTTGAGATGGACGGCGTGAACCTTGTCGTCACCGAGGACGCGCTCAAGGCCGTGGCGCACAAGGCCATCGAACGCCGCACCGGCGCCAGAGGCCTCCGCGCGATCATGGAGGATGTGATGCTCGACATTATGTACGACATCCCCTCACAGCCGGACGTAAAGACCTGCGAAATCACCGCGGACACGATCAACAAGGTCGCCCCGCCGCGTCTGATCCGCGACGCCGACGCCGACCCGAAGCCGCTCCCGGCCCCGCGCAAGCGCAAGACCGCCGCGGCCGCCGCGAAGAAGGCGGAGTAACACAGCACGAAAGCAGTCCCAAGCGGGGCTGCTTTTTTGTTGGTATGATGGGATTATGCCGTGCCTTTTCTTCCATGAGGAAGAAAAGGTACCCAAAAGAAGGCAGGGATTTATGTATTAAGGGAACTTGCATCGCGCATTTCCCCAAAATCCCCGCTTTCTTTTTCTTGGTTCTTCCTTTTCTTTCTCATGAAAGAAAAAGAAGAACATGAAATCCATACAAAAAAGGCCCGGATGTTCCGAGCCTTTGCCGTATGCCTGTCTTATCCCTGCGAGTTCAGCATTGCATCGTCGATCTTGCCCCATGCGCCGTTGCCGTCGCCCGTGCACTTGACGCGGATGCCGACCGTGACGGTCTGCCCCTCGGTCACGGCGATATCGGTGACGGTGCCGGTGTGCCATTCGCCGTACCAAGTGATCTCCATGGGCGCGCGGCCGACCTCGACGCCGTCCACGAGCACATAGGCATACACCTCATGCTCGCCCGCGTCGCCGCCCATGATCGAGATGGCGAACTTGTATGTTCCCGTTTCGAGCCCCTCCACGGTCTGCTCCAGCGAGAAATCGACCGAATCCTTTGCCGCGCTCCAGAAATGGTAGTGGTATTCGCCGGTCTTGGAGTCGGTCAGCTTCTTTTCCACAAACAGCTCGTCCGCCTTGCCGTTTTGCGTCAGCACCCACGGCTCAATTTCGCCGGTCTCGAAGCCGTCGTTGGTGAGAAAATTGAACTCCATCATATTGATGTATGCCTTGGCAAGATGCCCGTCCGCGTCGCCGGTGAGCACATACGTCTGCGGCCCGCCCGCATACATTGCTTCGATTTCCGCGTCCGTGACGTTCCACGTCACCTTCACCGGCTGCTTGGAATCATCGTTCATGACCGCATTGACGGTTTCGGGCAGCGTGATCGTACCGTTCAGATCGAAGAACAGCACCGTGTCCTCGATGGCGTCGGGCTGCACCTCGACCTCGTTGCCGTAGCGCACAAGGTTAAAGACGCGCAGGCTCTCCAGGGGCTTGCCGTCCGGCCCGAACATGGCCTGGTTATCGACCGCGCAGCCGCCGTAATACTTGCCCGCATCGTTCGGATCGTAGCCGGCGGCAAACTGACTCGCCCAGCCGGAGCCGTACTGCTCCCACAGCGCGTTGTTCTGCTCCCACGATTCGGTGCCGACGGTGATCCACGTACCCTCCCAATAGCACACGCCGATGCCGTTCGTCGTTTGATTCACGACCGTGTCGATGATGTCGCGCACGCTGTTCGCCTGTCCCTGCACGGTATACGGATAGCTTTTGACGACGCCCGCCGTGCCTTCGCCGATCGTGTTGCCGGAAAAGTCGGTGTCGTCGGGCGTATAGGCGTAGGACGTTTCCATGACCATGACCTTTTTATCATAGGTCTCGGCCACGTCGGACAGCACCGCCGCAAGGTTTTCGAGCGTGCCGTGCCAATAGGGATAGTAGGACGTAGCGAACACGTCGTAATCCACATCATAGTACGCGAGCTTTTTCGCATAGCTTGCGTAGGTGCCTTCCTTTTCCGGGTTCGCAAAGTGCAGCGCGACAAGCGCCTTCGGGAAGATTTCGCGCGTTGCGCGCGCGCCGGCCTGCATCAGATACTGCACATTGAACCAAACCTTTTCGCCGCACATCGTCCCGTTCGTTTCATTGCCGATCTGCACCATGCCGACATCGACGCCCGCCTGCCGCAGCGCGGACAGACAATCCCTGACGTACTGATAGACGGCCTCGGTCTTGTCCTCGATGGAAAGGTCTTTCCATGCGCGGGGAACCATCTGCTTGGCGGGATCGGCCCAGAAGTCCGAAAGGTGGAAGTCCACCAGCAGCTTCATGCCGTACTTGGTCGTGCGCTCGCCGATGGCGATGGCCTTGGCAAGATCGTTGTTGCCACCGCCAAAACCCCAGCCTTCCTCGTCATACGGATCGTTCCACACGCGGACGCGAATATAGTTGACGCCGCTTTCGGCAAGCGTCTTGAACACGTCCTGCTCCTGCCCGTCAAAGCCGTAATACCGAACGCCGCTTTCCTCCTCCGCGATCACCGAGGACGCGTCCATGCCGAATATGAAGTCCTCCGGCACGTTCTCGACCTTCTTCACATACAGGCTGCTGCCCTCGATCTTCTCGGTCGCCACCGCGTCTTCGATTTCGATGATCGCATAGCCGGGGTCCGCGTCGGAACCGGTCGGGCCGTCGCTTTCCGTGAGCGCTCCGCCGGGAGCGGTCGCGGTGGGCGCTGCGCAGGCCGCGAGCAGCATCGCCGCCGTCAAAAATGTCGTCATTCTTGCTGTTTTTGTCATCGTCTTCCCCTTCCTTTCTTTTACGGCAGGCGCATCAGATGCTCCGCCACGCGGATCGCCGCGTCGTCCGGCGAACCGTTCCACGCGCCGAGGTGCCCCGACGCCGCCAAAAAACACAGATAATACGGCTCATCCGCGGCATAGCTGATATAGGCTTTCGCAACGCCCTTGCCGCCCGGCGTGGACAGCCGCCAGCCATATACCGCGCCGTTTGCCGTATAGTCGTCCGCGTCGCGCGGGGCGCACGGGCAAAGCTGCGGCACAAGCGCCTCCATCCGGCTTTCCGGCACGATCCAAAGATCCGCCCGATCCGGCTCGCCGGTATCGAACGCGGCATAGGAAAACGGATGCACCTGCACCATGCGGATGCCGTCCGGCAGCTCGGTTTCCAGCTCGACAGCAAGCGCCCTGTCCTCCATTCTCTGCACGTCCGCATACAGCATGACCTTCCTTGCGGCAGGCGCATCGGTGACGAGCGTGAAGATCCACGCCCAGAAGAACACCGAAACAAACGCCACGATCACGTACCGGTGCAGCTGCGACAAAACCCGTTTAATCCACCGCATCGTCCGCCACCTCATACGCCACGATAAAGCCGTACACCGTTTCGACGCGCACAACGCCGGTCCTGGGGAACCGCTTTGCCGCGCCGTCGTACAGCTGCAGCGCAAGCGTTCGTCCTTCGGTATCCGCTTGGATCTTTTGCATCGACACGCCGCGCCGGATGCGGATATACTCGTCCGTCCGCGTGAACGTGCCGGTCACCGTCTCGCGCGGGCCCTGCAGCATCGCCTCGGTATGCTTTTTCGCATAGCGCAGCTCGTCGATCACGAAGATGCGCAGCGTCAGCGCGATCCACCCGCCGAGGATCGAGGTCAAGATGGTATTGCGCAGCATCGCGGGGGCATTGGCCGTATGCGTTCGCACGCAAAACACGATGCACAGCGCGAGCGTCACCGCCAAAACGCCTCCGGCAGCCGCGATCCACAGCGCGGTTTGCCGCCGCAGGCGGTCGATATCCGATTGCAAATACAACGCCTTCATGCTTTGTATTATACCTGTAAATTCCGCCCTGCGCAAGCGGTATCGGGCAAAAAGCCTGCGACCCGCCCGTTTCATGCCTGTTTTCGCCGGTCCGTGCTTGACAACCGACGCCGAAAAAGGTACGATACGCATATACGGATTTTGTTCCGAATTTACAAACGGAGAGGTGTCACATGAGCCGTTTTCAAAAATATCTGTCCTTTTTGCTGATCGCGCTGCTGCTGTTGCCGCTCGGCTGCCGCAAGACCGCCGCATCCGATCCGGCGCCCGCGCCCGCCTCGCCCGCCGCCGAAGCGGATGCCGCACCGTCGGCGCCGGACAACGGCGAATTTGTCGTTTCGGATCCGCGCTATACGGCAAACACCGCGATCAAGGACAATAACCGCGTGTTCTATGAAATCTTTGTCGGCTCGTTCTCGGACTCGGACGGGGACGGGATCGGCGATATCAGGGGCATTGTGAACCGGATGGACTATTTGAACGACGGCGATCCGGATTCGGGCAAGTCGCTCGGCGTGGAGGGGCTTTGGCTGACGCCGATCTTCACGTCTCCGTCGTATCATAAATACGATGTGGCAAACTACTACCAGATCGATCCGAAGTTCGGTACGACGGACGACCTTTTCGAGCTGCTCGATATCTGCCATCAGCGCGACGTGCTCGTGATTTTAGACCTTCCGATCAACCATTCCTCCAACCGCTGCCAATGGTTCAAGGCCTTTACCGACGCGCACAAGAACGGCGACACGCAAAGCGAATACTACGATTTCTATTCGTGGTATGACAAGGACACGCAAAGCGCGCCGTCCGGACGCGTCTTTGCGCAAATCCCCGGCACGAAGCATTACTATGAATGCAACTTCACGGGCGAGATGCCGGAGCTGAATTTCGACAACGAGGCCGTCCGCGCGGCGGTGCTCGATGTGGCCGAATACTGGCTGAACGTCGGCGTGGACGGATTCCGCTTCGATGCGGCAAAATACATCTACTACGGCGACCATGCGGAAAGCCTTGATTTCTGGCTTTGGTATCTCGGCACGCTGCGGCAGGAGAAGCCCGACCTCTACACGGTCGCGGAGGTGTGGGACGGCGACGGCATCACCGATCTCTACTACCCCGCCACGAACTGCTTCGACTTCCGTGTTTCGCAGCCCGGCGGGCTGATCGAGGAAACGGCGGCTGCCGGGGATGTGAACCGCTACACCTCCTACGTCGAAAAATACCTGACCCGCGTACAGACGCTGCGGGACGACGCAACGATTGTGCCGTTTATTGCAAACCATGACACGGACCGCGCCGCGGGCTTTTTGACGCTCGCCAGCGGCCGGATGCGCATTGCCGCGAACCTGTATCTGCTCGGGCCCGGCTCGCCGTTCCTCTATTACGGCGAGGAGATCGGCATGCGCGGCTCCCGTGGGGGCGCGAACACCGACGCGAACCGGCGTCTCGCTATGCCGTGGGGCGACGACGATGCGGTGAAGGACCCGGAGGGCACGACCTACGATGTGTCCAAAAAGGTCGATGCGCCCGCGCTCGAACAGATCAAGGATGCGGACAGCCTGTATACCTACTATAAAACGCTGCTGATGATCCGCAAGGCGAACCCGGCCATCGCGCACGGCACCTATACGGCGCTCGAATTCCCCGACACCAAGGTCGGCGGCTTTGCCGCGACGCTGAACGGCGAAACCGTCCTTGTGATCCACAACACGACGATGTCGTATAAGACCGTTGACCTCGGCGGCCTCGGCTACACGCTCGGCGACCTGCGCGCCGTGATCGGCGTCGAGGATGCTTCGCTCGACGGTACAACGCTGGAGATCGGACGGCAAACGAGCGTCGTGATCGCGTGCAAATAATGATCCCATCGTTTCACCTTGCCCCGCCGCTGCATAAACGGCGGGGTTTTCATTTGGACGACGCCGCCGAAACTGTCCCGAAAATCGGACACAGGCGGTCAAAAACCCCGGATTCTTTGGAAAATTCATACTTTTTTCGAATTTTATTAACATATTACCGGTGCAAATATGTAAAAAATATGTTATAGTATTCTTGTATCTTTGGAATTGTGGGAACGTATGTCCCTTTAGGGGGGAGTATCCCATTGGATAAGGAGGCGCTATGGAAGACTACAGGAATCCGGACGATCTGCTGATTGCTCCCGAAGAAGAAGAAACCGAGGCTGCGGACAACCTGTTCGACGAGCTTGAGCCCGCTCCCGAGGAGGTCGTGGAAGAACCGCCGAAGCCCAAGAAGAAAAAGAAAAAATCCTTCAAGCGCAAGCTGAAAAAGCTGATCCGGCGCTTCTTCAAGCTGCCGCTGTTGACCCGCATCGTCGCGGGCGTGATTGCGCTTGCCGTGATCGTCACGATCATCGTGCTGATCGTCGTGCTGCCCAAGAGCTGCTCCTCCGGCGACGCGGAGCCGACCAAGGCCGCAACCGATACCATCGCGCCGGCCGATACCGCCGAGCCGGCTGCATCGACCGCCACGCCGGAGGTCACCGAGCCGACCGCTACGCCTTACGTTGTGCCGACCGTGACGAGCGTCCCGACGCTGACGCAGACGATCAAGCCGAACGAGCGCGACGCCGCCGTGCCGATGATTCGTTCCCGGCTGGTCGAGCTTGGCTATATGGAGATGCCCGCCACGAACGACGAGCTGTATGACACCGCCACGGTCAACGCCGTCAAGCGGTTCCAGTACCGCACGTTTACCGACAGCGTCAAGGCATGGGACGGCTATGTCGGCCCGCAGACCTATGAAAAGCTGTTTGCCGAGGACGCGATCGCGTTCTTCATGAAGAGCGGCGATACCGACCAGAAGCTGTATGACAGCATGCTCGTCACCGCGATGCAGGAAAAGCTCGTGGCGCTCGGCTACCTCAGCAAGACGAACGGGAGCTATGACCGCAACACCGTCGATGCCGTGCGCTCGTTCCAGAAGGCATGCAGCATCAAGTCCGACGGCGTCGCCGGCGCAGCTACGCTGAAGCTGCTCGCGGCCAAGGTCGAAGAAAAGGCCAACGGCGCCGATGCGACCGCCGAGCC
Source organism: uncultured Clostridia bacterium (assembly GCA_946185305.1). Taxonomy (GTDB): domain Bacteria; phylum Bacillota; class Clostridia; order Christensenellales; family CAG-138; genus UBA3792. The sequence continues at coordinate 16,867 of CAMHJE010000008.1, read as the reverse complement.
GGTCATCACAGACGCCGCCACGGAAACCCCGGCCCCGTAACCCGATCCAAAACCGACAGTCCCCGCTTTCCTGCGGGGACTGTTTCTGTTTGCCTGTTTATTTTCCCATCGCCTTAAGGGCCGCGTCGTTATCGACCAGTTCCGCAAAATCGGGACGGGTATCGAGCACGCCGTTGAACGCCATGATTTCGAGCAGACGCGCATAGTCGGCTTCGTCCATCGTCAGCTCCGTTTTCCAAGAATCGGTTTCCCGATAGGAGCGGGCGACGATGCGCAGGCTGTCGAGCGAGGTATCCGGGAAATACGGCTGCATGGCCGCGGCGATCTCGTCGTCGGTCGCGGTGCGCATCCATTGCTGCGCGCGGTAGATGGCGCGCAGGAACGCCTGCGTTTTCGGCGCTTCCCGGTTTTCGGGCGTCACGAAGTAGCACGTATACGGCACCTCGCCCGATGCAAGGCCGATGTTGGCAACGATATACCCCTTGCCCGCGTTCTGGAATTCGGTCGCGGTCGGCTCGAACAGCGTCACATAATCGCCCTCGCCGCCCTCGAACGCGCCCGCCATCAGGTTGAACTGGATCGAGTCGATCACCGTGCAGTTCTCCCCGTCCGTGAGGCCGTTTTGCGCCATCACGTAGCGCAGGGTCATGATCGGCATGCCGCCCGCTCTGCCGCCGATCACGGTCTTGCCGACAAGGTCGTTCCACGAAAACGCGTCGGTTGGCGTGCGCGCGATCAAAAACGAGCCGTCGCGCTTGGTGAGCTGACCGACGATAACCGGATGATCAGCCTTTCCCTCGCCGATCACGTAGACGCCGGTTTCCGGTCCGGCCAGGCAGATATCGGCTTCGCCCGCCAAAAGCGCGGTCATGGCCTTTTCGCTGCCGCCGGACGTGGTGATCTCCACCGCGATCCCCTCGTCCGCAAAGTAGCCGAGCGCGTCCGCCACATACTGCGGCGCATAGAACACCGAGCGCGTCACCTCATGCAGCCGCACGACCGGCGCTTCGTTCATCTGCTTTGCGCAGGCGACGGGCAGCAGCAACAGCAGCGTCAACAAAAGCGCATACATTCGTTTTTTCATCGAATACCTCCGTTTGCTTTTTCCCTATCGTATGCCAAGGAGGCGCAATGCGTTCCCCAAAATACGGAAAAATGTACAGACGAAAATCGTAAAAATACACGGAACGGGTTGAAAATATAATGTAAATCCGCTATAATACATTTGGAGGTATGTACGATGGAAAACAACATGGATACCACACGCAAGTTCCGCGTTTCCAAGGACATTCGCACACCCGAGGATGTGCTGATGACGGTGTACCACGCGATGCGGGAAAAGGGCTATGACCCGGTCAATCAGATCGTGGGCTATCTGCTTTCCGGCGACCCGACGTATATCACAAGCCACAACAACGCACGCTATTTGGTGCTGCGGATGGAACGCGACGATCTTTTGGAAGAGCTCGTCCGCTTTTACGTGGAAAATCACGAATGAGAACGCTTGCCTTGGATGTCGGCGATCGCAGGATCGGCGTCGCTGTTTCGGATGCGCTGAACATTACCGCGCAGGGGCTTGAAACCTATTGGCGCACCGAGAGCACGAAAAAGGATGTGGCCTACATTCTGGAGCTGCTGCAAAAATACGCCCCGTGCCGCCTGTTGATGGGGATGCCGATGAACATGAACGGCACCGTCGGCGAACAGGGCGAAAAGGTCAAGCGCTTTGCCGAAGCAATTCAAAAGGAATGGGACGGCGAGATCGTCTTTTTCGATGAACGCTTAACGACGATGACCGCGCGCCGGGTGCTGCTCGACGCGGATATTTCGCGCGGAAAACAGAAAAAGGTGATCGACAAGCTGGCCGCCGTGATCATCCTGCAGGGCTATATGGACAGCCATCCCAACCTCTGATCAACAGAAAGGAAACCGCACATGGAAGAGAATAACAGCATCATCACTTTGGTGGACGACAACGGCGTAGAAGCCGATTTCGATCTTGTCTGCACGTTCGATTACGAGGGCCGCAAGTTCGCCGCGATGTTCCCGCTCGGCAACGTCGAGGGCGTGGCCGACGATGAGGTCGTGATCCTCGAGATCGTCAAAAACGGCGACGGCGAATCGCTCGTCCCGATCGAGAATGAAATCCTGCTGAACGAGGTCTTCAACGAGTTCATGGACATCTTTGAGGACATGGCCGACGGCGAGGACGACGAAGAAGAATAAAAGCCGCATATAGCAATCCCCCGCGAATCGCTCCGCGGGGGATTTTGCTGTCTTTGCGACAGTTGGCCTGCTTATTCAAAGGTCTTGGCCGTCTTTTTCAAAAGCTCGCGGATCGGCAAATGCTGCGGGCAAACCTTTTCGCACTTGCCGCAGCCGATGCAGTCCGACGCCTTGCCGTGGCCGTTGCCGGTGATTACATTGCTGTAATAATAGCCCGTGTTCCAGTTGTGGAACGCTTCGTGCGCGTTCACTGCGGAGAACAGATCGGGGATGCGGATCGCCTTGGGACATTCGTTTTCCTCGACGCAGTAGTGGCAGGACGTGCAAGGGATCAGGTTGAGGCTTTTGAAAATTTCACAGACCCGGTCCACCGCCGCGCGCTCCGCTGTTGACAGCGGCGTAAAATCGCGCATAGCGGAGATATTATCGTTCATCTGCTCCATATTGCTCATGCCGGACAGCACGACCGCCATATTCGGAAAGCCTGCCGCGAACCGAAGCGCGTAGCTTGCGTTGCTGCCGCCGCCTAAGCTCCGCAACACTTTGTCCGCTTCCGGGGGCAGATTCACAAGGCTGCCGCCCTTGACCGGCTCCATGACGAGCACCGGCTTGTTGTGCTTTTCGCAGACCTCGTAGACCTTGCGGCTCTCGACCGACGCATCCTCATAGTCCACGTAGTTGAACTGGATCTGTACGATCTCGACCTCCGGATGCTCGGTCAGGATTTTGTCGAGCACCTCGGCCTTGTCGTGAAAGCTGATCCCAAAGTGGCGGATGAGGCCCTCCTTCTTTAGCGCATAGCACGTTTCATACGCCTTGCACCGCTTGTACTTTTCGTAATTGCGGTGATCCTGCGCGTGCATCAGATAGAAGTCGAAATAGGCGACGCCGCACGCCTTGAGCTGCTTTTCGACAAACGGCCGGATGTCCTCCTGCTTTTTGAAGTACGGCTCGGTGAGCTTGTCGGTGAGGATGAACGCCTCGCGCGGGTACCGCTTCGATAGACAGCGTTTGATCGCCGTCTCGCTCATGCCCGCGTGGTAGCCGTGCGCGGTATCGAAATAATTGAACCCCGCGCCGATAAAGGCGTCCACCATCCTTTTGAATTCGCCATCGCCGAGTACCGTGCCGCCCGCGGGCAGGCGCATACAGCCGAAGCCGAAGTTGCCGTGAATTTCGGGAAAGAATTTGTTCGCTTCCATACCGTCCTCCGCTTACAGGGCGTTATAGCTTTCGTCGTCCACCGGCTCGCACCATTCGTTCGAAGCGTTTTCGCCGGGGATCTCGACCGCGATGTGCGCAAACCAGCTGTCCTTTTTCGCGCCGTGCCAATGCTTCACGTTCGGCGGGATCACGACCGTCGTGCCGGGCGTGAGACTTTGGGCCGGCTTGCCCTCCTCCTGATACCAGCCCTCGCCCGCGACGCACAGCAGCACCTGGCCGCCGCCCTTGGCCGCATGGTGAATGTGCCAGTTGTTGCGGCAGCCCGGCTCGAACGTGACGTTGAAGAACGAAACGCCCGCCTCGTCCGCGCGGCCGAGGAAATTCAGATACGAATTGCCGATAAAGTATTGGGCAAACCCCGTGTTCGGATTGCCGAGACCGAAAATGTTTTCCTTTGCAAAGCTGTTTTCCATAGCCGCTCCTCTCTGTCCGTCGATATTATCTTTCTATCTGAATTGTAACACAACCGGTCTCATCAGAGCAAGCACATCCGCATAGAACAGGCGCCGTGCAAAACGGCGCCTGTCTATTGTCTTTACCATGCGCCGCGATAGCCGATGGTGATCGAAGCGTTGCGCGCGCCGGTGCGCATGCAATGCAGAATCGGGGCGTGTCGGACGTACTCGAACAAAAAGCCCGCAATGAAGCTGTCGCCCGCGCCGAGCGTATCGACGACCTCGCATTGCACGGCGGCACAGGGATAGAAGTCGGTTCCGTCGTAGGCGATGCTGCCCGAAGCGCCGCGCATGGCGATCACGATTTTCGAGCCGTAGGACGCGACGCGCAAAATCTCCTCCCGGATGCCCTGCTCGTCTACGGCGTCGTCGGAGAAGAACGCGATATCGACAAACGGCAGCGCGGACAGCGACACCGGATCGAACGGCAGGTCGGCGCAATCGTATGCGACCGGCACGCCCGCGGCGTGAATCCGTTCGAGCGCAGGCTCCGCGTGTCCCCAGATATCGGACACGACCAAATCGTGCGCACAGGCGAACGCGATATCGTCGTCCGACGGGACATAATCGGTCATCACACCGGTATCGTAATCGACGAACACGCGGTTGCCGTTTTGGATTTCGACATAGGAGATCGGCGTGCTGCCCGAAAGCCTCTGCACATGCGAAACGTCGATGTCTTTTTGGGCAAGCGGCGTTAAAAGCAGCTCGGCATACGCGTCGCTGCCGACCGCGCCGATAAACGACGCCGCCCCGCCGAGCCGGTTGATATACACCGCCACGTTGACCGGGTTCCCGCCCGGGAACACCTCGCCCGTATCATACCGATCCACACAGCTGTCGCCCAAGCAGGCTATCCGTTTCATGTTGCTGTCCTTTCCCCACGATAGGCGCTTTTCCTGCATTATACACAATCCGTATGCGGATTGCAACCGGAAAGCCGCATTTCATCCCCGTTTTTCCGCTGTCGAGCCGGCACGGAAAACGCGCTTCTTCGGCAAAAATCGCCGCTCGGCGGTTGACGGGGCGGCAAGGCATACAGTATAATAGATCTGCTATTGTCCCTCGGAGGTTGTCCTATGGTTGGATTCGGAATCGTTCTCGGCGTGCTGCTGCTGTTGATGCTCGCCGTGCTGGAGCTCAATAAAAATACGATCCTCGGCTTTGTTTTGCTGCTGCTTGTCGCGGCGGCGTTTGTATGGCTGTTCGCCGCTGTGCTGCACAAGAACAAGTGGTATTATAAGCTGCTCGGCTGGCTTTGCTTCATCGGCTGTTTCATCGGTATCCTGTTTTTGACTTGGCCGCCGATAAAGCGCGTCCCGGCGTATGAGGGAAATACCCCGGTGCGCACCGGCGTGGTCGAAACGAACTATGGGCAGGTGCGCGGCGTCGTGATCGAGAACGGCGCGGTGGAGCTGTATGCGGGCGTGCCGTTTGCCAAGCCGCCGGTAGGCGAGCTGCGATGGCGTGAGCCGCAGGATCCGGAACCGTGGAGCGGCATACTGGAGGCCGATCACTTTGCGCCGATGAACATGCAGCCGGTGAATCTGCCGATCTATCATTCTCTGTCGCAGATCATCGGCTATCATGACTATAAGATTTCCCTCTCCGACAACTACGTCGCCCCGCGCAGCGAGGATTCGCTGTATCTGAATATCTGGAAGCCCGCAGGCGAGGCCAAGGATCTGCCGGTGCTCGTCTATGTGCACGGCGGCTCGCTCCAGACCGGGCAGCCGTGGTACGGCGATTACGCAGGCAAGGGGCTTGCCAAGCAGGGCATGGTCGTCGTCAATTTCAGCTACCGGCTCGGCGTGTTCGGGTTCTATGCGGATGAAGAGCTGGCGGCGGAATCCCCGAACGGCACGACCGGCAACTACGGTCTGCTTGATCAGATCAAGGCGCTGACATGGGTGCGGGACAATATCGCGGCGTTCGGCGGCGATCCGAGCTGCGTCACGATCTCCGGCGAATCGGCAGGCGCGGCGAGCGTTTCGGCGCTTTGCACGTCGCCGCTGGCGAAGGGGCTGTTCACGAACGTGATTTTGGAAAGCTCCACGGTTGCGTCGGTCGAGCCGCCGCATTCGTTCCGGCTGTTCGACGAAGCGATCCGATCCGGCAAAGAATTGAAGACGCGCTACAATGCCAAGTCCGTTGCCGACCTTCGCGCCATCGACGGTGAAACGCTTGCGGACGAAGCCTACACGCAGCACCATATCACGATCGACGGCTATGTGCTGACAGAAACGCCCTATGAATCCTATCAAAAGGGCGTCCACAACGAAGCCGCGCTGCTGCACGGTTACAACGCCGAGGAAAGCGGGCCGTTCATCCTGTTCTCCCACGCGAACCTGAAAAACTATGAGCAGAAGGTGCGCGCGTATTTCAAGGAATACACCGACGAGGTGCTGGCGCTGTTCCCGGCTTCGACCGACGACGAGGCCGACAAGGCGTGGGCACAGATCTACGGCGCGGTGTTTTTCAACTATCCGCATTACTGTCTGAACCGGTTGGAGAACCAGATCGGCGTTCCGGTTTACGAATACTATTTCAGCAAGAGCAACGGGCGGCTTTCGAGCTGGCACAGCGGTGAAATGATCTACGTCTACGGCAACATTCCGGACGGCTCCCCGCTGTTCGATGAAAACGACCGGGCGCTGTCCAAGCTGTTCGGGCAGTATGTGAAAAACTTTGCGCTCACGGGCGATCCGAACGGCGAAGGCTTGCCGGTATGGGAGATTTCCGCGGACAGCCGCCGCCTCATGGGGCTTGGCGACACGGTCGGCATGATGAACGAAAAGTATCTTGCGCTGTATGACGTCTTCGACCGGATGCAGGGATGGGGCGACTGATATGCGATTCTCAGAGAAAGCAATCGTCTTGAAGGACGGACGCACGGCGCTTTTGCGCAGTCCGACAGCGGACGACGCCGAAACGCTTTTGCAGTTTCTTTTCTGCATGGCAGCGGAAACGGATTTTACGATGCGCTATCCGGAGGAGCGGGAAAGCATGACCGTTGAAGCGGAGCGCGCGTTTTTGGAGCGCATGGCTGCGTCCGAAAGCGACTGCATGATCGGCGCTTGGATCGACGGCGCGTTTGCGGGCAACTGCCATATCTCCCGCGGGAATGCGATCAAGACGCGGCACATTGCCACGCTGGCCATCGGCCTGAAGCGTGCCTATTGGGGCATCGGGCTCGGCAGGACGCTGATGCGGGAGATGGAAGCGATCGGACGGACGCTCGGCGTCGATAAATTGGAGCTCGAATATGTTGAGAGCAACGAACGTGCCGCGCGGCTGTATACGGCCGCCGGATTTACGGAATACGGAAGGCATCCCGACGCGGTCCGGCTGAAGGACGGCACGCGGCTCGCCCTGATCGGGATGCAAAAATACGGTTTACAGGAGGCATGAAAATGGAACTGATACAGGCAATGACGGAACGGTACTCGGTACGCGCCTTCGACGCGCGCCCGATTGAAGCGGACAAGCTGGAGCGCGTCTTAGAAGCGGGACGGCTCGCGCCCACCGCCAAGAATATACAGCCGCAGCATCTCTATGTGCTGCAAAGCCCCGAAGCGCTCGAAAAGGTTCGTGCGCTCACGCGCTGTGCCTACAACGCTCCGACGGTGCTGCTGTTCGCCTATGACAAGACCGCAATGTGGACAAACCCGTTCGAAAACGAAATCACGTCCGGCGAGCAGGATATTGCCATCGTGGCGACGCATGTGATGCTGAAGGCGTTTGACGAGGGGCTCGGCACCTGCTGGGTCTGCTATATGCCGAACTCCGAAGTGCATAAGGCGTTCGATCTGCCCGAAAACGAGCACGCGGCGCTGCTCATGCCCATCGGCTATCCCGCCTCCGGCGCGGTCACATCGCCCAATCACGGCAAGCGCAAGCCGCTTGCGGAAACGGTCACGGTACTGTGATGGCATGGGAATACTCCTGCGGCGCGGTGCTGTATACGATGCAGGACGGCGAGCCGCTTTACGTTCTGGTCGGTGATTCGCATTTCGGGTTCCCGAAGGGGCACATGGAGCCGCACGAAACCGAGCAGGAAACCGCGCTCCGCGAAATCTATGAAGAAACCGGCGTGCGCGCCACCCTCGATACGTCGTTTTGCGAACGCGTCGAATACCCGCTTGTCAAAAAGCGCGGCGTGATGAAGCGCGTCACGTTCTTCCTCGCCACCTACGATCCCGCCCAATCCCCGCTTCCGCACCACGAGATCCGCGCGATCCGCATCGTTCCTTACGACGAAGCGCACCGCCTGCTGTGGCATAAAGGCTTGCAGGCTATTCTTGAAAAGGCGCACGAACGGCTCACCGGACAAAAGCCGTCACCCGTCAACAGCTGAACCGTTTATAGGCAAAAGCCGCCCTCACGCGAGGGCGGCTGCTGTATTTTTGCGTCTTATTTTTCCCCTTTATATTCGTATCCCGCTTTTTCGATGGCCGCTTTGACCGTCGTTTCGTCGAAATCGCCGGACAGCGTGACCGTCACGGCGTTCGCTTCGTGATCGGCTGCGGCGGATTCGATGAACGGCAGGGCTTCGAGCGCCTTTTTGACGGTCGCTTCACAATGCGGGCACATCATGCCCTTGACATCGAGCGTCAGCGCGGCGGGCGTATCGCACGCACAGGCGGGCGCGGCAGGCGCTTCGGGTGCGGCGGGCGCCTCCTGTATCGTGCGCTTGCGGCACGGGTGATCGTGGGAGGCGTCGTGCAGCTTGAACAGGTTCAGCCGCAGCGCGTTCGTGACGACGCAGAAGCTCGACAGGCTCATGGCGGCCGCGCCGAACATCGGGTTCAGCTCCCACCCGAACAGCGGAATGAACACACCCGCGGCCAGCGGAATGCCGATGATATTGTAGATGAACGCCCAGAACAGATTTTCATAGATATTTTTCAGCGTCGCCCTCGACAGCCGGATCGCGGCAGGCACGTCGGACAGACGCGAATGCATCAGCACCACGTCCGCTGCGTCGATGGCAACGTCCGTTCCGGCGCCGATGGCGATGCCGATATCCGCGCGGGTCAGCGCAGGCGCGTCGTTGATGCCGTCGCCGACCATCGCAACCTTGCCGTACTTTGCGAGGTCACGGATCACGGCTTCCTTGCCGTCCGGCAGGACGCCCGCGATCACCTCATCCACACCTGCGGCCTTGCCGATGGCGCGCGCGGTGCGTTCATTGTCGCCGGTCAGCATAACCACGCGAATCCCCATGTTCCGGAGGGCTTGGATCGCCGCCGAACTGTCGGCCTTCATCGTATCCGCCACCGCGATCATGCCGATCAATACGCCGTCACGCGCAAACAGCAGCGGCGTTTTGCCGTCGTCGGACAGCATCTCCGCCTGCCGCTTGACATTCTCCGGCACGTCGGTCTGCGTTTCCATAAAACGGAGGCTGCCGCCAATCACGGTCTGCCCCAGCACCATTGCCGAAACGCCGTTGCCGACCAAGGCGCGAAAGCCCGCAATCCGCTCGCACAGCACGCCCTTTGCGTCCGCATAGGTGTTGATCGCCTTCGCAAGCGGATGCTCGCTGCGCTGCTCCACGGACGCCGCTAATTTCAAAAGCTCGACCTCGGACATGCCGAACGGGATCACGTCCGTCACCTGCGGTTCGCCGCTTGTGATCGTGCCGGTCTTATCGAGCGCGACAACGTCAACCTTGCCCGCCTGCTCGAGCGAAACGGCGGTCTTGAACAGGATGCCGTTCTTCGCGCCGACGCCGTTGCCGACCATGATCGCAACCGGCGTAGCAAGCCCCAGCGCACACGGACAGCTGATGACAAGCACCGAAATGCCCCTTGCGAGCGCATAGCCGAATTGCTGCCCGACAAGCAGCCACACAAGCAGCGTCACAACCGCAATCGAAATCACGACCGGGACGAACACGCCCGAAACCTTGTCTGCGATCTTCGCGATCGGCGCCTTGGTCGCCGCGGCGTCGCTGACCATGCGGATGATCTGCGACAGGGTCGTATCCTCGCCCACGCGGGTCGCGCGGCACTTCAGATAGCCGGACTGGTTGACCGTCGCCGCCGAGACCGTATCGCCCACAGCCTTATCGACCGGGATGCTTTCGCCGGTGAGCGCCGCCTCATTGACCGCGCTCGAGCCCTCTAAAACGACGCCGTCCACCGGAATGTTTTCGCCGGGGCGCACAACAAAGATATCCCCCGCCGCAACCGACTCAATCGGCACCTCAACTTCTTGGCCGTCGCGCAGCAGCACGGCCGTCTTGGGCGCAAGCTTCATCAGTCCCTTCAGTGCGTCGGTCGTCTTGCCCTTGGAGCGCGCCTCCAGCATCTTGCCGACCGTGATCAGCGTGAGGATCATCGCCGCGGACTCGAAATAGAAGCTCATCATCAGCTTCATGACTGCCTCATGGTCGCCGTCAACCGTGGCGCGCGTCATGGCAAACAGCACGCCGACGCTCCACACAAACGACACGCCGGAGCCGAGCGCCACAAGGGTATCCATGTTCGGCGCGCGATGCCACAGCGATCGGAAGCCGCTGATGAAGAACTTTTTGTTGATCAGCATAATGACCGCGGCAAGGAGCATCTGCACAAGCCCCATTGCTACATGGTTGTCGTCAAAGAAGCGCGGCAGCGGCCAGCCCCACATCATGTGTCCCATCGAGACATACATCAAGGGTATAAGCAGCACGACCGACGCGATCAGCCGTTTTTTCAGCACCGGCGTTTCGCGGTCCTTCAGCGCGTCCTCGTCCGCAGACGGCGCGGCCTTTGCCTCGCCCTTTTTCGTCGCGCCGTAGCCCGCCTTTTCGACGGCGGCAATGATCGCGGCGGGGCTTGCCGTCCCCTCCACGCCCATCGAATTGGTCAACAGGCTGACCGAGCAGCTCGTCACGCCCTCGACGCCGTTCACGGCCTTCTCGACCCGCGCGGCGCACGCGGCGCAGCTCATGCCCGTTACGTTATATTGTTCCATACGGTTCCATCCCTTCCGTTTGAAGCATTTAATTCCTACTGTTTTGCTTGTGTATTATACACCCGATACGGCGTTCTGTCAATCACGCAAAAGCGCCGCAGGTATGTTGCGGCGCTTTTAGAATGTGTATTCGGGACGGGTTTTATCGCTTACTTGCCGTTGCGCTTGGCCAGCTCCTTGCAGATGCGGTCGTATTCCGGCTCGTCGAGGGTGTAGAACTTCTTATAGAGCAGGAACGCAATGAACATCAGCAGGCAGGACGGAATGACCATGCACAGCAGCAGGCCGAGCGTCTCGCCGTGGGTAACGTTGGACAGGACATTGCCGATCTCGGCGATCTTGGCGGCCTCGGTGATCTCGCCCGCAGAGGCGGCGCGCTCGAGGTCGGAGATCTCGTTCGTATAGTTGATAACGCCGCAGACGAGGAACGTGCCGGTCGCAATCGCCGCATAGATGGCGGAGGCGAGCTTGGTGATGAACGGACGCAGCGAGGAGATGATGCCCTCATCGCGGGTACCGTTCTTATACTCGTTGTACTCGACGGTGTTCATAATGGAGATCATCATGATAAGATAGAAGCCGTACTGACCGAAGTTGGCGAGCATATAGCCGAACGTGATCAAGGCGAACTTGACGACCGCCGCAGTCGCGCTCGAAAGGAACAAACCGCCGATCAGCATGATCCCGTAGCCGACCGCCGCAATGATCATGAGAAGGTTTAAGAGCTTCTTTCTTTGCAGCTTCTTGGAGATGGCCGGATAGAAAATCATCAGGAACGCGGTGACGATCATGCCGAGCATCTGGAACAGCGTAAAGTAGCCGCCCTCATACCCAAAGTCGAAGTAAATATACATCGAGCCGATGCCGGAAAGGATGATGCCGTTGCCGATCTGCTGAATGATGAACGCCAAGGCGACCCAAAGGAGCTGATCGTTGCCGGTGATCGTGTTCCAGATCTTCTTAAAGCTGACCGGTGGAACCGGCTCGTTGGAGTACGTGCGCTGCTCCTTGACGCCGAAGACGGTGAAGCAGAGGAACGCGGGCGCGATGATTGCAAACAGCAGGGCGATCACACCGTAAGCCGTGACGGCGCTGCCGCCGATGGCGTTGGAGCCGGCGGTGAGCATCGGGATCAAGGCGACGGCGAGCGTGCCGCCGATACCCGCAAACAGGTTTGCGCGGGACGTGTAGGCGTTACGCATATCCGGGTCGGAGCTGAGCGCCGGAACCATGCCCCAGTAGGAGATGTCGTGCATCGTGTAGGTAATGCTGTACGCAAAGTACATGATGCCGAAGAACACGACGAACGGCCAGCCCTGCAGCGGGATGTTGAACGTGAGGTAGATCACGATCGAGGTCGTGAGAATACCAATCACAAGCCACGGCTTGAACTTGCCCCATTTGGTGCGGGTGCGCTCGATGATGTTGCCCATCAGCGGATCGTTCAGCGCGTCGAAGATACGCGCCGCAATCATGATCGCCGTGATCGCGCCGAGCTGTGCCGGATCGAGGTGCCGGGTCAGCATCACGAACGTCAAAAGATAGCTGTTGATCAGGTTATACACCATATCCCGACCTACGGTGCCGAGTGGGAAGAACCATAGGTTCCTCTTTTGTACTTTCTTGTCTTCCATGTTTTCCTTCCCCTTGTCTTATTTGATCGTGAACCGGATCGTTACATCCGGAAGATTCCCGCATTGCACGGTCAGCGCCGCTTCGCCCGGCTTGCCCAAGGTTCGCACATACGCGCCCGTGCTGCCGCCCTCCAGCGTGGCGGCCGCAGGCCCCATCAGCTCCAGATCGCCCTCGACCCTGAACGTGACCGGCAGCTGCGCATACGGCGTCAGGTTGCCGTTTTCATCGACGATCCGCACGCGGATCGACGCCATATCGTAAGTATCGCCCTCGCAAAGCGTCGTCGCGCTCGGCGTGACCGCAAGGTGCAGATTCGCGTTCGGCGTCTTGGTAACGGACGCAACGACCTCGCCGTTTTTCACGGCGTCAAAGCGCCAGCGCACGGACTCGCCGCCCCAGTTGCCGATGTACTTGCCGTACAGCCGGTTGCCGTCGTCGGGCTTTAAGCCGCAGCGCACAAGCGTGAGGCCGAGCTTGGCCTTCTCACTCGCGGGCAGCTTATCCATGCCGCCGCACTTAGCCGCAAGCACCAGTATGTCGTGCAGGGCCGCCGCCTTCTTGCCCGCAAGGCCCTCCTCGCTTTCGAGCAGATGCCCCACGATATCGTCGATCAGCATCGGCGGATGCTTTAGGCCAGTCCACGGCAGCGGCTTAAACTCGGTCACGAGCTTGTCATTCTTATACAGCACAACGGTGTCGGCGTTCGTGAACGCATACATCGGGCCGATCTGCGCGGCGGCATAGTCGCCCGCGTCCATCGGCGTTGTGACCTCCAGGAACGGCTTTTCGTCCCCTTGGCTTGCGTAGGCCGCGGCGGCGAGCTTCGGATTGCGGAACGCGTCCAGTACGCCGTGATAGCAGATGCGGTCGCCGGAGCCGAAGTCCTTGTGCGTCGCATAGTCGAACATGCACCAGCCGAAGCAGCCCGCGTGCTCGCCGGACGCCATCGCCGCGTTCAGCACGTGCGCGTGCCGCAGCGTCTGCGACTGGCGCTTTTCCCACGGATCGAACGGCTTGGTCGGGAACATGTGCCCGTCGTGCTCGGAGATCAAAAAGCCCTTGTTCATATCGGGCGTAATGTCTTTTTTCTTCTGGATCGGCTTTTCCGGATCGAACGGCGTAAAGTCGTTATACGCGTATACGTCCTCCCAAAGATGGCTCTTGGCAAAGTACCGCACGCCGGAGGTCTGCCGCGAAGGGTCAAGCTCATGCGCGAGCGCGTTCGTCTTTTTATACAGCTCGTCACAGTCCTGACTCTCGTTGATGCGAACGCCCCACAGCACGACCGACGGATGGTTGCGGTTCTCCGTGATCATGTCGCGCACGTTCTCGATTGACTGCTGCTGCCATGCTTCGTCGCCGATGTGCTGCCAGCCGGGGATCTCGGTGAATACGCAAAGGCCGAGCCGGTCGCACGCGTCGAAGAAGTGACGGCTTTGCGGATAATGCGAGGTGCGAACCGCGTTGCAGGCCAGCTCCTCCTTTAAGATGCGCGCATCCTCGGCCTGCAGGCTCTTGGTCGCCGCATAGCCGATATACGGATAGCATTGATGGCGGTCAAGGCCGCGCAGGAAGTATTTTTCGCCGTTCAGATACAGCCCGTCGGCCTTGAACTCCGCGGTGCGGAAGCCGAACGAAACGGTCGTCTGATCGAGCGTCACATCCCCCTCGCCGAGCAAAGAGACCTCGGCGGTGTAGAGGTTCGGCGTTTCGGGCGACCACGGCTTCGCCTCGGACACGGGCAGGATATGCGTACGCTCACCGTTCATGGATTCGGCATGGCATTGGCCGTTCGCGTCGATGATGCGGACGCGGATGCGCACGGCGTCGGGGCCGTCCACCGTGCAGGCGACCTTGGCGGTTTTCAGATCGGGCGTGTGCACAAATACATCGGCCAGATAGGTGCGGTTGCGCACGTCGAGCCACGCCTCCCGATAGAGGCCGCCGTAGGTCAGATAGTCGATCACATAGCCGAACGGCGGGATCTCGCCGTTTTCGGTGCAGTCGAGCTTAACGGCAATCAGATTGTCGCCGCCGTAGCGGACATGCTCGGTGATTTCCAAAGCAAAGCCCGTATAGCCGCAGCGGTGCGAGCCGATCTCCGTGCCGTTGACGTAGACCGTCGCAATGTGCGCCGCGCCTTCAAAACGGAGGAACAGGCGTTTCCCGTGCTTTTCCGTCGGAATGAAGATCGTGCGTCGATACCCGCAGACCATTTCATAATCGGCAGGCGACGCATAGTGCAGCGGCAGCTCCTTGACATTATGCGGCAGCCGCACGACCGGGAACTGTCCGTCGCCGCGCAAAAAAGCGTCGTCCCAATTCGGTGAAAATTCCCATCCTCCCGAAAGACTTCTCATTCTGTCTCCCTTCCCCGCCGACAAAGCGGAGTTTTGCATTTTCTTTACGCACAGTATACCATACCCCGCCGTGCTCGGCAAGAGGGGACTTTGTGGGGAAAGGGGGGCTTTGATGCAGGGAATGAAGTAAAACACAAAAAACGAGCGTCCGCAACATCCGTTGTGAACGCTCGCCTAGAATTAGAGATTATACTACTGAACCTTTTTCCCGCATTGACTGCAATACTCACTATTTTCAAGCAACTTAAACCCGCAATATCTGCAAAAACGCAAAACTGTTTCTTTCTCTATTTCAGGCTTTTGCATACCGGACGCAATAGAATCCATGGTATCAATCTTGATTCTATCATCATGATTCTCATTTTTAGATTCAACTGTTGTTTCTTCTGTATAGTTATCTGTTGCGATCTCGGAGATGCCAACGTAATTATTTTTTACAGACTCTTTCATGTCTTCATCAATTTCACCGCTATTGTTTTCTTCTAATTCTATTTGTTGTCGATCTTGTTCTATCTTAGTGTCACTATTAACAGGATTACCTTCATTCACTTTATTTCTATCTTTTTGACAGATTGTAATAATCGTTGTCGCTAGAGGTGTTATCAGGAAGCTGAGAAAATAATAGCCGAAAAAAGATCTCCCTTTTTTCTTTGCTATAAAACTAGGAATTAGTGCCCAAATAGCAATCCCAATTATCGTTGCCCATTTTATCTCCGTATTATTACTTGTCCGATCTGATGAAATGTCGGAGGAATAATCTGAGCCGATACTAGGTGTTTTATTTGCATTAGCCATAGGTTTATTTGTTGTCTTCGGCTCGACTGTTGGTTTATATGTATGATTTGAAACCACGCTTTCACTAGCTCTTGTTTGTTGTTTTGGATAATCAGCGTCCTTTAGCAAGCTCTCAAAATCCATATAGTTTTTACTATTACTTTCTCCATAAAACTGAAATAGATAAATATATCCGTTATCAATATGCATCAATATAATCCTAGGGATAGTAATACCAAATGTTTTCATGCTTGTCTCTATGCAATAATACTCAATGTTGCCATAAGTAACCTTTTTTACATCACTAATAGGGGATGAATCACTTCCATTGGCATTATCTTCTGTCATAATATTCTTTATATCTTCCAAAGAAAAAAAAGAATTGTTAACATTCGATCTATCCATTCCTGCTTTGTCTGATTCAGACATTTCACTCCACATATCAATACTTCCATACATAATCTCGGCAAAATTGGATCCTTCCGATACGAATTTTACATCAATTGTGTTCCTTTGCTTTGAAAGTGGCTCTTCTGTCCAATTAGCAGGAACCACAAACTTTAATCCAGTTTTTGAATCAGTATACGCATAAGGTGCTATTCTTCCGAATACGGCACTATCTACAAAAGATAGAATTGCATTTTCTTGAGTGTCTGAAATCTCTCCAGAGTAGGATTGCATTGTAAAATTGTAAGTGCTGCCGTCATAAACTGTTGAGTATTGACGCGTATACACAGTCGATCCATTTACCGTATGAGTCGCATACAGTTTAATAAATTTTGTTTGAGCATGCTTATAAATCTCATATTTCGTCACAGAAATACCCATTTGAGTGTATTGTGGCAGCGTTTCATTTATTGTTTTTTTGAGTTCTGAATCACTCTGGTGTGAAAAATCTGTGATGCGGCTATTCTCCATCATTGTTACATACATTTCTGTAAACCCATCATTCGAAAGGATCTCAATGTATGTATGCTGCTCTTTCATTACAGACAGCAATAAATCTTTAGTAAGACCATACTTTTCAAGATTCGGATCATCCGCTTTTATCTCTCGTGTAAAAGCAATAAACCCTTTTGGTACCGTGACTGTAAGGTTTATCTCTTTGATATAGTAAGTGTTGTCATTATCTGCAATTGCAACTGAAGCTATAAGAAAGAAAAAAAGTAGTATAGCGACTATTCGTATAATTGCTTTCTTCATAATCTCCTCCTTACAAAAAAAATTAAA
>CAMHJE010000007.1:0-36876 GCA_946185305.1 uncultured Clostridia bacterium | reverse complement strand
TTTCAGCAGCTCCGTCTCGATCCGCTTGATGCGGAAGCTGTCGAGCAGACCGATCAGGATATTCACGCACATCAGGATCCCGAATGTGCTGACAATAAACACGGCAGGCGTGCCCACCAGTGCATCATTGCTGATGATATAATCGTAGCTCAATACGCTGAGCACGACCGAACCGAACAAAAACAGCGTGGATTGTACGATGGCGCTCCGGTTGTTGATATTGGCAAAGCCTTCCCGGTTATGGCGCACAAGCAGATATTCCGCGACAAAAGCGGCAGCGAACAAGCCGAAGAAAAGCAGCGCGCCTGCCGTTCTGCTTTGCGGAAACAGATAATATCGGACGCAGTAACTGCTCAGAACGACCAAATGCTCGATCGTGTAGCCGAGTACGCCAACATACAGCGCATTGATCGGCGTATATCTGTAGAGCAGGAACAGGATGACTGTGGACATGCCGAACAGCAGCACTGCCCGCAGCATCTCGACTGCGACAAGCATCCACGGCGAAAAATCGACCCATGCGATAAGGAGCTGTATCCCCGCTCCGGTCAGCGCCGTAATAAGCGATGCGACAGCCATTCCGCCGATCAGCCGCAGCAGGTAATGCGAACGCTTTGGCACATGCAGCGAAAATAAGATCCCGCCGATCAGGATCAGTACAAAGAAATATTGATTCAACAAGCTTTGCAGCGCAACCAAACCCGATTCCATACGTCACCGTCCCAAATAATCCACATATTGTTCCAAGAAATTCTTTTTCATACTGCGTGAGATCGGCAGCCGCTCTCCGCCGATCAAGAGGACCGTATTTCCGCTGACCGCTCGTACGGCGGAAAGATTGACTAAAAACGGATTGCTGCATCGGACGAAATGCTCTGCACCTAATCGCTGCTCCTCATCTGACAGTTTGCCGTAAACCTCATACGACGCTTCCTTGGTATGATACATCAGTTTATGTCCGGAGACTTCCACATAGGTCAATTCACCGGCAGGAAAAGCGACGACGCCCGTCTTGGTCTGCAGCACGATCTTTGTCGTCTGCCGCGCCGCGATCTGTTTCATTGCGCGCGTCAGGTTCATTTCCAGCGCATAATCGGTGATCGGCTTGAGCATATAGCCGATCGCGTTCACCTCATATCCGTGGAT
Source organism: uncultured Clostridia bacterium (assembly GCA_946185305.1). Classification (GTDB taxonomy): domain Bacteria; phylum Bacillota; class Clostridia; order Christensenellales; family CAG-138; genus UBA3792. The sequence goes on along the minus strand of CAMHJE010000007.1, from coordinate 35,730 downwards.
GGCGTACTGCCCCATCCGCGTAGCAAAAATCAGCACGGCGGTATCGTCGATCTTTCTCAGTTCCCGTGCCGTTTCCAGCCCGTTCATCACAGGCATTTCAATATCCATCAAAACAATGTCAAACGGTTTCTTATAGGAAGCAATAAAGTCCATCCCGCGCGCGTACCGTACGGCAGTGTATGCCGTATCGGTCTTGCCGAAAAACTGCTTCAGTCCCGCTTCCATCCGCTTTGCCTGCTCGTCCTCATCTTCAACGATCGCTATCCGAAGCATCCCGCGCTCCTCCCCTATCGGAATACTGACAGTTTACACCAGGTTTTTCAAAATTGCAAGGAACGGGGCGGCTTTTCCCCGTCCCCGTTCCCGCTTTGGGATCCCTTATTTTTCTTTCTTCTTCACGATACCGAGTACAAGCCATACGGCTGCCGCCGCAAGCAGCACACCGCAGACGACGTTGCCGACGATCCACAGCGGACGCCACGAGGATACCACATGGAACGACACGTTCTCCCCGCGCGAGGTCATGTACAGAATGTTCTTGACCGATTGGCGCGCAGCCTGTGCGAGTTGATTCGAGCCCTGCATCGCTTGTACCGTAACGGCTTCGCCCTGGAACGGATTCAAATACAGATCGTTGCCGGCAAGCACGCCTTCCATAGCGTTCATGTAGGTGCTGCCCCAGTTCATATAGAAGTCGGTAATGACGGTGCCCTTAAAGCCCCATTCAGAACGGAGGACATCCGTACAGAGTGCGCGGCTTCCGCCTGCCCACACCAGACCGATCCGATTGAACGCGGACATGACGCCGGTGGCTTCGCCTTCCTTTACGGCGATTTCAAACGGCTTGCAGTACAGCTCGCGGATCGCCTGCTCGTTCGAGAAGGTCAGGATGCCGTTCTGGTCACGGTGCAATTCCTGATCGTTGAGCGCAAAGTGCTTGAGATAAACCCAGATGCCCTGGCTGCGCGCGCCGCGCGTCGCTGCTGCGGCAAACTTGCCCGCGAGGCACGGATCCTCGGAATAATACTCGAAGTTTCTGCCCGCAAACGGCGAACGGTGACCGTTCATAGCCGGTGCGTACCAACCGGAAACGTTCTGCGTGTTGGCGAATTCACCGACACAGACGCCCATTTCCTCTGCCAGTTCCACATTCCATGTGGAAGCCAGCGTCACTTCCGTTGCGTATCCGACGCCGGGCTGAATATCAATGCCGAAGCCAAGGAACGGCTGCATACCCGCAGGACCGTCAATGTCCATCGTAACGGACTTCTCAATCGCATCGATCGGCGCGGTACGATAGCCGCCCATTGTAACAACATCGGACAGATCCGCAAGGGACAGCTGATCGAGCAGCGTGTTCCAAACCGGCGATTCATAATCGAAGTAGGTCATCAGAGCAAAAACGAGCTTGCCGTCGAGCAGCTTTTGATAGCTGCTTTGGAGCGTCGTCATGGAGGAGAGATCAACGGTGCCGCTCTCCACGCCGGCAAGCTCCGCAATCGCTTCTTCGTTATCCGCAAGCGCATCCTTCAGCGCTGCACGGACATTCTCGATATCGGAGGCGGTCAAAGCCTTTTCGGTCACAATCGCCGTATCCGCGAAGGCGGACAGATTAGGATCGCCTGCGACCTGATAACCTGCGCTCATTGCGCCGTTCAGGTAGGCGAGTTCGCTGTCGGACAGCGAAGACACCGCATATTCCGCTTTCGGCCATGTACCTTCCCAATCGTTGCGGGAGAGATAGGAATGTCCTTCGGTAAAGCGGACATTTGCATCGTCGAAGCGGTTCACGGCAGCCACAAGATCGCTGCTGCGCTTATTGCTTTCCCCGTACACGATCGTGGACGGTACCTCTACGGTTTCGTTCGCGATGACCTCATGCGCGTTCTTCATCAGCTTGACTTCATATTTGCCCGCTTCGAGCACGTATGCGCCGCTGGTAATATAATCGTAGGAAGCCATGTCCTCCACCTTGAACGAAAGCGTTACCGTATCGGCAGCGCCCGGTTCGATGACCTTGGTCTTGCCGAATGCAGCGAGGACGACGTGAGATTTTTCGATGCCGCCGGGCGTATAAGGTGCAGTATAGTACAGCTGTACAACATCCTTGCCCGCTACGGAACCGGTGTTCTTGACCTCGACGGTCGCAGTGATCACACCGTCTTTGTTTTCAAAGGAAGCAAGCTTCTGTTCAAAGGTCGTGTAGGAAAGGCCGTAACCAAACGGGAACAGCACTTCATTCTTGTACCATTCTTCTCCGTCGGTGAATCCGCGGGTCTCATAATAGCGATAGCCGACATAGATACCTTCCATATAGTTGGTATAGAAGAAATCCGGCGCATTGGTGTACGCAAAGTCTCCGAAATTCGGGAAGCTCGGCGCCTTAGTAAAATCATACGCATAGGTATCGACCAGTCTGCCGGAGGGGTTTGCCTTGCCGAGCAGCACATCCGCAACACCGCGAAGGCCCGTCGTGCCGGGGCAGCCGACCCAAAGAACTGCGTCGATGCCCGCATCCTGTGTGAAGCCGAGTTCCATCGCATGGGAGGAGTTGACAAGCAGGATCACCGTACCGAAGTTCGCCTTAACGAGTTCGATCATGTCTTCTTCTGCCTTGGACAGTTCCAGATAATGCCGGCCCGCTTCACCGCCGAACGCCGCCATATCCTGCGGGAGGTCATTGCCCTCACCGCCCATACGGCTGATTGTAACGATCGCTACATCGGAATATGCCTTGGCGTCGGCAAGAACGCTGTCAGTATACTTGTCTTTGGGAAGCTCGGTGATCGTGAAATCCGTTTCGCCTACGCCGGACGAGTTCGCGGCTGTGCTGTAATCGGTGTAGAGTTTCAGCAGTGCCGGATTTGCTTCAATGCCCTGCTCCTTCAACGCGTCTTCCAGTGACAGCGCTGTCGTATCATCCACAAAACCGGAGCCTGCGCCGCCGAACACCATCTTGGTGCTGCGCCAGCCGAACAGGTTGACCTTCGTCGTGTTTGCAAGCGGCAGAGTATTGTTCTCATTCTTCAGCAAGACGCTGCCTTCACGAAGGATGTCTGCCGTAACCTGCTGCCCGTGTGCCATCGCTTCTTCATAAGAAACGTGTTTGACTTCGGATGCTTCGGCTTCATAAACCGTGTACATATTGTCGAAGTACCCGGCAAAAAAGTTGACCGCAACATTTGCAGCGATCATGAACAGCGCCAGAACGCCGCACAGGATCGCTCTGCCTACCGGAAATCCGGACTTCTTTTTCATACCTTGTTCCTCCATTCTCTTTCTCTCCGTTTCGGATCGAAAACACCGTACCATATGTAAAGAAAAAGTCAAGAAAGGTCAACCTATGTCGTCGTCCAAATAGCGCAAAATGCATCGGAGCACCATTTATTGCTCATAACCGCTGTGGCTGCAACTTTGCTGTTTCTGCGTTTTCTGCTGCTTCGCCTGCCGCAGGATTTCGTTCATAGAGTACGGACCGAGGAATTTGCGGAGCAGCCGGTATCGGTTTGCATCCGGTGTCTGCTCGATTTGATTTGCCCGATCCTTTATCGTGTTCTGCAGCTGCAATACGGTACGCTGCCACGATTTGACCTAAAAATCCAGGACCCGCTGCATCCGTTTCGCAGCGGGTCCTTTTCTCCATATTTAGCCGTGTACATCCGTCGCTGACACGGACAGGATAATTTGAAGTATCACCGCTCCTCTTTTGCCGCGGCGTCCTCGATCCGGTTTTTACCGCTTGCTAAAGAACCCTTTCAGCACGTCCGTGAGCGCGTCTATTTCCAGGTCGCAGCCGCGCAGCAGCCATTCGGTCATGAGACCGACGCCGGTCCACGCGCGCGCCGCATAGAGATAGTAGGCCCTTGGCTCGATCGAGTCGGCGGGATTGTTGGAGCGGATGATCTGTCCGACAATCGTTTCAAAGTAGACCGCCGGATTGGCGCGGTAAAAGCAGCGGAAGAATCGCTGATGCTGCTCGAAAATCCGACACGAGAACCGGAAAATGTCAAAATAATCAAAATGCGCGGGCGGCTCGGCGTCCGTCGGCGACGATATGATCTCCGAAAACTGCTTGCGGAAAATATCATCCTTTTCCGCGTAGTTCCGATAGAATGAATTGCGGCACACGCCCGCCTCGTCCACAATATCCTGCACGGTCAATTCGCTGTACGGCTTCTCGCCCTTCTCCACCAATCGACACAGCCCTTCCGTGATCAAATCCGTCACCTTTACCAGTCTTTTACGTTTTGGCATAGAATCGCCCCTTTTGTGCCAAATTTTTTCGTGCCTTGTCAACGCCGTTTCGTCCTGCTATGATATTTATGGAACAGTTTGATACATTATAACAAACAATGCTCCGGATCGCAACCGAAAAAGGAGGGATGCCTTTTGGAACTGCCGAACTGGATGATGCGTGTGATCGTATGGATCTGCCGCATCAAACCGAAGGTTTTCACGGACGAAGAAAAGACGGCGTGGATCGAAAAGACGACATCGGACAACCGGGCGCAGGATCGGGACCTCACGACCTGCCCGAAGGAGCTCATTGAGGGGCTTTCGATCGAGCCGGTCGCTCTGCCGAACGCGGGCGCATGGATGGTGACAAAGCCGGGCAATCCTGTGGATAAGATCGTGTATTACATCCACGGCGGCGGATTTGTCGGCGCATGCACGAAGGCGCGGATGCCTTTCGTTTCCACGCTTGCCAAGCGCTTCGGGTACAACGTGTTTTCGATCGACTATCGGCTTGCGCCCGAATTCCGGCACCCCTGTGCGACGAGCGATTGTCTGGACGGATACCGGTATCTGCTTGCGCGGTACAAGCCCGAAAACATCGTGCTGCTCGGGGAATCCGCGGGCGGAAATCTGGTCGTTGCGCTCTCACTGCTGCTGCGGGAAAAGGGGCTGCCGCTGCCAAAGGCGGTGTACGCAAATTCCCCCGCCGCGCAATTGGCCGAGTATACAGACAGTTATCGAAAGTTTTCGCTCAAAGTGGATTTCATCGTAACCGAGGGCATTATCGAGAACATGCGCGGCGTGTACTTTCTGCCGGGCGAGGAAACGGACCCGCTTGTATCGCCGCTGTACGGCAATCTTTCGGGGCTGCCGCCGGTCACGGTGAGCGCAAGCGAATGCGAATGTCTGCTGGATGATGCAAAGCAGCTGTACGAAAAGCTCAAAGCGGCGGGCAACGACGCAAGGCTTCTGACCTATCCGAAGCTATGTCATGCGTTTATCATTTCACCGCAGATGAAGCGGGTTGTCCGGGACGCATACCCGGATTTGGAACAATGGCTGAAAGACTATTTGGGATAAGAAAGGCGGGGTGACAATGAATCCAACCAAGGCCGAACGAACACACGTTTGGCGCAACTACTTTACGATGATCTTCCGCGCGGGGCTGCCGTGGGCGCTGATGGCCGTCTGCTTTTTGCTGAGCCTCGGCGCGGCGCAGCTGGCGCTTGTGTTCGCCAATCAAACGGCGGATGCGCTCGCGCCGCGGGACAACCTTGCGGATGCAACGGGGCCGCTGCTGCTCGCGTTTTTGATCGGCATCGCCATCGTGCTTTTGAAGGTCATCGGCGCGCATTTGCAGGGGATCGTAACCGCAAAGGTGGATCGGAACCTGCAGCGGTATGCCGCCGAGCGCGTGTTCTATCTGAAAACTGCCGACGTGGAAAGCGGCGACCCGCGCGAGCTGATCACGCGTCTCACCGAGGATACGACGAAGAACAGCCCGTTCCTTGTCGACCTGATGATCAATGAGATCCCGCGGCTGTACTACCTTGTCGTGGCGACCGTGCAGGTCGCGGGGATCGGGCGTCCGGTGCTGACGCTGACGCTGCTCGGCGTGATCCCGGTCGTGTTCTTAGGTTCGTTCGTGTCCGGCCGTCTCACGTTCAGGATTCGGAACAAGATCCAGACGAAGATCGCGGCGCTGACGGCGCGGCTTGCCGAGAAAATCAACCATGCCGAAACGATCAAGGCTTACGGCACGGAGGACAAGGAAATCGCCGCGGGCGACGCGGTGATCATGGAGCTGGACAAGGCGAAAAAGCAGGGCGCGCTTGTCGATCAGACCAATGCGTTTATCAAAAACCTCATGTGGTTTTTGCCGCTGCTGCTCATCATCATCCCGCCCGCCGTGCTGCTTTTTAACGGCGAGATCGACCAGGCGGGTTTCTATGCCTACATTCTGATCGCAACGACGTTCCGCACTTATACGGCGCAGCACCTTGATCTTTGGATCCGCCTCAAGGATGCGCAGGGCGCGACGCTGCGGCTGTCTGGCTTGCTGTCCAAGGAAAACGAAAAGAGCGATAAGCCCGCCGAAGCTCCCGCTGCGGGCGATATCGAATTTGCCAACGTCTCGTTCGCCTACGGCGAGCACCCGGCGCTTTGCGACGTATCGTTCACCGTGGAGCAGGGCAAAAAGGCCGCGCTGGTCGGCTTATCCGGCTCCGGCAAGTCCACAACGCTGAATCTGATTGAAAAATTCTACGATCCGTCTGCGGGCAAAATTCTGCTCGGCGGCAAGGACATCAAGGATATGGACTATGCGGGCTACCGCAGCCTGTTTACCTATCTGCCGCAGAACGCGCCGGGCTTTGCGGGCACCGTGCGCGATATGCTGAATTACTGCGCGCCAAAGCCTTACGCCGACGAAACGCTGACCGAAGTGCTGAAAACCGTGGGGCTTTACGACGATCTTGCGCCGCTCGGCGGCTTGGAGTATGAAATCGGCGACGGCGGCGAACGGCTGTCCGGCGGACAGCGGCAAAAGCTTGGCGTCGCGCGGCTGCTGCTGTGCGACACGCCGTATGTGCTGATGGACGAAGCAACGAGCGCGCTCGATGTGGAGGCCACCGCCGCTTTGCAGGAAGCGATCGACAAGGCGACCAAAGGCCGCACGCTGCTGACCGTGGCGCACGACCTTACCACGGTGAAAAACGCCGACCGGATTCTGGTGTTCGACGGCGGGCGCATCGAAGCGTCCGGCACGCATGAGGAGCTCTTGCAATCGTCCCCGACCTATCGGCTGCTCTGGAAGGAGGTGCAGGCGGCATGAAGCTATCCGAATATTTCCGCTACGACGGCGAGCATTGCAGCGAGGAAAAGCCGCAGCGCGGCGTACTGAAAACGCTGTACCGCAAGGTGAAGGTTCCGTGGGTGCTGCTGATCATCGGCGCGATCTTTGCGGTATTCAATTCCATCGTCATTCTGACGCAGTTTGAAAACTACAATGCGATCTTCTCCGGCGCATTGACCAGTCTTGACCCGCTGTGGCAGTATCTCACCGCGAGCTTTATCCAGTATGTGCTGATCTTTGCCAGTATCCTGACCGATCTCGCGCTTGTCACCATCGTAACGGGCGTGCGCAAAAAGCTCTGGAAAAAGATCGTGCGGCTGCCGCTGAAGGACTTTGAAACCGAATCCCCGAACGGGATGCTGTCGCGCATTACATCCGACGCCGAGTTTGCGGCCAAGCCCTTTTCGGCGGTCATTGCGATTCTGCAAATCGCGCTGTATATTCTCTCGCTTGGCGCCGCCGCGCCGAAGGACATGCCGCAGGCGCTTGTGTTCCTGGTCGTTACGCTGCTCCTTGCGGTTGCGTCGATCATTGTGAGCGTGCGTGTCGTGGCTAAGGCGACGACGCTTGTGCAGAGCCGGATCTCGGTGCTGACGAACCATTACAGCGAACAGCTTGCCAACATCAAGTTCGTAAAGGCGTCGAATGCCGAGCAAAAGGCCATCGACAAGAGTTTCGGACTGATCGAAACGCGCTATAAGGCCGCGCTGTACAACGCGTTTGCGACCGGCTTGCAGACGCTTGCGAACAACTTCACCTACGTGATCATCTATTCGTGCGCATTCCTGGGCGGCATCGTGGCGATTACCGCCGGCGCGATTACGGATACGGCGCCGATCAGTTCGGTGTATGCGTTCGGCATGGCGCTCGAACTGACGCTTGTAGCGATCATGACGCTGCCGAGCTACTTTGCCTCGACCGTCGGCGGCTCGAAAAAGCTCGCCGCGATCCTGACAATGCCCGAAGAGAACGTTTCGGACGGCGGTGCAATGCCCGAGGCGTCCGGCGACATTCGTCTTGGGGACGCTGCCTTTGCGTATGAGAAAACGCCCGTGATCAACGGCGTTTCGGCGGTCATCCCTGCGGGCAAGGTCACGGCACTTGTCGGCGCGAACGGCTCCGGCAAATCCACGCTCGTCAAGCTGATCGACCGGCTCTATCCGCTCGGCGGCGGCAGCCTGATGATCGGCGAAGCAAACGCAAGCGATGTATCCTTGCAGGCGTGGCGCGCACGCATCGGCGTCGTTTCGCAGCGTCCGGCGCTGTTTGCGGGCACGATCCGCGACAATATCCGCTATGGCACGGATCGAGAGATCCCCGACGCGGAATGGGACGCGATCATTGCCGCTTCGAACCTTGGCTCGATACTCGCCTCGCATGAGGGTGGATTGGACTATGCGGTCGGCATTGACGGCACCGGTCTTTCGGGCGGCGAGCAGCAGCGCGTCGCCATCGCCCGCGCCATGCTGAGGAATCCGGATATTCTGATCCTCGACGAAGCGACGGCAAACCTCGATCCCAAGACCGAAGCCGAGGTCAAGGAGGGGCTTCGCAACCTCATGCAAAATCGCACGGTCGTCGAGATCGCGCACAGCGCGTCCGCCATCGAGGATGCGGACAATGTGATCATACTCGACAAAGGCCGCGTCGCCGCCTCCGGCACACCGGAGGAATTGCAAAAAACAAATCCGTTCTATCGGAAGCTGCTGCAAAAGACGTGATCCGGTTCGAATCATTTACATCTTCCCAAACACGTAAAACGGCAGTCGCGCTGACTGCCGTTTTGTTTTTTCAACAGCTCCATTGCTGCGGGCCGTTCAATCCTTGGGGCCGCCCTCGCCGGGACTGTGGCCTTGCGGTCTGTCTGCTCCTATGCTCGTTTCTCCGTTACTTCGTGCCGGTCAGCGCGACGCCGTTGACATAGAGCGTATAGCCGTTTGCAATCACATTCGAGGCGTCGCCGGTGAAGGTGCTGATGTAGGTATCGCCGGTCAGCGCCCATGTCGAGGTATCGTCGAGTGTGACGTTGACCGTGCCGACCGCGGTGGAAACGGTCGTGCCCTTGGCATTGGTGATCTCGCCCGAGATCGTACCGGTGAAGGTCGAGCCGTTCGACAGGTGCAGCGTCAGCGTCGAATCGCTGCCGACCAGGATCATGCCGGAAAGCGTCTGGTTCACGGCGTTCAGCGTTGCGATATTGCCTGCGCCGCTCCAGCCGTCGGCGCAGACCGAAAGCAGGATGTTTTCGCTGTCCTCGTTGAGGATCGTGACGCCGGTGAGCGTGATGATCGCGTTCGTGTTCGTCACATGGAACACATGCCCGTTCTTGCTTGTCAGCGTGCCGCCCGCCATCGTGAACGCGCTTGTGCCGCTGTCCGCATCGCCCGACATGGACTGATAGATCATGATCGTATCCAGGAACGTCGCGTTGCCGTTGCATTGCGTATTGTTGGCGGTCAGGTCGCAGTCCGTCAGCTCGATGCTGTTCTTGCCCTCGATGCAGACGCCCTCGGACAGGTTCGAAACGAGCGTCGCGTTGGCCACGTGGATCTCCGCCGTCGAGTAGATCGCAGGCGAACCGAGGCCGTTGGAGGTATAGGTGCCGCCATCCACATAGACCCAGCCGCCGCCGCGATCGGTGCGGATCGGTGCGGAAGACTGCCCGCTTGTCGTGACGGTCAGATTGTTCGCATACGTCACGCCGCCGCCCGTGGTCATGATGCCGCCCGAGCCGGAGCCGGTCGTGGTGATCACGGTATCGGAAATCGTCACGGTCGTACCGTCGCCCGCCGCGCCGTTATTGCCGCCGTTGCCGCCGTAGCTGAACACGCCGTTTGCGCCGGACGCAGAGGAGGTGATCGTGCCGCCGGTGATCGTGACGGAAGCGCCGTCCTTTGCAAGCACCGCCGCGTTCAGACCGTAGAAATTGCAGTTGTCGCCGCCGTCGGAATCGCCGGTCTTGGTGACGGTGGGATTCGTGATCGCAACCGCGTCGGTCGTGGCAATCAGCAATGCGCTTTCATTCGCCGTTTCGCTTGCGTAAGTCTGCTCCGCCTGCGTATCGGCGGAGGTAATCTCGGTCGCCGCCGTGTACTCGAACGATGATGTGCTGCCGCCCGGCGGCGTATTGCCGCCAAAACCGCCGGAGGGAGGCTCCCCCATGCCGTCCGGTCTTTCCGGTGGATCACCGGCAGGCGGTTCGCCCATGCCGTCAGGCGGTGTGCCCATACCATCGGGCGGCGTTCCCATGCCGTCGGGTGGTGTGCCCATACCGTCGGGCGGTTCGGGAGGCATATTGTCGTCCGAAGCCGGCTCGGTCGTCAGCTCCGCTGTAACGACCTCTGCTGCGTCGCTTGTTTCGTCGGTTTCCGCGACGATTGCGATGGTCTCGTCCGTTTGCGCCGTTCCCGCGTCAGAAGCGGAAGCGCCCGTGCAGCCGACTGCCGCGGTCATGCCCAAGAGCAGGGCAAGCCATAAACCGATCATCTTTTTCATGAAAATCCCTTCCTTCTGTTTAAGATGGCTAAAGCATACCACGCATTCCTTAAAGGAACATTAAAGCAGAAATATCTTTTCCCTGTTTTAGGAAATGCAATTCCATTATGACGCAAGGATTGACTTTATCCGTATGTTCCTATATAATATTGCAGTCGGCACGAGCCGACGAACGCGGCTGAAGCCGCTTGGATTGGATTTCACTGCAGAAAGCGATATCAGGAAGGTATCGAGTCCGCAAAAGCGGGCGCGGTATCTTTTTTGGTTGGCGCGGGCGAAGCGGTCTTCCCTGCGCGTGAAAAGAGAAAGGAAACCTCCGAATGAAGCAAAACCTGAAAAAACTTGTCTATGCGGCGCTGTGTCTGGCGCTGTGCATGGTGCTGCCGCTGTTGACCGGGCAGATCCCGCAGATCGGCAAGGCGCTGAGCCCGATGCACATTCCCGTGCTGCTGTGCGGCTTCCTCTGTGGCTGGCCGTGGGGGCTTGCGGTCGGCGCGATCGCACCCGTGCTGCGCTCGTTTATCTTCGGCATGCCCGCGCTCTATCCGGACGCGGTCTGCATGGCATTTGAGCTTGCGACCTACGGCGCGGTGTCCGGCCTTCTTTACCGCGTGCTGCCCCGAAAGCCGTGGAGCGTCTATGCGGCGCTGCTTGCGGCTATGGTTGCCGGACGGCTTGTTTGGGGGCTTGTCAAATGGCTGCTGCTCGGCCTTGCGGGGTCGGCGTTTACGATGGAAATGTTCCTTGCGGGCGCGCTGCTGAACGCGATCCCCGGCATTATCCTGCATATCGTGCTGATCCCGATTGTCGTACTCGCCCTTGAAAAAGCGGGGCTGGTGGAGAACCGCCCGAAGGAGAACGCATGAAAACGCTGTACCTTGACTGCGGCATGGGCGCAGCGGGCGATATGCTGACTGCGGCGCTTCTGGAGCTGCTGCCCGATCCCGACGCGTTCGTGGCTGAGCTGAACGCCGTCGGCATTCCCCATGTCGTCTATGAAAAAACATCGACGCAAAAGTGCGGCATCACCGGCACGCATATTGCCGTGCGCGTGAACGGCGTCGATGAATTTGATGTAATGGAGGCGCACGACCATCCGCACCACGACAAGCACGTGCATTCTCACGATCACGAACATCACCATGCACACAGCTCGCTGCACGCCATCGAGCACATCGTGGACGACCTTGCCGTTTCCGATAAGGTAAAGACCGATGTGCTGGCGGTCTACCGGCAAATCGCCGAGGCCGAGGCGCATGTGCATAACTGCCCGATCGACGAGATTCATTTTCACGAAGTCGGCACGCTCGACGCCGTTGCGGACGTGACGGCGGTGTGTTTGCTGATGGAACGGCTTGCCCCGGAGCAGGTTATCGCCTCCCCCGTCCATGTCGGCAGCGGTACGGTGCGCTGTGCGCACGGGATCCTGCCCGTTCCTGCGCCCGCCACGGCGTACATCCTAAAGGACGTGCCGATCTACGGCGGCGCGATCCAAGGCGAGCTTTGCACGCCGACCGGCGCGGCGCTGCTGAAGCACTTTGTCACATCGTTCGGGAAAATGCCCGTGATGCGAACCGAAGCCATCGGCTACGGTATGGGCAATAAGGATTTCCCGGTGGCGAACTGCGTCCGCGCGATGCTCGGGCAGACGGACGGCGAGAACACCGATACGATGTGCGAGCTGTCGGTCAACGTGGACGATATGACCGCCGAGGAGATCGGCTTTGCCTGTGAACGCATCTTTGAGGCGGGCGCGGTCGAGGTGTTCACGATCCCGATCGGCATGAAGAAGAACCGGCCGGGGACGCTGATCCGCGTGATCTGCCCGCCCGCAAAGCGCGAGACAGTCGTTGCCGCGATCTTCCGGCATACGACGACCATCGGCGTCCGCGAGGTTGAAACGCGCCGCTGTATCCTGTCCCGCCGCGTGGAGACGAAAGCCACCTCCCTCGGCCCGGTGCGTGTCAAAAGCTCGACCGGCTACGGCGCGGCGCGGCAAAAGCTCGAATATGACGATCTTGCGCGGATCGCCAAGGAAAACGGCCTGACCCTTGCCGAAGCGCGGGCAAGGCTCATGCAGGAGCTGTGAGCATGGCGCAGAACGAAACGACGCTGACCGAGCGGCATAAGCATATCCATTCCCACGCGCACACCAAGGAGGTCAAAAACCGCCTGTCTCGCGCGATCGGGCATCTCGAATCGGTCAAAAAGATGGTCGAGGACGGGCGCGACTGCTCGGAGGTACTGGTGCAGCTCGCCGCGGTGCGCGCGGCGCTCGGCTCGATCAGCCGCGTGATCCTAAAGGATCACATTGAGCATTGCATTGTGCATGCGGTGGAGGAAAACGATCAGGATGCGATCACGGAACTGGAAAACGCGATCGACAAGCTGTTGAAATAAGGCAATCATAGCGGAAGCCGTTCCGGTATCGGGCGGCTTCCTTTTTTGTGCGACCCCGCTCTATCCCCCCACGGGGCTTCTCAAACCGGCTGCGGTCTGCTATACTGCCCTTGTTCGGCAGGAGTCGAACGCGCACCGCTGAAGCGGGCAGATTTTGGATTCCAGGAATATGCGTATGCCATGAAGGGATGCGGCTCTCCAAGGAGGGGCGTGTCTTTTTTATACCGTACCCGAAGAAGGAGCCTTGATTTGAGCAGTCTGACAGAGATCGAGCAGGCATGGGAAACTGCCTACCGCTACGGCACGCGGGAGGAACGCATTGCGCGCGCCAAGCGGTGGCTGCCGTATTATACGCTGTTTTGCGCGCAGGCGGCGGAGCGTCCGTTCGATCCGGACACCGACCCGGTGGGATTTGTTTCCGTTCTGGTCGAAAACGGCATCCTTCATCCGAACGATACGCTGCTCGACATCGGCGCGGGCATGGGCGACTATGCGCTGCGGCTTGCCAAAAAGTGCCGGTCTGTGACGGCGCTGGAGGTCAATCCGGCGGGGATCGCCGTGATGCAAAAGCGCGCGGCAGCTGCGCATATCGACAATCTCGAACCCGTTTGCGCCCTTTGGGAGCAGTTTGAGACGGATCGCACGTTCGATATCACGTTCACATCGATGTGCCCGGCGATCTGCAATGTGGACGAGCTCCGGCGGATGGAGCGCATGACGCGCCGCGCCTGCTGTATTCTGACCGTGCTGCCGGGCAGCTATGACCTGCACCGCCGCGCGATGCTGCGGGAGCTGAACCTGCACCCCGCAGGCATGCTGACCGACGGCGACCGCTATCAAACGATATTGACCGCGATGGGACGAAACGTGCGCGTCTTTATCAAGGCATTTACAAGCCGGCACGATCTTAATTTGGATGCCGCCCTGCGGCAGTATACCGTCTACTTTGGCATTTTCGGCATGGACGAACGCGACGCCGAGGCATACGTGCGCGACTACTTTGCACGCCATGCCGAAAACGGCGTGCTGCACGACGAGAGCCGCATGCGCTATGCGCTTTTGACATGGAACGTGAATTGATTTTGGAGCTGCATACCGGCACGATTGCGGCGCGGCTGGCGCGGGCGGAAAAAACGCTTGTGCAAAACGTAACGCTTTCGCTTGCCAAGGGCGAAAGCCATGCGCTGATCGGAGAAACCGGCTCCGGCAAGACGATGACCGCGCTGTCGATCCTGCGGCTGCTGCCCCGCAACGTATACCAATCCGGCGAACGTCTGCTGTATTGCGGCGCGCCGCTGCCCAAAGGGTATAAGCTGCGGCGGCTGATCGGGTCGGAGATCGTCTATATTCCGCAAAGCGGCGCGGAAAGTCTGCACCCGTCGCTGACCGTGAAACGACAGCTGTGGGACGGGATGCGCAAAAACCGCGTCCCGCTTGCCGAGCGTCGAAAAAGAGCGCATGCGCTGCTGCGCGCCGTCGGATTTGACAACCCGGAGGATGTTCTGCGAAAATACACGTTCGAGCTTTCCGGCGGTATGGCACAGCGTGTGACGATCGCGCTTGCCGCCATCGGAACGCCGAAGCTGCTGCTGGCCGACGAGCCGACCAACGGACTCGATCAGGCGGCGACCGACGCCTTCTTTGCGCTGCTGGATCGACTGTTTCCCGACGCCGCCAAGCTGATCATCACGCACGATATAGCGGTCGCGCGGCATTGCGCCGATGTGACCGTGCTGTGCCGCGGCAGGATGTGCGAGCGCGGTCCCGCCGACAACGTGCTCGATTATCCGTGGCACCCATACACCAAGGCGTTGATTGGCGCGCTTGTGCAAAACGGGATGCTCGAAACGCCGGTTCTGCGCAGCGGGAACAGCCCGTGTCCGTTTTATGCGCGCTGTCCGAAGGCGGGCGATTTTTGTGAAAACGAGCCGATCCGCATAGCGGTCGGCGACCGGGAATGTTGGTGCAGCAGGCTATGATCGAAGGAAAGCATCTGAAAAAGACTTTTGCAAAGCAGATCGTTTTGGAGGACGTGTCGTTCACGATCCCGGACAATGCCGTCGTAGGCTTATACGGCGCAAGCGGCATCGGAAAATCGACGCTTGCCAAGCTGCTTTGCGGCACGCTGCGCCCCGACGCGGGCGGGATTTGGCTTGACGATCAGCTGCTCGTTTCCGCGCAGACGTCGTACGACCGCAAGCGCGGCTCCCGCATACAAATGGTGTTTCAGCAGCCGCACGCGGCGCTTGATCCGTCGCAAAAGCTCGGCGCGGGCTTTTCGGAGCTGATCCGGTATCACGGCTTTGCCAAATCCAAGGCCGAGGCGTCGGCGCTCATCGAACGGCAGCTTGCCGCTGTGGGGCTTGCGCCGGATATTCTGGCACACCTGCCGCACCAGATTTCGGGCGGCGAGGCGCAACGCATCCACATCGCGCGGTGTCTGCTGTTCTCCCCGCGTCTGCTGATCTTGGACGAGGCGACCTCGATGCTCGACGTTTCCACGCAGGCGAACGTGCTCGGCATGGTGCGCCGCGAGATGCAAAAATCCGGCGGCTCCCTGCTCCTGATCTCGCATGACCGGGCTTTGGTCGAGCATTTGTCCGATACCATCTATTGTTTTGAAAATCATCATCTGAAGGAGGAATAAGACAAGATGAAAAAGGCTTTGTCCCTTTTACTGGCTTTGCTGCTGATGCTGTCGCTGCTTGCCTGCACGGCTCCCGCCGCGCCGAAGGCGGAAGTGCCGACTGACGCGCCGAAAGCAGAAACACCTACCGCCGCGCCTGCACAGTCCGCTGCCGAGCCTGCACAGCCCGCCGCGCCGGAACCGACCGAAGTTCCCGCGCCGACGTATGCCATCGACCGGCTGACGATCGGCACAACCGCTGCCATCGAACAGGCGATGATCGGCGAATACGGCTATGAAATGCTCGCAAGCGGCGTCACGCATCCGCCGCTCGTTTGGCAGGACACCGAGGGCGTGTTCCATCCGCTGCTTGCGTCGTGGGCAACCGAGGATGCAACGACCTGGACCTACACGATCACGGACGGCATGACGTGGCAGGACGGCGAACCCGTGACCGCCGCGGACATTTTGTTCACGCTCGAATATGAGGACCACAGCGGCAGCGCAAACCTTGTCGATCAGACCGATGCCGAGGGCAAGGTCACCAAGGCCAAGTATGCCGCGGCGGTTGTGTCCGACGACGGGCGCAGTATTACGCTGACGCTTGCCGCGCCGAACGTGCGCGAGCTTGGCAACATGACCTCGTTCCGCGTGCTTCCGAAGCACATATATGAGGGCAAAGAACAGCTTTCCGACGCTGAGCTGCGCTTTGGCTGCGGCCCGTATGTATTCACCGATTTCAACAAGGACGCCGGAACGATCACGTTCACCGCAAGCGAGACGTATCCGGAGCAGCCGCAGGTGAAAGAGCTTGTCTACCACCTGTTCAACAACGACGACACGATGCTGATGGCGCTGCAGCAGGGCGACATCGACATGGTTTGGGTCTACTCCACGGGCATCGGCGCCGCGTATCAGGATGTGCTGGAGGCGTCCGAGGGCGTGCATCTGCTCACTGTGACCGCGCAAAACGCACCCGCCGTACTGGCGTTCAACAACGCCAAGGGTCCGTTTGCCGACGAGAACCTGCGCCATGCCGTCGCGCTCGCGCTCGACTATGCGCAGCTGCGCGAAAAGGTCGGCTCCGCGCGTGCCGAGATCCCGAACGCGGGCTTTGTTCCCCCGTCCACGGTCGGCTATGTCGCAACCGACAAGCTGAAAACCGATCTGGCTGAAGCCGAACAATATATGAACGCCGCGGGCTACGCGAAGAACGACGCGGGCAAGTTTGTCAACGAGGCCGGCGAGCCGTTCACCATTACGCTGACCTATCGCAGCGACCGCAATAACCAGGTGTCCTGTGCCGAGCTGATCAAGACTGCCATCGACGCGTTCGGCGGCGAGGTCGTGCTTGACGGGCTTGATTCCGCATCCTATAATGCTAAGACGAGCAACAAGTTCTCCGAGAACAATATCACAATGGAAGCGGCTCTGTTCGGCTATACCGCCGCGGGCATGGGCATGGGCAACGGCCTTGCAACGATCTATGTGGACGGTAGCCATGCCGTACAGGGCGGCGCACAGGTCTACGACGAATCGTTCCAATCCGCGCTGACCGCCATGGGCGAAGCCAAGACCCTTGACGAGTACATTGCCGCCGCGGGCGACATGCAGCGTTTTTATGCCGCGCACCTGCCGGTCGTCGCGCTGTACTGGGACGCGCTGACCTACGGCGCGTCGAGCAAGCTCGACAATATCGTTGTCGATAACGTGTTCGGGCTGAACAACGTGCAGAACTGGCTGCACATCACCGCGAAATAATCCATTTCCAACAAGAAACGAGGAAGCAAACCATGAAATCGTTTGTCAAAAGCATGCTGACAGCTTTGGTTTGCTTCCTCGTTGTCATTTTATTGAACTTTGCCCTGCCGCGGCTGCTGCCCGGCGACCCGATCGCATATCTGTCCGGCTTTGCCGAGGAGGATCTCACGACCGCGCAGGTCGCGCGCTACCGCGAATCGCTGCACCTTGACGAGCCGCTTCTCGTCCAGTTCGGATATTATCTCCGTTCGCTTGCGGATGGCACGCTCGGCTATTCGTTCAAAAAGAATGCCATCGTCGCTGAGCTGATCCGCGAGCGCATCGGCGCAACGCTGCAAATCTCGCTTCCCGCCGTCGTGCTGTCCTCGCTGCTCGGGCTCGTTTGGGGGCTGAACGCGGGCTGGCGCAGGGACGGCATTTTCGACCGGGTCTCGACGGCGGCGCTGATTCTGCTCAACGCCGTTCCGTCCTTTTTCCTGGCGCTCGTTTTGATCCTGCTGTTCTGCTTTCGAAATCGCTGGTTCCCGTATACCGGCCTGTCCGGCAGCGACATGACGCCGGACAAGACGGGCTTTTGGCTCGATCGCCTTTGGCACCTCGTCCTGCCGGTGACGACGCTGACGCTCGGCGTACTGCCGTCGCGGTATCTGTTGGTACGCAACATGACCGCTGCCGCAACGGAGGAAAAATACGTGCTGTACGCACGGCAGCGCGGGCTTTCCCCGAGAAAGATCCGCTGGCAATACCTTTTGAAAAACGGAATGCAGCCGTTTTTAACGATGGTCGGCATGAGCGTGAGCCTGTGCGTCGGCGGGTCGCTGATCGTCGAGAATATCTTTTCGATCAACGGCATGGGAAAGCTCCTGACCGACGCGGTGTATACGCTCGATTACCCGCTGATGCAGGGCGTCCTGTTTGTCACGACCGCAATCATGGCGGCGTCGATCATCGTGACCGATCTTGTCTGCCTGCTGCTCGACCCGCGGCAGCGAAAGGGGGAGCGCCATGCGTAATCTGCGAACCCTCCCGCTTGTGCTCGGATTGCTTCTTTTACTTCTGTTTGCTGCCGCCGCCCTGCTGCCCGGGCTTTTCACGCCGTTCGGCCAAAAGGACATGTTTGCCGCGTGGGAAGCCCCGAGCAAAACACACCCGCTCGGCACTAACGCGCTCGGCTACGATGTATTTACGGAGCTTGTCTACGGCACGCGCGATACGCTGTTTGTCGGGCTTTGCAGCAGCGTTTTGACGCTGCTGCTCGGTCTTTTACTCGGCACGCTTGCGGCGCAGCGCGGCCTGTTGGGCGGGCTTTTCGACGGCGTCATCAACGTGTTTGTCCTGTTACCGCGGTTGATCACGTTGATCGTCCTGTCGGCCTTTGTCGGCGCGGGACGCGGACAGCTGATCGTGCTGATTGCGCTGTTCGGCTGGGCAGGGACAGCGCGCGCCGTGCGCGAACGCGTCCGGCACCTTGCGGTGCAGCCGTTTATGGAAGCATTGACCGTACAGGGCTTTTCGCGCCTGCATATCGCGGTGTTCCACCTGCTTCCGAATCTGTGGGACATTCTGCTGACGCGCTTTTTGCTCGGCGTCAACAGCTGTATTCTGATGGAATCGACGCTGAGCTTCCTCGGCTTCGGCGATCTCTATCATCCGACATGGGGCACGATGATGAACTTTGCCTACCGCAGAGGCGCGTTTTTGCGGCAGGCTTACGCTTATCTTTTAACGCCCGGCGTTTGTATCGTCCTGCTGTCTTTGGCGTTTTATCTGATCAGCCTTTGGTTTACCAAGCAAAAAGAAACGATCCGCGCTTGACGCTTTTCTGCTTTTGCAGGCGGCGACGGCGCGGATTTTTATCCTGTTGTTTTTTCTTTTTCTACCGATGCGCAAGGGCGCGCCCGGCGCTCTGCAGGATCCGGTTCTTCCATTCCGCCGCGCCGTCCAGTCCTTCCCGCTGCAGCTCCGCCGCTGCCTTTTCGAGCGCAGGCCGAAAGCTCCCGACCATGCGATCAAAGCGCGACAGCGCCATTTTCTCACCGAGGCCGACCTCCCTTGCGGCAAGGCGAAAGGATTCGCGCGTGATCTCGGCAATCGGATAGACGCCGCCGATGGCAAGCGCCATATTGCGGCTGAGGCCCTTATAGCCGGTATGGATCATGTCATACGCCGGCGCAAGCCGCACGGATCGCAGATCGGGCGCATAAAGCAGCGAAAAGTTTTTGATATGCGCATCGGTATTGCCGATCAGCCAGTCGAACACAATCCGATCCCACAGCTCGGTCTGGTCCTCGATCGGACGTGCCGAGCGTTCGCGCAGAAGCGTGAACATGGCTCGAAGATAGTGCTGTCCGTGCTCATATTTCTCGGACGCAGGAATGCCGAGTGCCTGCCCGAAATCCTCCTGGTGCAGCAGCTGCGGCACCGGCAGGCCGCTGATCCGTTCCGGTGACGGCGGAAATATGCGGTCGTACCGCCGCACGGCCAGCAGCAGCTCCCGATCCTGTCCCGTGCCGGTATTGATCGCCCGGCTCTCCGCCACGCGCAGCCCGCAAAGCGCCGCCGTGCGCAGGCAAAGCTGCTCATTCGGGACGATTTTTTCATAGCGAACATGGCTTTGCTTAAGGATGTGCGTGCTCGGCGCGGTGCCGCGCGGCAGATACCATGCACCGGAAGCGGCGTCGTAATACAAGCCGACCTTGCCCGATGCCCCGCCAAGCGACAGGTGCGCTTCGGTGACAAGCGTTGTCGATTCGGGCGCGCCCTCGGCGGCGAGCAGCCGAACCTGCTCCGGCGTCAGCGGCACATACGCAGCCTGCGGCGCGTCGCCCTCCCGATAGATACGCAGCGCGCCCATGCACTCCTGCCCGAGCGCATACAGAATGCCGAGGTAATCGCCCTCGTCGATCCGCAGGAAGGTGGCGATCGAGCGCCGCGTGAACCCCTCCGGGAGCAGGCTTTCAAAGAACGTCCGCGTTTGCCGGGGTGTGAACGGCTCCGTCTGCAACGGCAGACGGACGGAGATCGCCGCGGCGTCCGTCCGTTCGAGATAGTCCGCACCGTACCGGAAACAGGCCGCTTCCGCCCGCTCGCCCGCGATGCTGCCGACCGGCACCTGCCGCCCGCTGATTTCCATGCTGACTAAGTATTCCATGCTCATTCCCTCGGTGTCAGGCGGCAATCCAAGCCCAGCAGATTGGCAATCCGGATGGCCTTTTCCAGTTCAATCGTCCGCTTGCCGTTTTCCATGTCCGATAAAAAGCTGACGCTCACGCCGCAAAAATCGCTGATAAACGCCTGCGTATAGCCGAGCGCCTTGCGCCGCTTGCGCACCGCTTCGCCGAAGGTCTTTGCATCCGTTACGATCATGTCCGTCTCCTCTGCGCCGTACGGCGAAATTCTCTTACCAATCGCAGAATTTAGCCGTTCGGCGTTATTTGTTCTATAAGCATTATAATTTAGCCGTTCGGCGAAGTCAAGGCAGGACTATGCCGAAAAGTATGTGCTCGAGCGATATAAATGCTGTGAAATCCTCTACCGGTTAGCTGTGAAACGTCAAGCGTTCTTCCTCATGCAAAAGGGGCTTGCCGAAGGCTCGTATTTCGTTTATACTTTTGAGAAAAGGAACGCTGCGGAGGAACGGTTATGCAGTATAAGGGCATACGAAAGGTGCACGAAGGGAAGTTTATCACCCGGTATGATGTGGATTATTTGACGGAGGAGGGGCATCCCAAAACGTATGAGATCATCAGCCGGAACCGGGAGATTACGACGCTCGAAGCGTTGCAGAATCCGACGCCGGATTCGGTCATTCTGATCCTGACCGACGAAAGCGGCGAACGGCTGCTTGTCAGCCGGGAATACCGGATGGCGATGGCGCAATGGATCTACAATTTCCCCGCCGGACTGATCGACCCCGGCGAGACACCGGAGCAGAGCGCAAAGCGCGAACTGTGGGAGGAAACCGGGCTGACGCTGACCCGCATCGACGACGTGCTGGACGGCAGCTACAGCGCCATCGGTTTTTCCAACGAACGAAACGTCTGCGTATTCGGCGCTGCCGCCGGAGAATTCCGCAAGAGCACTTCCGACGCGGAGGAGATCGTGCCGGGCTGGTACACAAAAGCGGAGATGCGGACGCTGCTGCGCACGGCGCCGTTTGCCGCCAGAACGCAGGCGTATTGCTATCTGTGGGCGAACAGCTGAAGACGATGGAAGCCGCTGTGCAAAATCTGACCGTAAAACGGATCACCGACGCAAGGGATCTCGACAAAATAACCGACTGGATGTACGGCTGGTGGGGCAAGGCGGAGGGCTACGCCTACGACGCCGTGCGCTGCTGTATGCAGCATAGCCTGCAGACCAATAGGCTCCCGCAGACCTTCGGCCTGTATGAAGGGGACGCGCTGATCGGCATGTACCAGTTTACCAACGAAGACCTGTTCCCCCGCCCGGATATCTACCCGTGGCTTGCAAACGTGTACCTCGACCCCCGCCGCCGCGGGCTTGGCTATGGCCGGTTTCTGCTGTCTACGGTGCAGCGCAGCGCCGCCTCCGTCGGTCTCTCGGAGCTGTACCTGTTCACCGAGCACACCGGACTCTACGAAAAATTCGGCTGGACATTCGTGGAAACCATCGACACGTTTTTACAGCCGCGCCTGCAGCGGCTGTATCGGCTGGAGATCGGCGCGGAAAACAATACGCCAACGCGAGCAGGCTGTTGATAAGGGAAAGATGGCGACGCGCAAAAAACGCGCGCCGGCGCAGCCGTAACAAATCGTAAGCGAAGTGAAAAAAACGGCTCATATTCGGCAACAAAGCAAAGGAACGGGCGATGTTTCGTCCGTTCCTTCTTGTTCGCATCCTTCCCCAAAATACCAAAAATGGCTCACTTCACATACTGTTCCATATAGTCCATATACGCCGTCCAGTCGGACATGTCAAATTTATGCCCGCCGGAATGGACGTTGACGCCGATGGCGTCGCTTGTGATCGGCGTATCGAACGGCACATCGAAATAGCTGCCGTCCGGGATCACATCCATGCCGTAGCCGTCGCGCCAGACAGCTTTGGCGAGCTGCAGCGCGTCATACATGGAAACCGGATCGGAGGCAAGGTCGTTTTCGCCGATGGAAACGAACAAATGACGCCCTGCCGCAAGCGCATACAGCGTATGCATATCCACGGGCAGCTCGCTGTCGCGGTTTTCGAAGGTCAGATACGCAGGCGTATACCAATGGTTCGAGGTGCCGTCCGTTGTAATCCGGCCCATAACCGGGCTGCGCAGCAGGCCGCCGCCGCATGAGCCCGTGACAAGCGCGATACGCTCATCGCACGCGCCTGCCCACAGCGATACGCGCGCGAGCCGTGAATGGCCAACCGACGCGATTCGATTTGCGTCGATCTCCGGCAACGTCACAAGATAGTCGATCCCGCGGCTGAGGCCGAATGCCCAAGCCGAGAATGCGGACAGGCTCGGATCGTCGAACAGACGCAGCACGCCGTCACGATAGGTTGCCGTATCGTCGGGCGCCCAATCGCCGTAGCCCAACGTGGCAACCGCATAGCCGCGGTCGATGATCGCTTCAAACGGCCACTCGCTGTTTTCCAGCGCGGCGTCGTTGCCTGAAAAGTTCTCCCCGATGAACACCGGAACGCCGCTTGCGCCCTTAGGCAAAAGCAGCAGCATATCGGCGGAAAAGCTGCCCTTTTCGTTGGAAACCATGATCGTGACGATCCGCTTTTCGGCCTTGCCGTCGAACGCATCCGCCGTTTCCTTGGCGATAAACGCGGTGTCGAACCCCTCGGTCGGGGTATGGCCGTACATGAAATCCTCATACAGCGCGAGCATCTCGCCGCGCTTTTGCGGCTCGGTCGAAAGCGCAGGCAGGCCGGGATAGCTCCGGTCGCCGTTCAGCACAAGGCTCTTATACCAATCCGGCAGTTCAAAGCCGCCATAGGACACCATCGCCATCGTCCCCTGCCATGACAGCGAATCCCCGACGAACGCGCGAATCGTGATCAGCGAGAACGCGACAAACACGACAACGATCGAAACGAGCACGATCAGCACGACCGCCCACCAAGGCAGACGCTTCTTTTTCCGTTGCTTCTCCATATGCAGCCTCCCTTTGCAGATCTTTTATTGTGCGTCGGTCAGCAGGATCACGCGGATCGAGGCGATCTCGTCGGCGCTGACGCCGCATACCGTCATCAAGTAGTTCGCTACCGCTTCGGACAGCACACCGGTTTCACTGTATTGCAGCATCCGTTCGTGCAGCGCCTCGAACGCCTTCTCCTGTGTGATCGTCTTTTCGCCGCTGTAGTTGAACGACGCTTCGCGGTTCATATTCCCGACCGGCGAAAAGGCGGTCAGCTCATAGTCGCGCAGAATGTCCTCGTATTCGACGCCCAAAAGTCCCAACAGCAGATACGCGAGCGTGCCGGTGCGATCCTGCCCGATCAGGCAATGGAAATAGACCGGGTAGCTTTCCGGCTTTGCCAGCAGCGAAAAGATGCTGTGCATGGATTCCGGCGTGCGCTCGTCAAACCAGATCGCGTCCGGAAAAATCGACGTATAGCCGGTAAAGGTGTGGCGCACGTAGCTGCAGCCGTCAAGCGGCGAATAGCCCTGCCCACCGCAATCGGTATCGTTGCGCAGGTCGAGCTCGGTTTGAATATGCAGCCGGTTCAGCGCGTCAAGGCCGAAGTCGTCTATGATGTTCTTGCTGTATACGCTGCCGCCGCTCGGAAACAGCAGCAGCCCGCCGCGATAGACCATCGCATAGCGAACCGTCTTGCCGTCCGCTGTCTTGTATCCGCCGAGGTCGCGCACGTTGCGCACGCCGTCGGCCTTCAGCGTCTTGCGCGCCGTGATCACGCGTACGCCCGTGCCCGTGCGGAACGTGCCGATCTCGGACGTATTCCCCTTTGCGTCGGTCACGCTCCACCAATACGAGGTGTCCGGCAGGAAAATGCCGACCGGCAAACGCATCTTGTCCGTCGTCCACGCCTCGGCGCCGGTCATGGCTTCGTTGTCCGCTATGCGCACCGTGTACGGCGCTTCGCCGCCCGTCCAAGAGAGCACTATCTCCTGCCCGTCATGCGCGGCGTCGGTCTTTTTGTATGCGTTCTCCTTCAGATACGTGAGGCTTTCCCCCACAGGCATTGCCAAATACGCAGACAGCACATCGTCGTTGATCGCAACGACCTCACCCGCGTGGGCGCTCGTCAGCTCTACCTTTGCCGCCGGCGCCGCACTCGAACAAGCGACGGTGAGCAGCAAGGCGCAAAGCAGCGCCGCAAGGATTCTTCCCAATACTCTTTTCATACGTCCTCCTGTGCATGAACGCACTGATCTGTATATATTTTACGCAATCCTTTCGCGCTCCGCAATCGTTCCCGCATACTCTGGCTTTTGCACAGCACGGATTAAAAAGAAGGCCGAAAAGCTCGACCTTCTGTACCCGCGGATATTGTCTGTTATTTTACGGTGAGAATAATTTTGCCGGACGTCCAAATATTATCTTCATACTCTGCCTCTATGACCTCCGCTTGATCCGGCACCTCAAACGTTACCGTGCCTTTGACCTTTCTTCCGGGCGAAAGCGTAGCGGACAAACTGTCATCTCGAATATACGTTTGCTCGCACGCCGCGCCGTCCGCGTAGCAATCGAAAGAATACGCGGAAATGATTTTATCAGATGATCCAGTATTCTCAAATTCCAAGATCAACGACACATAGTGATAACCATCCTTCGGTTGTACGAATTGGTTATTGCTTTGATACGGTTCGCAGGAAATATATTGGATCGTGATCCCCGAACCGGAAATGGTATCGCCGACGGAATATGCACCGCTGCTCCGCGACATATTGGATTCCAATACATACCCAGAATCCTGTTCCCCCTCATAGAGAAAATGGATTTTCTTTTGTGTGAAGTAATTCGTTTCATATTCAATTTCAACGTCCTTTGCCTCGATAGGAATTTGGAAGTAAACCTCTCCCATCGTAGAACGTCCTGCCGATAATGTTGCGGAAAGAGTTTCGCCGCCATTATAATAGGCATCGCAGGCATATCCATCCGCAAAGGCGTTAAAATCAAACGTAGAAATACTGCGGTCGCTTGTCCCCTCGTTGATAA
The DNA here is from genome assembly GCA_946185305.1 of uncultured Clostridia bacterium. Classification (GTDB taxonomy): domain Bacteria; phylum Bacillota; class Clostridia; order Christensenellales; family CAG-138; genus UBA3792. Next base: position 10,217 of record CAMHJE010000007.1, on the reverse strand, counting down.
ACGCTAAACGCAGGAAAATATATTGATTCCCTTCATTTGGTTGTAGAAATTGATTGTCCTCATGATAAACGCCGCTTGCCGCATAGATGATTTTCAGATTGCCGTCTTGTAAAATATCACCGACACTATACTCTGTTTTTACCGGCGCTTCCGTCGGTTTGGGTGTGGGGGCTTCTTTGGTTGTAGTCGATGAAGCGAGCGTAGTGTCTGTCTTGGTGACATTATTTTGCGTATTCGCCGTGTTCGTATCGACCGTTCCTGTTTTTCCCATGTTGCTTGCCGAACGCATCCCGCTGCTGCAAACGACAATGAACAGTACAAGCGCAATCAAAATATAGAACCAAGGCCGTTTAAACAGTGATTTCTTGTTCTTCCCGCCGCATTTAGGGCAAACCTTTGCGCTTGCTGCAATTTCCTCGCCGCAATGTTTGCATGTTATCATCTTGTTTCTCGCCATTTTACTCCCTTTCTGCTTTTTCGTATGGTTAAAACATACGGAATAGCTCATACTGACCTTGATATGTAACATATTGTTACGTTCAAATTGTAACATAATGATACTATAAAGTCAACATGAAAGGTTTGAAGGAAATCCGACAACAAAAAAATCTTAACCAACAAAAGGTTGCTATGGATTTACATATTACAAGGGAAGCGCTGTCTTTTTATGAAAACGGAAAAAGAGAGCCATCATTTGCGCTGTTAAACCGTATGTCCGAATACTTTCATGTTTCGATTGATTATTTAATTAACGGAAAAGAATTCGGAGAATAAGAAGCAATAAGACCATGCTAACCGCAATTCGGTATTCGCATGGTCTGTTTTTTCTGAGATCTTCTGTTTCGCGCCTTATCCTTACCGCTTATCCGTCTTTGCCGCGGCCTTGGTACCGATGGCCTGGAACACCTGCACGAGCACGACGAGCAGCACAACCGCTGCCGCCATGACGCCGTACATATAGCGGTTATAGCCGTAGGTGATCGCGAGCTTGCCCAATCCTCCGCCGCCGACGGCGCCGGACATGGCGGTATAGCCGAGGATCGTGGTAATCGCAATCGTGAAATTCGAGATCAGCGACGGGACGCTCTCCTTGAGCATGACCTTCGTGATAATCTGCATCGGCGTCGCGCCCATCGAGCGCGCCATTTCAATGAGGTTCGGATCGACCTCGCGGAGGCTGCTCTCGACAAGCCGCGCCACAAACGGGAACGCGGCGATCACAAGCGGAACGACCGACGCCATCGTGCCGTAGGCCTTGCCGACGATCAAGCGCGTCAGCGGGATCACAACGATCATCAGAATGATGAACGGCACCGAGCGCAGTACGTTGATCACAATGTTCAGCGTTTGCAGCAGCCACTTGGGCAGCGGCAGCACGCCGTCCTTTTCCCCCGCGACGAGCAGCACGCCGAGCGGCAGGCCGATCACGATTGCCAGCGCGGTGGCGAGCACCGTCGCATACAGCGTTTCCCAAACCGCGAACGGAAATTCCGAAGAGACAATGCTCCATGTATCGGAAAGCGACTCATGCAACAGGTGCGGCATTGGGCTTCACCTCCTCGGCAATGATCTCCGGCTCCCCGGCAAAGTACGTGAGCGCACGGCGCATTTCGTCCGCGCTGCCGACCTCCAGCACCATCGAGCCGTATTCCTTTTCGGAGATCGTCTTGATCGACGCGTCCAAAATATTCGCCATGATATGCTGTTCCATCGCCATGCGCGCAATCAGCGGCTGCGTCGCCGTGCTTGCGCCGCGGAACACGACGCGAATGCGGCGCTTTTCCCCCTCGGCGGCGGGCAATTCCTCATACCCGTCCGGGAACACAAGCCGCTTGGCGGCAGCGGACTTCGGCGCGGAGAAAACCTCCTCCACGTTCCCCTCCTCGACGACGGAGCCGTTATCGAGGATCGCAACGCGCGTACAGATCTCCTCGACGACGCTCATCTGGTGCGTGATCAGGATGATCGTGATATGCAGACGTGAATGCAGCTCGCGCAAAAGCGAAAGGATATCGTGCGTCGTTTTGGGATCGAGCGCGCTCGTCGCTTCGTCGCACAGCAGTACCTTCGGCTCGGTCGCCAGCGCCCGCGCGATCGCGATGCGCTGCTTCTGTCCGCCCGAAAGCTGCGCGGGGTATGCGTCGGCCTTATCGGGCAGCCCGACAAGCGCCAAAAGCTCTCTGGCGCGTTTTTCGGCGTCCTTCCGTTTCACGCCCGCCAGTTCGAGCGGAAAGCAGATGTTTCTTAAACACGTGCGCTGCGCCAGCAGGTTGAAGCTCTGAAAGATCATCGTGACCTTGCGGCGAAGCTCGCGGAGCTCCTTCTCCGAAAGCGCGCACAAATCCTGCCCGTCGATCCGAACCGTTCCTTCGGTCGGACGTTCGAGCAGGTTGATGCAGCGCACCAATGTGCTTTTGCCCGCACCCGACATGCCGATAATGCCGTAGATATCCCCGTCGTTCACCGTGAGAGACACGTTTTTCAGTGCCTCCACGGTGCCCTCGGCGGTGCGGAATGTTTTTGTCAGCCCTTCCAGTTGAATCATGCGTTACTTTTTGAGGTCGTCCAGGGAGGACAGCTTGCCGCAGTACATACCCATCGGTTCGCTGTGGATCTCACCGAGCGAAACAAGGTGCGTGCCGTTGTTCGCATTGAAGTCGTTCATGTACGGAACATGCTGGAAGTAGTTCGCGTCGATCTCGCCGGAATCAACCACGAGGTTCGGCTGCACATAGTCGGTGTATTCAATCACGTTCAGCGCAATGCCCTTGGCGGCAAGGATTTCGGCAGCGACCTTCAAGATTTCAGCGTGCGGCGTCGGGGAAGCGGCGACCGTGATGACCGCGCCGTCGAGGGCCGCATAGTCGATCGAGGGATTATAACCGTCGGTCGGGTTCGTCACAACGCTGATCGCGCCGAGCGACGCGTCGGAAGCGATCTTGTCCGCGACCTGCTGGCTTTGCAGCGCGGCGATCAGGGCGAGCAGCTTCGGATCATTCTCATTGCCTTCCTTGACAGCCAGCACGTTCGGCAGCGCAACGTCGGTGCTCTCGCGAATGACCGTATCGGTGGTCAGGTTCAGGCCTGCGCCCGCCGCATAGTTCGTGTTGATGACCGCAAAGTCTACGTCCTTGAGCATCGACGGAAGCTGTGCGGCTTCGATCTCCTCGATCGTGATGTTGTAGGGGTTCTCCGCAATATCGAGCTTGGTAGCGGTCTCGCCGGAGCCTTCCTTCAGCTTGATGAGGCCGTTGGCTTCGAGGAGGCGCAGGGCGCGCGCTTCGTTGGTCGGATCGTTCGGAACCGCGATGGTAAAGCTCTTGGCAGCGCCGGACGCGCAGCCGACGGCGAAGGAAGCACCGAGAACGAGAACGAGCAGCAGGGAAATCAGTTTTTTCATGGTTTTTTCTCCTTTATGTATTGGTCGTTAGGGGCATATAAAAACGGAAGCCGTGATGCGGCTTCCGTAATCGACGATCTATGCGCGGGCGTTTTTTATGCACACAAACGCATGATCCGGCAACGGAGCAGCCGCATCATGGACATGCACATCGACATAGAAAATTCTTTCGCCAGAATCGCCATTCTCTGCGGCCTCCTTTCCTCGTTGCTGAATCGTATATTCTTTACGATGGGGCAAGCATACCACAAGCCGCTTTGCTTGTCAACCCCTAATTTTGCAAAAATATACGCTTTACATGCATTTTAACGCGTTTTGGTTCTGCCTTGCTGCTTCGGTTTCTTTCTGCCGACAAAGACTGTATTATAGAAGCATCGCCGGATATGGTGTGTTTATAGTCTATATTGTCCGGCACATGGCGGATATATGGATCATATTTGCACCATAATAGTGGTTTTCTTCGCTTTATATGGTGTGTTTACGGTATATATATTGTCGTTCTTACAGCGGTTGCTTGCTCGGCGTGCCGGCTTTGCGTGGATACGTCCTTGAAGTAGGTGCGTTTTTAGTACAGATCAGTAAAGAGCGTGCGCCGTAGGCCGCCGGAATCGTGACCGTTTCGGCGCTTGCATGCAGCAGATGCAGGGCGCTTTTTGCTGACGCAAGCTCCGCCGCCGCGTCGCCCTTATAGCAGATGCTTTTGCCGCCGACCTTCAAAAGCGGCACGGTCAGCTCCAGCAGAACCGGTAACGACGCGACCGCGCGGGACACCGCGAAGTCGAACGCTTCCCGATATTGCGGCATCCTGCCGAAATCCTCTGCCCGCGCATGGACGGTTTCGGCCCGCAAATCCAGCGTTTGCAGAACGGTGTTCAGAAAATTCATGCGCTTTTGCAGCGAATCCACCAACGTCAGCCTTAGGTCAGGCCGCATAATCAAAAGCGGCACGCCCGGAAAGCCCGCCCCGGTGCCGACATCCACAACCTTTGCGCCTGTCGCCAGATACGGCAGCGCGGCCAGCGAATCGGCAAAATGCTTTTGGGCGACCTCCTTCGGCTCGGTGATCGCCGTCAGGTTCATGCGGCTGTTCCAGTCGATCAGCAGTTCATAATATGCGACAAATTTGTCGCAGGCTTCGTTTGTAATGCCGGGAATCGCTTCCCGGATCCAATCACGCATGATGGAACCCCCTCTTGGCATAAATCAGCAGCACGCTGATATCCGCGGGCGAAACGCCCGAAATGCGCGACGCCTGCCCGACCGATGTGGGATGGATCGCGTTCAGCTTTTGCCGCGCTTCGAGCCGCAGCCCGTCGAGTCCGCTGTAATCGAGATCGGCGGGAAGCGGCGTCGTTTCGAGCGCACGTTCGCGCTCGACCTGGATACGCTGCTTTTCGATATAGCCGTCGTAATGTGCCAGCACCTCGATCTGCTCCTCCACGTCCGGGTCAAGCGGCTCCAATCCGTCGAACAAGCGCAGCAGGTCGCTGTATGTCACCTTCGGCCGCTTCAACAGATCGAACAGTACAGCACCGTTTTGCGGCACCGGCTCGCCGAGCGATTCGAGATACACGCGCAGCGCATCCGTTGCGGGAACATGGGCGGACAGACGCCGCTTTGCAGCTTCGATGCCCTCCGTTTTGCGGCACAGCGCCGCATACCGCTCGTTTGTAATCAGTCCAAGCCGCCGTGCGCGCTCGGTCAGCCGCAGATCGGCGTTGTCCTGCCGCAGCAGTAGGCGGTATTCGCACCGGCTCGTCATCATACGGTACGGCTCCGGCGTGCCCTTGGTTGCCAGATCGTCCACCAGCACGCCGATGTATGCGTCGCTGCGGCCGAGCAAAAACGGCTCCTCACCCTTCACGTACAGCGCGGCGTTGATGCCCGCATACAACCCCTGCGCCGCGGCTTCCTCATAGCCGCTCGAGCCGTTCACCTGCCCCGCCGTGAACAGGCCGGGGACGGCTTTGACCATGAACCGGAGGTCGAGTGCCGTGGGATCGAGACAGTCGTATTCGATCGCATAGCCGAGCCGCATGACTTCGCAGCGCCGGAGCCCCGGCAGGGAATGCAGCATGTCGATCTGCACGTCCGCGGGCAGCGAGGTCGAAAAGCCCTGCACGTACATTTCTTCTGTCGTGCGGCCCTCCGGCTCGATAAACAGCTGATGCCGGTCCTTGTCGGCAAATTTCACAACCTTATCCTCGATCGACGGGCAATAGCGCGTGCCGGTCGCGTGGATCTTGCCGCTGTACATCGGAGAACGGTGCAGGTTCGCGCGGATGATGTCGTGCGTTTCCTGCGTTGTATAGGTCAGCCAGCACGCGTCCTGCTTGAGCGAAAGCCCGTTCGGATGCAGGAACGAAAACGCGGGCGTCGGCTCGTCGCCGAGCTGAATCTCCATTTCATCAAAGTCAAGGCTTGACCGCTTCACGCGCGCCGGGGTGCCGGTTTTGAACCGCTGTAAGGGAATGTTCAGCCGCCGCAGCGCGTCCGAAAGGTTCTCGCTGCGAAGCATCCCGTTCGGACCGGACAGCCGCGCCCATTCCCCGATCAGGATGCGCGATTTCATATAAACACCTGCGCACAGCACGACCGCGCGGCAGGCATAGCGGAAGCCCTCGTCGGTGATCACCGCCGACACCTTGCCGCCCGCCGTTTCGATCTCGTTGACCTCACCCTGCAGCACAACAAGGTTCGGCTGTCGCTCGATGGCGCTTTTGACGCGCTCATGATAGCGGCGCTTGTCCATCTGCGCACGCAGACTGTGTACCGCCGGGCCCTTGCCGGTGTTGAGCATGCGCATCTGGATCAGCGTATCGTCCGCCGCAAGCCCCATCTCCCCGCCGAGCGCGTCGATCTCGCGGACAAGATGCCCCTTGCCCGTACCGCCGATGGCCGGATTGCACGGCATCATGCCGATGCTGTCAAGGTTCAGCGTCAAAAGCAGGGTCTTAAGCCCCATTCGCGCGCAGGCCAGCGACGCCTCCACGCCCGCATGCCCCGCGCCGATCACCGCTATATCAAATTCATTGGTGTACATAGTCGTCCTCCGTAAACAACTTATTGTAGCATATTCCGGCGTGGATACGCAATGCTTTTACGAAGAATGTAAAAAACGGGGAACCGATTCGGTTCCCCGCAAGGTGTTTCAGGATTCGACCGGCGGCACGCCGATCTTGACGGTCTGCCAACCGCCCAACAGCGAAATGCTGTTTTCGCGGCAATAGCGCGTCAATCGCTGCTGCCATTGCCAGCTCGTCTGCTCCGACGCTTCCGACAGAAAAATCATGATCTGCTCGTCGTCGGTATGTGTCAGCGCGTCGCACGGGCGCAGCATCGAGCGCAGCGATCGCAGGAGCATGGCGACGGTTTGCTCGCCGCCAGCGGAGATCGTCGCTGTCAGCAGCATACCGTTCCGGTTCCACCGCTTTGCCATTTCGCAAAGCCCCGTGAAGGCCGCATAGCTGCATACATACCCACCGTTTTCGGACTGCACGCTCAAGTTCTCCAGCAGCCGATCCGGTGAAGGCACCGCGCCGGGATCCATCGGACGGCATTGATCGTACAAGGCCTGTATCCTCTCGTCCATCGGCATATCCGATTCACGGTAGTACCGTTCGATGGCAAAGTACAGCTGCCGCGCGTTCCAAAGCCGTCCCTCGCCGAGCATGCCCTCCATCATCAGCCGTTCCCAGCCCCAGAAGGGCTGCGCCGCCGCGGCCTGCCTGCCGAGTGCTTCGAGCGCCGTATAGTTCAATTCCTCCCGCGCGATCTGCGCAAGCGCCTCGACGCAAACGCCGTAGAGCCGCTCATACCGCTTTGCTTCGCGCAGAACCCATGTGGCGCTGTGATCCTCTAAAAACTCGCCGCGATACAGGTTGCACGCTTCCGTATACAACCGCTTCCGATTCTCCGGCGATTCCGTTTCCGCCGCCTCGCTGCAAAGCTGCTCGAACCGTTCCGCATCCTCCTCGACCGGGATCGCCTCGGTCCAGTAGTACATTTCCCCGTCACGCCGGAAATATTCGCTGTCCGGCAGACCCGCCTTGCGCAGCTTCACACGAAGATTATACAGCAGCACATGCAGCGAGTGCGCCGCGTCCAGCACGTCCCGCTCGTCGAACAGCTCGCGCATCAGCGTGCGCCGCGAAACGCCATGCGGACGGTTGTGTAGCAGGATCTGCAAAAGAACCTCCGGCTGCGTGTTGCCGTAGCGCGACAGCCCGACAAGCGCATTCCCGCCGTAGGTCAATGAGAATTCCCGGAAGGTTTGCACATATAGGATTTTTGTGTTAGAGGTGTTGAGCGTTTCCATTTTTACCCCCTACATGTAAATTTCCTATAACTGAATATAGGGAGTTCTTTCTTAACGCTCAGTATAGAGTATGTATCGCTCAAAAACGTCTCAAATATTCATCAAAAATCAATAAAAAAGGCAGGCACGAGCCTGCATAAAGTAAATATTTTGTAAATTGGTCGAGCGTGTTATGCTTGCCCGCCCTGCTCAAACCACAGGCGGCCTGCCGTCGGCTCCGCCCAGCTGTATTGGGACATGTACGCGCCGTGGAAGCTCTTCGCCGCATCGGCGTCGCCGGAAAGCATCCGGTAATAGTCGCAGTCGATCTCATCGGCCTTGATCGCCAAGAGGCCGCTTTTTCGCAGCAGAACATCCTCGGCATCCGCCGTCTTCAGCGCCGCGCGCAGGTCGTTGACAAGATTGCGCAGCCGGTGCTTGGCCTTAACCGTGTCCGTCTCGTCCTCCCACAGCGCCGCGATGATCTCCTCTGCCGTGCAGGTTGCGCCGCGGCGGTCGATCAAAAAAGCCAGCAGCTCCTTGGTTTTGCGGCGGTCGAACGGCAGCGGCTTCCCGTCCGCAAACACCTCGAACGGGCCGAGGCATTGTGCGTAAAGCCGCTTTTGCACGGGCGCGGCCGGCGCCGGTTGCATCTGCCGTAGCTCCTCGCGCACCATGTCCACGTCCACGGGCTTCATCAGATAGCCGTGTACATGCCTCCGGTAGGCCTCGATGGCATAGTGGTCGTAGCCGGTGACGAATACGATCCGTGCCTGCGGCGCGGCGGTTTTGATATAATCGACAAGCTGCAAACCGTTCATCCCGGGCAGCTCGATATCCGAAAACACCGCGTCCGGCGCCTTAGCCGGATCCGCCAGCGCCTGCGTCACGTCGGTCGCCCGCGAAAAGGACAGCACCTCCGCGTCCGGGGCGGCCTCCGCAATGGTCGTCGCCAAAAGCCGCAGCACCTTCGGCTCATCGTCTATCGCATAAATCCGCATCCTTATACCTCCTTCGGCAGCACAATCGTCGCCCGCGTCCCCTGCGCCGACGATTCGATCCTGAGCTGCCCGTGCGCGGCGTGCTCAAGCCGTGTGCGCACGTTCATCAAGCCGATATGCGTGCGGCCGTCCTGCGGAGGGCGTTCCGGATCAAAGCCCGGTCCGTCGTCAAGGACCGATACCTCCGTCCGATCCGCATAGGCGCGCGTCTGGATCGTGACGGTGCCGCTGCCGGTCTGTTTTTTCCGGATGCCGTGCCGCACCGCATTTTCCGCAAGCGGCTGCAGCGTGAGCGGCGGCAGCGTGAAATCCATCGTCTCCAGATCGTACGCCACGTCCAGCGCATCCTCATAGCGAAGCTGCTCCAGCTCGAGATAAATCTTCGTGTGCATCAGCTCGCGCTCGAACGGGATCGCATCGCCATGGTTGATCGAGTCCATATTGCCGCGCAGATAGCGGGAAAACTTGGCGATCGCCTTTTCTGCGGCTTTCGGATCGGTTGCGCACAGGCTCTGGATCGCGCCGAGCGTGTTATACAGAAAATGCGGCTGAATCTGGGTAAGCATGATATCGGTTTTCAGCTGCACGTTCTCCTGCTCCTGCTGATAGAACCGGTCGCGCTGATCGCTCAGCATGTTCGCAAACATACAGAACGCCGCTATCGTCGTGCCGAGCGAAACCGTCATCACGCCGAAAAGCATCATTTGAATCAGCATGGCAAACAGCGGCACAAGAAAGTAAATCAGATAGGCCCGGCGCACCTTCGGGGCGAGCTTTCTCCATCGCCGCTGTAGCGCCAAGAGGTTCACAAACACAATCAGCACGGGGCCGAGCAGCAGCACCTGATACAGCGGCCCGCGATGGTAGACATTGGCTTCGTCGTAGTAATAGATGGCCGTCGAAAACTGCGTATAGACCAAAAGCCCCATATACGCCAGCCACAGCGCGACCGCCGTGATAAACAGCGGGTTGCGCCAATAGCGGTCGCCCTCGGTCGTGTAGAGCAGGATGCCCAGCAGCATCGGCAGCAGCATGGAAGAAAGCGCGGAGCTGCCGAACATGCCGATCTTCGTGAACACCCGCCAATCGGTATTGCCCTCCGTCGCCTCCGATACGATGGTGCACAGCACGTACGCCAGAATGATCGAGAAGAACGTCACGAAATACCGGCGCATACCGCGTACCAGAACCCGGCTTGCCAGCGCCTGCGACAGGCCGAGGATACACAGCGATATGCCCGCGCCCGCAAGGGTCAGATTGATTCGCACCAAGGTCTCCATTTCCGCGTCCTTTCCGTTTCCCCGCGCCGGTCTTTTTCCGGCATAATAAGATAGTATAACATTCCCGCCCTTGAAAAGCAAGTTGCCGGGGCGGGGAATCTGAAAACACAACCCCGACAAAAAAGGCGGCCCCCTAAAGAGGCCGCGTAAGGAGAAGAACGGTATACGGTTATTTGCGATATTTTGGTTCTATACTAAACATTGGGGTAAGAGAAAAATAAGCGAAAAAAATAGAGCAC
>CAMHJE010000006.1:0-38016 GCA_946185305.1 uncultured Clostridia bacterium | reverse complement strand
TTCTGCCGTGCTGCGCGAGACCTGCGCCGACGTTGATGGTCGTAGTCGTCTTTGCTACGCCGCCCTTTTGATTTACAACTGCAATAACTTTGGTCATGATGATATTCCTCAATTCATAGGATTAGGTTCGTTATTGATGGTTTCCAATCCTGAACCGTCGTTCTCACGCATGTTCCCTCGAACCCCCGCTACCAGCCGGGCCGCGCAATGCTGTGAAGCGTTCAACGCGGAAGTATCATTCTGCTGTTATTCAAGATTGGGCTATTCAGTTTTCAAGGTCCGGAGAAAAAACCCCCTCACTTATTACGGCGAATTCAGAAGGGCACTTTGAAATGAAAACTGAAAAATATATTATTTATTCACTGTGAAAAGGGCTCGAATGGGGCTTAACTTATTTCGGAAAAACATTCCGATATGTGCGGATTTGTTAGAGAAAAAACATTGGTTTGTAATAAAAATGTGCTAAAATGTGCTAAAAATTCCTTAAAAGGGCAAAAAGATGGAAAAAGCAAAAGTATTAAAGATCGAGATTTCGAAATCGTATTTTAAAAACTGTGCTATACATGTGCTACAAAAAGCAAAAAAAGAAAAGCCCGAAAATATAGTATTTTCGGGCTTTTCTGGCGCGCCTGGCGCGATTCGAACGCGCGACGTTCCGCTTAGGAGGCGGACCCTCTGTCCTGCTGAGGTACAGGCGCAAAAGCGATATTTCGATAATTATGGCAACGATAGACCTAAGTCTTAGGAGGCGTGCGCTCTATCCAGCTGAGCTAATGGCGCAAAGGTTATTTGGTTTTCAAAACTGCAGCGGCGATTATGGAACGGTTCCAATAGCGCCGCACGCTGTGCAATTATGGAAAGTTACCCCTTCGGATTAGGAGGCGGACCCTCTATCCTACTGAGGTACGGAGACTTATGCACTTTTCAAATACTCGCCATCCCAACTACTATCGACTCTTAGGAGAGCGAATGCTCTATCCTGCTGAGCTACGGAGACTTATGCACTTTTCCATTTTTTCGCCATCCCAACTGTGATCGACCCCTTAGCAGGCAAACCCTCTATCCTTCTGCGCTGCAAAGACATGCGCCCGCCCGGCGGGCGCCGGGCGGAAAGGGTCATGCGCCGGGTATGGCGGCGATGATGGGCAGGAAATCAATACTGCAGGATCGTATCGACCGGATAGTCCTTCAGGGTTTCACGGCCGGGGAGGTCGCAAAGCTCGATGACAAAGCAGCAATCGACGACGTTGCCGCCCGCCTTTTCGCACAGCTTCGCGCAGGCAAGCGCGGTGCCGCCGGTGGCAAGCAGATCGTCCACGATGGCGACGCGCTGGCCGGGCTTGATCGAATCCACATGGATCTGCAGCTCGTCGGTGCCGTATTCAAGGGCGTATTCGTAGCTGATCGTCTTATACGGGAGCTTGCCGGGCTTGCGGGCGAGCACAAGGCCGACGTTGAGCGCGCGCGCGAGCGCGGCGCTGAAAATAAAGCCGCGTGCTTCGGGGCCGACGACGACATCTACGTTCTTTTCCTTCAGCTTGGCGGCCATCTGGTCGATCAGCTCGCGGAAGCCCTCCGGATCGGCGATGAGCGGCGTAATATCGCGGAACAGAATACCCTCCTTCGGGAAATCGGGAATGCTGCGCACAAGAGACTTGAGATCCATAACTCCTCCTTGGGAAAGCCGGGCTTTCCGAAAATCAAAACTGTTTCGCTCCAAACGGACCCATACAGTATACCACCTTTTCCTGCAGATGGGAAGCGTTTTTTTCAAACCGCCCAAAATTTGCATACAGGCGCTGCAATGATTTGTAACGTCTTCTATTTCCGCGTTTCTTTTCATTTTTCTCTTGACAGCCGCGCAAAACCGCATATAATAATATATAATCAAGTGAAAGGAATGGGGCAAAATGAAGCGTTGGGCAAGCCGAATGATGAGCGCGTGTTGTATGCGCTGTATTTGCCGTGCCCCCGCGTTCCTGTAAGCCGCAACAGACGAGTTGTTTTCGTAACGGTTGATCGGACGCCGACGGGGCGATCCGATCTTTTTTATGCGCGAATTCCTGCGCTGCAGCCGACAATGTCTTGATAGGAGGCGCCTATGCGATGCCCTTTGTTCCCCGGCTTTCGATGTAGCCCGCGACCGGACTGCTCCCCCGTTCCCCCATCGACCTAAAATAAAAGCATAAAGGAGATTTTAACCATGTCTGCTATACATTCCGCCATTACCGAACTGATCGGCAAAACGCCGCTCGTCGAACTGACCCATATCGAAAAGGAAGAAAACCTCGGCGCAAAGGTCGTTGCCAAGCTCGAATACTTCAATCCCGCGGGCTCGGTGAAGGATCGTATCGCCTACGCGATGGTGCTTGACGCCGAAGAACGCGGCTTGTTAAAACCCGGCGCAACGATCATTGAGCCGACCTCCGGCAACACGGGCATCGGCCTTGCGTCGGTGGCGGCGGCGCGCGGATATCATTTGATCCTGACGATGCCGGAGACCATGTCGGTCGAGCGGCGACAGCTTGCCAAGGCCTACGGCGCGGAAATCGTGCTGACCGAAGGCGCTAAGGGCATGAAGGGCGCGATTGCCAAGGCCGAAGAGCTGCGCGATTCGATCCCCGGCAGCCTGATCGCGGGGCAGTTCACGAACCCCGCCAACCCGAAGATGCATTACCATACGACCGGCCCGGAAATTTGGGCGGACACCGACGGCAAGGTGGATATCTTCGTCGCAGGCGTCGGCACCGGTGGCACGCTGACCGGCACCGGTACGTTCTTGAAGGAGCAGAATCCGAACGTGAAGGTCGTTGCGGTCGAGCCGGAGGGTTCGCCGGTGCTGTCGAAGGGCGTTTCCGGCCCGCATAAGATTCAGGGCATCGGCGCGGGCTTTGTGCCCGACGTGCTGAACACCGCGATTTACGACGAGATCATCCCGGTCGCCAACGAGGACGCATTTGCCACGGGAAAGCGGATCGGCAAAACCGAGGGTTTCCTTGTCGGCATCAGCTCCGGCGCGGCGGCTTTTGCGGCGATCCAGCTCGCCAAGCGACCCGAAAACGCAGGCAAGACCATCGTCGTTCTGCTGCCGGATACCGGCGAACGATATCTGTCCACGCCGCTGTTTGCAGATTGACAAAACGGAAAGGTATAGAAAAGCTGTTGGGCGCGCACCTGACAGCTTTTTCGTTATGATCGCCGGGCAAAGCCCGATTCAGCCGAAGCCACAGGCTTCGATGCAGCCCATGCATAGCATGGCTTTCGCTCAAACGTATCCCTGCTCGCGCATGGCCTTGATGACCTTGCGGAAGCCCGCGATATTCGCGCCGACGACGAAGTTGCCGGGGACGTTGTAATCGAGCGCGGCTTGGGAAATTTCCTCATAGATGTTGTGCATGATCTCCTTCAGCTCCGCATCCACATCCTCAAACGTGCGGCGCTTGCGCGAGGCGTTCTGGCTCATTTCGAGCGCCGAGACCGCGACGCCGCCCGCGTTGGACGCCTTGCCGGGGATGAACACGACGCTGTGGCTTTGCAGGTAGGCCGTCGCTTCACGCGTGGTCGGCATGTTTGCGCCCTCGAATACCGCGATGCAGCCGTTTTTGACAAGCGTTTTCGCATCGTCGAGATCCAGCTCGTTCTGCACCGCGCACGGCAGCGCGATATCGCACGGGATGCGCCACACCTTTTCGCCCGGATAGAACGTCGCGCTCGGTACGCGCTCGGCGTAGACCGAGATGCGGGCGCGCTCGACCTCCTTGATCTGCTGCAGCATTGCCACGTCGATGCCGTTCGGATCGTAGACGAAGCCCGACGAATCGGACACGGTCACGACCTTTGCGCCGCATTCCTCGGCCTTTTCGACCGCATACGTCGCCACGTTGCCGGAGCCGGAGACGCAGACCGTCGCGCCGTTGAACGACTTGCCGATGGCCGCGAGCGCCTCGCTTGCGATATACACAAGGCCGTAGCCGGTCGCTTCGGTACGGACGAGCGAGCCGCCGTAGGACAGGCCCTTGCCGGACAGCGTGCCGTCCACGGTATTGCGAAGCCGCTTATACTGGCCGTAGAGATACCCGATCTCCCGCGCGCCGACGCCGATATCGCCCGCCGGAACGTCGGTATCGGGGCCGATATGCCGATACAGCTCGGTCATGAACGACTGGCAGAACCGCATGATCTCGCCGTCGGATTTGCCCTTGGGATCGAAGTCCGAGCCGCCCTTGGCGCCGCCGATGCCCTGCCCGGTCAGCGCGTTTTTGAACGTCTGTTCGAGTGCGAGGAAGTTCAGCATCGAACGGTTCACGCTCGGATGGAAGCGCAGACCGCCCTTATACGGGCCGAGCGCGCTGTTGAACTGAATGCGGTAGCCGCGGTTGACCTGCACCTCGCCGTTGTCGTCCACCCATGTGACGCGGAACGAAATGCTGCGCTCCGGCTCGAGCAGCCGTTCAAGCAGCTTGGTCTTGCGGTATTCGTCCTCATGCCGGTCGATAGCAAGCCGCAGCGAGTCCAAAATCTCGCCCATCGCCTGATGGTACAGCGGCTCGTTCGGGTTCTTCTGCATCAATCGTGCCTTGACTTCGTCGATATATGTCATTGTCGTGCCTTTCCGCCGCATTCGCGGCCTGTGGATTGTCGGACGGGCCTTGTGCTTCTCCTGTGTTCTCTGATCGGCCCCTCCATATTTATATATTTTATATAAATTATAGAATTGCTCAAGTCGCAGAGCAAGGGGACAGTGGTAAAACCTTCGCAAGACGGAGGTGAAAAAAGGGTAAAGAACGTGCCGTGCCTTTTTGCAAAAGCGGATCATCAACCGTGCGCAGCGTACGAGATTCCGTGCCGTCCTTTACTGCATCGCCGGTTTCTGTTGAATAGGTCTGTATTGAGTAGTTATGTATTGAGTTGTTATGTATTATATAGCGTGCGGTTTTCGGACGGCGGAAATCCCGCCGTCGGAATATCCGACGACGGAGAACTCGTAGGGTCGGGAATTGTGTAAAATCCATTCGTCCGAAAATCCACATCTTTGTAAACAATCCCCCGCACGGGGCCCGTGAAAAGACTGCGCGGTTGCTTTTTCGGGGGTCGCATGGTATAATATTATGATTTTTGTCGAAGGGCAAACGGTATGGTCTTTTCGAGTACGACATTTTTATTCCTGTTTTTGCCGGCGCTGCTGCTCCTGTATTTTATCGGCAAGGATATCCGGTGGCGCAACAGCGTGCTTTTGGCGTTCTCCGTTTTGTTTTACAGCGTCGGCGAGCCGGTTTGGGTGTTCGGCATGCTCTTCGTCACGCTCGTCAACTGGTATCTGGCGCTTGTGATCGACCGCAAAAAAAATAAGCGGCTGCGGAAAATCCTGCTCGCCGCTGCGGTCGTCGTGTCGCTTGTGCTGCTGGTTTGGTTCAAGTATGCGGCGTTCCTTGTGAACACGCTGATGGCGCTGTTCGGCGCGGCATACCGGATGCCGGAGCAGCATCTTCCCATCGGCATCTCGTTCTATACGTTTCAGGTGTTGACCTATACGGTGGATATTTACCGCAAAAAGGCCAAGCCGCAGACGAATCCCGAGCGGGCGCTGCTGTATATCTCCTGCTTCCCGCAGCTGATCGCGGGGCCGATCGTACAGTATGCGGACGTAGCCGACGCCCTTGCGCACCGCAAGACCACGCCGGTCGCGTTCTACACCGGGATGCGTCGGTTCGTAATCGGGCTTGCGAAAAAGATCCTGCTGGCGAACATTGCCGGGCAGATTTTGGAGGAAACGCAGCTCGCCGGACAGGGCGCGGCGCTGTCCTTCCTCGGCGCGTGGCTGAGCGCGATCCTCTACGCGATGCAGCTGTATTTCGATTTTTCCGCCTATTCGGATATGGCCATCGGCCTCGGCAAGGTTTTCGGGTTCCGGTATAAAGAGAACTTTGACTACCCCTATATCGCCGCTTCGATCACCGAGTTCTGGCGGCGGTGGCACATGAGCCTCTCCGGGTTCTTCCGCGATTACGTCTACATTCCCCTCGGCGGCAACCGCAAGGGTGCGGCGCGGCAGATCTTGAACCTTGCCATCGTATGGAGTCTGACCGGGCTTTGGCACGGCGCAAGCTGGAACTTCGTGCTGTGGGGCGTATACTACTTTGCCCTGCTCGTGCTGGAACGCTTTGTGCTGAAAGCGGCTTTGGACAAGCTGCCGAAAGCCTTGCGGCACGTATTGACGATGCTGCTTGTGCTAATCGGGTGGGTGCTGTTCTACTACACCGACTTTGCGGCGCTCTGGCAGCACGTCCTGGCGCTGTTCGGCATGTCCAATGCGGGCGGCTTCGGCTTTGCGCCGCTGTGGGATGACAAGCTCGTTGCCGTGCTGCAAAAGTACACGGTGCTGCCGCTGTTGATGGCGGTCTGCTGCGGGCCGGTGTTGCCGTGGGTCAAGACATGGACGGAGAAAACCGAACGCCGGCGCCGCGTGTTCGATGCGCTCGCCACCGTCGCGGCGACCGGGCTTTTGGCGCTGTCCGTCGTCTTTTTGATGGGGCAGACCTACAATCCGTTTATCTATTTCCGTTTTTAAGAGGTACGCCATGGGACGCAAAATTTCCTTTATTCTCGCCTACTGGTGGTGCATGGCGCTGCTCGTGCTCGGATTGATCCCGCTTTTCCTGGGCAACAAGGAGGGCGGCGTATCCGAAGCCGAAAACCGCACGCTGCAGGCCGCGCCGACGTTCTCGGTTGGCAAGTGGTTCGACGGCTCGTTTATGAGCGAGCTCGAAGCCTACCTGTCCGATCAGATGCTGGGGCGCGACCGGATCCTCAAAACCTCGCGCGGGATCCTCGACGTGTTCAACGTCACAAGTGAGCAGGATCGGCTGCTGAGAGCCGACCTTGACGCCGAGCTGGACGAAATGGCCAACGCGGGCGCAGACGCCGAGCCGCTGCCGGACGAGCCGGAGGAGCCGGATGCGTCCGTCCCCGCCGCGCCGGAGGTGTGGAGCATCACAATCACGACCGAAGCCACGCCCGAGGCCGCCGCGCCGACCGTTCCGCCCGAAGCGACGGCGACCGAAACCCCGGCCCCGGCGGCAAACGAGCCGACGCCCGTGCCGACCGTCGATCCGTCCGTGAAGGACCTTTCGATCACGCGCAAGTTTGCCTTGATCCGCGCCGACGGCTCGACGACCGCGCGGTTCCGGTTCGGGCAGGAGGCGATGGAAAAGACCATCGCTTCGCTGAACGCCTACCGTGACGCGCTCCCCGAAACCGGCAGCGTGATCTTCACCTATATCCCCTACTCCTACGACGCCAACGAATGGCTGTTCGATACGAACAAATACAGCGGCTGGATGAGCGACGTGGAGCCGACGATCCAGGCGAACGTGAAGGACGGTGTCTACGTCTATTCGACCGTGGAGGAATTAAGGGATCACATGGCCGCGGGCGAGCCGGTCTACTACAAGGTCGATCACCATTGGTCGGGGCTTGGCGCGTACTATATGCAGCGGCTGATGATGCGCTCCTGGGGCGTGCCGTCCACCGACTATCAGGACTATGAATACACCGTGCACGAGGGGTTCCGAGGCTCGCTGTCGAGCAAGGTTTCCTCGTCGCTGTCCGACCGGCTCGAGGTGCCGGCCGCGCTCGCGCCGACGCACGCGTACGTCTACCGCAAGCTGAACGTGCGCGTCCGCGAATGCCGTTACATGGAGCCGGAGCGCGTATCCTATTCTGCCTTCCTCGGCGGCACGCACGACCCGTTCTATGTTGCGGAGACCGGGTTTCACACCGGGCATGCGGCGCTGGTGATCTGCGACTCGTTCGGCAACGCGTTCGTGCCGTACATTGCGCCGTATTACGATCGCGTGTGCCTCGTTGACCTCAGAGATACGCACACGTTCGTGACCGGCGGAGGCGGCGCGCCGCTGCGCGATTACTTCAAGGAATTCGGCATCGACGACGTATACTTCATCGTGTCGCGCGGGACGGGCATCCTCTCGTCCTACATGCAGTACACGGTGCGAAAGTATCTGTGAGGGCGGCGCGTATGGCAAAGAAGAAAAAAGCATTGACGCGCACGTTCGTGCGCTGGGCCGTGCTGCTGTCCACGCTGTCGATGGCGGTGCTGGTGCTGCTCGGCCTGCTCTATCTACGGAACCGGCCGCAGATTTTGCAAAAGCGTGCCGAGGCCGCGCTCGAAAGCGGCAGCTACGACAAGGCCATTGCGGCGCTGTCCGAGCTGGAGCAGACCGAGCAAACCGCCGAAATGCTCCTTGCCGCGCGGTATGAAGCGGCGGCAAAGCTGCTTCTGGACGGCAAATATGAGGAGGCCGAAACCGCGTTTGCGGGGCTCGGCGATTATCAGGACGCGCGCACGCAGATCTTAGCCTGCCGCTATGGGCTTGCCGAGCTTGCTTACCAAAACGGCGACTATGAGGACGCGCGGACAAAATTCTATGCGCTCTCCGGCTACAAGGATGCGCTGACGCGGTACAACGACTGCCGCTATGCGATCGCGCTGCAAGCGGAAGCGGCTGACCCCGAAAAGGCGTTTGCGCTGTTCCGGGAGCTCGGCGGGTTCTCCGACGCACCGGCGCAGGCCGAGCGGATCGCCATGCAGCTTACCGGCATGACCGATCCCGAAAACGCGGTGAACCGGATGCTCGGCGTGTCCGAGGAAGAAATTTTGGTACAGGATCGCATCAAGGCCGTGCGCGATACGCTCCCGCAGCACGCGCTGGCCGTCGGGTTCTATCACACCGTCGGTCTGCGGCAGGACGGCACGGTCGTCGCCGCGGGGCGCAATACCGACGGGCAATGCAATGTGACGGACTGGAGCGGGATCGTCGCCATCGACTGCGGCGCGTATCATACGGTCGGCCTGAAGGCGGACGGCACCGTGGTCGCGGTCGGCCGCAACGAAGAGGGGCAATGCGACGTGGCCGAATGGGGCGATATCGTCGAGATCGTCTGCACCGATTACGACACCGTCGGGCTGAAGCGCGACGGCACGGTCGTGCGCACCGGCTACCACACCTACGCCGAGCTGCTCGGCTGGAGCGACATCGTCACCGTCGGCGGCGGGTCGTATGCGGCGGTCGCGGTGACGGAAGCCGGACAGCTGCTGTCCTCGCATCCCTCGTCGCGCAGCGAAAGCATCGTCGGCGCGATTGCGGTCGATGCCTCCACCGGCTATACCCTCGCCCTGCTGCCGAACGGCATGCTGCTGTACACCGACGGCGAAACCGGCATATCCGACGCGGTTGCGATCTCGGCGGCAAGCACCGGATTTATGGCGCTGTCCGAAACCGGCACGGTCTATACGCATTGGTTCCGCGAACGCGACGCCATCGACTTTTCCGATCTCGAAACCGCTGTGGCGATTGCCGCGGGCGGCACACATTCCGCGGTGCTGCTTTCGGACGGCACGGTGATCGCAAGGGGGCTAAACGATGACGGCGAATGCGCCACGGAAAGCTGGAACCTCGGCGCGAAGGCGCAATAATACGCATGACCTTTGGCAGATTCTTCTTCACGGGGAATCTGCTTTTTTGTCTGCCGTGCCGCAGGCGAATATCCCTGCCAACGTCATATTGACAGCATTGCCCGCCCATGCTATACTGTTGCACAGCAAAATATATCTTCAGGGCGGGGTGCAATTCCCCACCGGCAGTTACAGTCTGCGAGCCTTTGGCATGAATCGGTGCAATTCCGATACCGACGGTATAGTCCGGATGAAAGAAGATCAGGCGCTCCGGGGTATGTCTTCGGGGCGCTTTTTCGCCCTCCGAAAGGAGAAAATCATGGAAACCAAACGCAACGCTGTCAACGCCAAGACCCTCGCCACGATCGGCATGCTCTGCGCAATCGCTTTTGTCGCAAAGCTGCTCTCCTCCGTCCTCCCGACCGTTGCGGGCTTTTTGTCCTTCGATCTCAAGGACGTCGTCATTGTGATCGGCGGCTTTATGCTGGGGCCGCTTGCCGCCGCCGCGATCACCTTGGTCGTATCGCTTGTCGAGATGGTGACGGTCAGCAGCACCGGGCTGATCGGCCTTGTGATGAACGTGCTGGCCAGCTGCTCGTTTGCCTGCACCGCCGCGGTGATCTACCGGCGCAGGCATAACCTTTGGGGCGCGGTCGTCGGGCTGATCACGGGCATCCTGTTTATGACGGCGGTGATGCTGCTTTGGAACTGGCTGATCACGCCGCTGTATATGAAGGTGGATCGCTCGGTCGTCGTCGGGATGCTGCTGCCGGTGTTTCTGCCGTTCAATCTCGTCAAGGGCGGGCTGAACGCGGCTTTGGCGATGCTGCTGTATAAACCGGTCGTGACTGCGCTCCGCAAGGCGCATCTGATCGAGGAACGCGGCACGGGCAAGCGGGAAACGAAATGGGGCGTCGTCATCGTCTCGGCGGTGCTGCTCGTCACCTTCGTGCTGCTCGCGCTTGTTCTGACCGGCATACTTTGAAAAATGCAAGGCGGACGGCTTTGCTCCGTCCGGAAAGGAAATGTTATGAACGCAATCGTATCGGTGATCGGACAGAATCGCGTCGGCATCATTGCGGCGATCAGCTCTAAGCTCGCGTCGCTCGGCATCGACATTCTGGACGTGTCGCAAACCATCCTGAACGGCAATTTCACGATGATCATGGTCGTGGATATCTCCGGCTCCTCCGCGCCGTTTACCACGCTCCGCGACGAGCTTGACGCGCTCGGAAAGCAGCTGCAGCTGTCCGTGAAGATTCAGCGGCAGGAAATCTTTGAAGCGATGTATACGGTGTGACGGCGATGCTGACGAAAAACGACATTCTTTCGACCATCGAAATGATCGACCAGCAGCACCTGGATATCCGCACGATCACGATGGGCATTTCCCTGACCGACTGTGCGGATGCTTCCGTTTCCCGCGCATGCGACAAGATCTACGACAAGATCACGCGCTATGCGAAGGATCTGGTGCGGGTCGGGGAGAGCATCGAAACCGAGTTCGGCATTCCGATTGTCAACAAACGCATTTCGGTCACGCCGATCGCGCTCGTCGCCGCCGCGTCGGACACGGATTCCTACGTCCCGTTCTGCAAGGCGCTCGACCGCGCGGCCAAGACCTGCGGCGTGGACTACCTCGGTGGCTTTTCGGCGCTCGTGCAAAAGGGCATGACCAAAGCCGATGAAACGCTGATCCGCTCGATCCCCGAGGCGCTCGCCTCGACCGACGTGGTTTGCTCCTCGGTCAACGTCGGTTCCACCAAGGCCGGCATCAA
Organism: uncultured Clostridia bacterium; assembly: GCA_946185305.1. Taxonomy (GTDB): domain Bacteria; phylum Bacillota; class Clostridia; order Christensenellales; family CAG-138; genus UBA3792. Next base: position 26,766 of record CAMHJE010000006.1, on the reverse strand, counting down.
TATGGACGCGGTTCGCCTGATGGGACAGGTCATTCGCCAAATCGCCGAGCTGACCGACGGCGCGGGCTGCTGCAAGCTCGTCGTGTTCTGCAACGCCGTCGAGGACAACCCGTTTATGGCGGGCGCGTTCCACGGCGTCGGCGAGCCCGAAAAGGTGATCAACGTCGGCGTTTCCGGTCCCGGCGTCGTGCATCACGCTTTGCAGGCCGTCAAGGGCGCGCCGTTCGACGTGGTAGCCGAAACGGTCAAGCGCACGGCGTTCCGCATCACGCGCATGGGACAGCTTGTAGCGATGGAAGCGTCGCGCAGGCTCCAAACGCCGTTCGGTATTGTCGATCTGTCCTTGGCGCCGACACCCGCAGTGGGCGATTCGGTCGCCCGGATTTTAGAGGAAATGGGGCTGGAAACATGCGGCACGCACGGCACGACCGCCGCGCTGGCGCTGCTGAACGACGCGGTCAAGAAGGGCGGCGTGATGGCGTCCTCCTCGGTCGGCGGGCTGTCCGGCGCGTTCATTCCGGTATCGGAGGATGAAGGCATGATCGCCGCGGCGTCGTCCGGTGTGCTGACGCTCGAAAAATTGGAGGCCATGACGTGCGTGTGTTCGGTCGGGCTCGATATGATCGCCGTCCCCGGCGACACGAGCGCGGCGACGATCTCCGCGATCATTGCGGATGAAGCGGCCATCGGCATGGTGAACAGCAAAACGACGGCGGTGCGCGTGCTGCCCGCCATCGGCAAAACCGTCGGCGATACCGTGGAGATGGGCGGCTTGATGGGCAGCGCGCCGGTCATGCCCGTGAAAACGGCGTCGAGCGAAGCGTTCATTGCCCGCGGCGGCCGGATTCCCGCGCCGATGCAGAGCCTGAAAAACTGACGAAAGGAAACAACCATGGAGCTTCAGCTGGATACAAGCAAGGTGTACGCGATTGCCTTGGAGGGCGGCGGCGCAAAGGGCGGCTATGAGGTCGGCGTGTGGCAGGCGCTTGAAGAAGCGGGCGTCCGCTATGCCGCCGTGTCCGGCACGTCGGTCGGCGCGCTGAACGGCGCGTTGATGGCCATGCGCGACTTTCCCAAGGCCGTCGAAGCGTGGAGCAATATCCGCATGTCGAGCATCGTCGCCGTCAGCGAGAGCGAGGAGAGCGACCTCAAAAAGCTGTTCGGCGGCGCTATGCCGATCGGCGAGCTGCCCGAATACCTGCCGAAGCTGCTGTCGCTTTTGAAAAACCGCGGCATGGATATCGCGCCGATGCGCGCATGGATGCGGGCCGTCATAGAGCCGGAGCGCATCCGCAGCTCCGACGTGGCGCTGTTCGTGACGACCGTGTCGCTCAGCGACCGCAAGGGCATTGAGGTCAAGGTCAACGACCTTTTGACCGACGACGCCGTGTTTGATATGCTCCTTGCGAGCGCCTATCATCCCGCCTTCAAAAACGAACCCCTGTCCGACGGCAAGCAGTACCTTGACGGCGGCGCGTTCGATTCCCTGCCGCTGCATGTGCTTGTCGAAAACGGCTATAAGGACATCATCGGCGTGCGCCTGCCCGGCGGACTGGGCATCGAGCGCCGGTTTGACCTGCCCGCGGACGTGCATGTTTCGATCATCAAACCGGAAATCGACCTCGGCGGTGCGCTCGATTTCGACGCCGACCGCGCCAAGTATCACCTCCGCGTCGGCTATTTCGACGCCAAAAGGCTGCTCTATGGCCTGTACGGCAAACGCTATTATGTCGAACGCACGCTGTCCGACCGCAACGCGCTCGACTGGCTCTTAGACCGGTATGAACGCGACGCCGAGATCCCCCGGCTCCGCACGCTGATCGAGCAGACGCTGCCCGCCGAAGCAAGGCGGCTGAACGTCCGCGAGGGGGACTACTATGAACTGATGATCGCCACGCTCGAGGAGGAGGCGCTTGCCCGCGGCGTCGAGCCGCTGTGCATCCGCACCGACCGCGCCCTGATGCGCGCCGTCTCCGACGCCGACCTCGCCCGCCGCAAAGCGGAAGCAGAAGCGGCGAAGGTGTGAAGGGAGAAAACAAGAAGCCGTTAAGCGCGCGAAAGTGCAGCTTAACGGCTTGTTTTTGGTTGAGGGGGAGCGGTATTGAGAACCGTTGGAAAGTTGGGTATAATTTATGTACACTTTTATGTGTACACTTTTGATGTTTCATAAACCGTTGATTGTGTAGAATGTACACTTTATGTACACTATTGATGAGAAAGGATGCGCAAAAAAGAGGAACAGCTCATTTGCTGTCCCTCCCGAAAGTCCCTGATTCAGGGCGTTTTGCTTAGCCGAAGTATCTCTTGAGCAGTCCTGCGAACGCCTTGCCGTGTCTTGCTTCGTCGCGGGCCATCTCGTGGACGGTGTCGTGGATGGCGTCGAGGTTCAGGGCCTTGGCACGCTTGGCAAGATCGGTCTTGCCTGCGGTTGCGCCGTTTTCGGCTTCGACGCGCATTTCGAGGTTCTTCTTGGTGGAGTCGGTCACGACTTCGCCGAGGAGCTCCGCGAACTTGGCGGCGTGCTCGGCCTCCTCATACGCGGCCTTTTCCCAATACAAACCGATCTCCGGATAGCCCTCGCGGAACGCGACGCGGGCCATGGCCAGATACATACCGACCTCGGAGCACTCGCCCTGGAAGTTGGAACGAAGATCGTTCAGAATATCTTCGGGAACGCCCTGCGCAACGCCGACAACATGCTCGGCTGCCCAAGTCATTTCACCGGCCTGCTCCTGGAACTTGGCGGCAGGCGCCTTGCACTGCGGGCAACGCTCCGGCGGGGTTGCTCCCTCATGTACGTAACCGCAAACGGTGCAGATCCACTTTTTGATCATATTTGAAACCTCCTGTTTGATTTCTGGTCATATCATATCCTATTTTTCGCGGTTCGTCAATGATAACCTTTTGCTGCCGACGCGGATTTCGACGGCTCGCGCACCCGGCGTCCCGTCCTGCTTTCTCCTGTGCGACCCGCGGCGGCTTTCCCAACCGGATGACGCGCAGTCCATGTCCGGCAATTCGTTTCGGTGCTCTTTTTTCAAATTCATGTAAATTTCCTCTTGTGTAAAATGCATTTTTATGGCATTATAAGGAAAGGGAGTTTTCCCGGAATTTGACCATAAGGGGAAAAGGAAATGAAGGGTCTGTTTAACTGGCTGAACAAGACCAAGGTGTTCCGCGGCCTTTCGGCGCAGGAATTCTCTTGGGTGCTGTACGACGTAGGCAATTCGGCGTATACGATGTTGGCCTGCTCGCTGATTACGATTTGGTTTAAGTTCCTTGCTGTCGGAGAAGGCCCGGGGCAGATCACGCAAGGCATGGCGACCTCGTTCTGGTCCTACGCGACCTCGTTCGTGACGATTGCGGTCGCCGTGATCGGGCCGATCTGCGGCGCGCTGGCCGACCGTAAGGATATGAAGAAAATCTTCTTCACCACGACGGTTTCCGCAGGCGTCATCGGCTGTATTCTTAACGGCTTCGCATGGCAGTGGATCGCCTTCCTTGTCATCTTTGTGCTGACCAAGATCCTCTATTCCGCATCCAATACGTTCTACGATTCGATGCTGAACGACATCACCACCGAGGAACGCATGGACGAGGTCAGCTCCTACGGCTATGCCTGGGGCTATATCGGTTCCTGCATCCCGTTCATCCTCGCGCTGATTGCCTATGTGCTCGGCCCGGATATGCTGAAGGTCATTCCGCAGCAGGCGTCCATGGCGATCGGCTTTGCGGTCACCGCCATCTGGTGGGGCATGGTCTCCCTCCCGCTGCTCAAGAACTATAAGCAGCTCAACTATGTCGAAAAGCAAAAGGCGTCCGTCAGCATGGTGTTCAAGAAGCTCGGCGGCACGATCAAAAAGATCGCTCTGACCGACCGCAAGGTTCTGCTGTTCCTGATCGCGTTCTTCCTCTACATCGACGGCGTCGGCACGATCATTGATCAGAGTGTCAACATCGGCACGGCCAAGGGCTTGAACAACGTCGGCCTCGTCATACTGCTGCTCGCCACGCAGGTCGTCGCATGGATCGGCTCGCTCGTGTTTGCCAAGCTCTCCAAAAAGTATAAGACCGTTCCGCTGATCCTCGTCTGCATCGCCGGTTATTTCGGCGTTGCGATCTATGCGCTGTTCCTCAACACGCTGATCGACTTTGCGATCCTCGCCTTCTTTGTCGGCTGCTTCCAAGGCTCGATCCAGTCGCTGTCCCGCTCCTACTATTCCAAGATCATCCCGCCCGAAAACTCCGGCGAATACTTCGGCATCTACGATATCTTCTCAAAGGGCGCTTCGTTCCTCGGCTCGCTGCTGATCGGCGTCATTACCGGCGCAGGCGGATCCATCAACATCGCTGTTGCCTCGCTGGCCGTATTCTTTGCGCTCGGCTTCGTGTTCTTGATTCTGGCCTCGAAGCAGAAGTCCCTGAACCGCACCGCGCAGGAATAACATCACCAAAGCAAACGGAAAGGAACCGCGAAATGCGGTTCCTTTTTTGTGTTTCTTTTCGAAGAAGGCTGTTTCGTTTTGCCTGCCGTTTACAGCACCTTTTTGCAGTATGCCGCAAGCTGCCCGACCGATTCCTTCAAGTCGAGCTTTAAGGGGGCGCTGCCCTGCGCCAGCGGGCCTCTGCCGCCGCCCTTGCCGGAAAGCGTGAGGTTGACGACCTTGCAAAGCTCGCCCATGTCGAGCGAAAGGCCGCTTGCCGACAGTACATAATACACGGTATCGCCCTGCGTGCTGAACAGCACGGAGAGCGATTTTTTCGTCTGTGTCCTAAGCGCAAGCGCACGCAGGCGCTTGGCATCCATCGGATCGGCAAGGCGCACGATCAGCTGTGTGCCGCGAACGGTTTCGGCTTCGGCGATCAGGCCCTTTGCCGCATACTCGTCGAGCGACGCGCAAACGCCGCGATACGCCTTTTTCGTTTCGGACAGCTCGCCCGCCTGCTTTTCGACGGCGCTGACGGCGTTGTCCCGCCCGGTCGAAAACCGCAGCGCAATCGCGTCCACGGCGTCCTGCAGCCTTTGGGCATGGGCGAGCGCACGCATCCCGCACAGGAATGTCAGCCGCATACCGCCCTTATACGGCAGCTCGCCGACGATCTTGAGCTGCCCGATCTCGCCGGTGCGGTGCACATGCGGCGCGCAGCAGGTGCAGGCGTCGCTGCCCTCGATGGTGACGACGCGGATCGGCGCGATCAGCCCCTCGCTGTGCTTGCGCAGCACGACGCCGGAGGCCGTTAAATCTTCTTCGGTCGCATACTCTTTGGCGGTGACGGCGGCGTTCTTGGCGGCCTCGCGGTTGGCAAGGCGCTCGATTGCCTGCACCTGCTCATGCGTAACGGGCTTGTCGAGGTCGAGCGTTGCATAATCCAAGGCGCAATGGAACCCGACGTTGGTGGCGCCAAACAGCGTCCATGCGCACCAAGAGAGCAGATGCTCGCCGGTGTGCTGCTGCATGATATCGAAGCGGCGTTCGCCGTCGATAGCGGCAGTCACGCGCTCGCCCACCGGCAGCGGCCGGTCGCACAGGTGCCATAGCCGTTCGCCGTCCTCGTCGCAGGAGGACACAACGGCGTCACCGATCGTGCCGGTATCGCAGGGCTGTCCGCCCTTGTTTGGAAAGAACACCGAGCGGTCCAGTTCGATGCGGCAGGCGTTTTGATACGGCTCGCACGCGGTCACGACCGCGTCGCAGGAAAACAGCATACTGTCTTGTAAATACAAACGTTCGGTCACAGCATACCTCCGAAGAACGTCAAAAACAGAAAGACGGTGGGCAAAGAGCACGCGGTCGTAACGGCGACGGCTTCGCCCGCCAGCTCCGCATCGGAATCGAGCGCGGTCGCAAGGGGATAGCTTGCCATTGCGGTCGGCGCGGCAAAGATCAGCAGGATCGTCAGCAGCCGCAGCTCCCTGAAGCCCATTGCGACGGCGACCCCAAGCATGAGCAACGGCACGACGATCAGCTTCATCACGACGATAAACGAGAGCGCCTTGCGGTTCTCCTTGACGGACTCGAACGTGAGAATGCCGCCGAGCATCAAAAAGCCGACCGGCGGAACCATGTTTGCAAAGTGCTGAATCGGCTTGGCGAGCACGACCGGCAGGTCGAAGCCGAGCCATTGGAACAGATACCCCGCCACGACGGCCAGAATGACCGGGTTCGTCAGGATGTTCCTAAAGAACGAACGCAGGTTCGGCTTGCCGCCGCGGTTCATTTCGAGCGTGAGGATCGAAAGCAGGTTATACTCGGTGGCGACGAGCGCGGCGGTCACGATCGTCAGGCCGTACTGTCCCTCGCCGAGCATCGACGCCGCGACGGTCAGCGAAAAGATCGAATCGTTGCTGCGAACCGACGCCTGCGTGATCGCGCCGCGGCGCTTTGGGTCCTTCACGAAAAACGGCATGATGATCCACATCGCCGCAAACAGCACGAACGTCCCGACGAGCGAGAGCAGAATGACCTGCCAATCGTCGCTCGACTGCCCGCGCTCCTTGATGAGATTGTTGAAGATCAGGCACGGCAGGCCGACATAGTACACGATGCGGTTGACGACGCGCCACACGTCCTTGGAAGCGACCTTGGTCACGCGCAGCAGCAGCCCCACGGCCATCATCAGCAGCAGGGGCATCACGGTTTGATAGGATGTAATCAAGTATTCCATGCGAATATTATACAGAAGACGGCGTATTTTGGCAAGACATTTGCCGAATGGATATTGCTCGCTTTGCAACGGAACAGGCTGTTGATAAGGGTATCAGAATTCGTGTTTTCGTCTCGAAGTGTATACTTAGTTATCACGAGAGCGAAAACGCGGACAGTTTGCGGCGATATATGAAAAAGAAAAGGCATGCTTTGCCTTTTCTTCCAAAAGATTATTCTTTATGAATCATCGCCGCAAATGGTCTGACCCCTTTTGCAACAGCCTGAGCCGGGGCAGCTGCTCCGGTTCAAGGAATCCGTTATTCGGTTTCCGTTTCCGGCTCGCGCGGGTCGGGTTCGAGCGGCTTGCGCTCGACGGTGAAGCCTCTGCCGCGCACCTCCTTGACCTGCGTGATCGTGATGAACGCCAGCGGATCGACGGCCTGGATCATCTGCGTCGCGTCATACAGCTTGCGCTGCGGGATCACGCACAGCACGCCCTTCTGCCGCTCGGCCAAAAGGCCGGTTTCGATCATCGTCATCGTGACGCCGGCTTCGAGCCGGTTCAGCAGCACGTCGCGCAGCTCCTCATACTTTTTGGAGATGATCAGCAGCTGAATCTGCGACTTGCCGAGCACCATCAGCTGATCGAGCACGAGCGTTTCGAGAACGAGCGTGAGGATGCCGAGCATCGTCTTTTCCGGCACGACGAACAGCGCCTGCCCGCCGATCACCAGAAAGTCCAATGTCCAAATGAAGATCGCTACCGAAAGGTGCGTCCACTTGCTAAGGATCAGCGCCACGATATCCATACCGCCGGTACTGGAGCCGACACGCATGACAAGCCCCAGCGCGACGCCCATCAGCACGCCCGCGAACAGGGCGGCCAGCATGGAATTGTCGGTCAGACTGTCGATGCCGGGGATTCGCTGAAATACGGCCAGAAACAGCGGATAGAGGATCGAGCTTGCGACGGTCGTCGCCGCAAACGTGCGGCCGAGCACAATGCGCCCGATCACAAGCAGGATCACGTTCAGTACCAAAATCACAAGGGAAACGTCGAGCCACGGAAACAGCTTGCTTAGCACGATGCCGATGCCGGACGTGCCGCCCATCAGAATATCGTGCGGGATGATGAACGCCGCGACCAAAAAGGCCAGCAGCAGGTTCCCGCCCACGATGCTCAGCGTCGTGATCGCTATGCGTTTTTGCGGCTTATCGTATGGCTTCATAGGACCCCCTTCCGGTCGAACGATCCCCATGCCTGCGCATGGACAACGGTGCTTTGCAAAATCCCGCCCGAATTATACGTCCAGATTTGCCGCGGTGCGCGGGAACGGGAGCACGTCGCGGATGTTCTGCATACCGGTGACGTACATCACGATACGCTCGAAGCCGAGGCCGAAGCCCGCGTGCTTCACGCCGCCGTACTTGCGGAGGTCGAGGAACCATTGATACTCGCTCATATCCATGCCGAGCTCCTTGCAGCGCGCGTCGAGCACGTCGTAACGCTCCTCACGCTGACTGCCGCCGACGATCTCGCCGACGCCGGGCACGAGCAGATCGCACGCCGCGACGGTCTTGCCGTCGTCGTTGACGCGCATGTAGAACGACTTGATCGCCTTCGGATAGTCGGTGAGGAAAATCGGCTTGCCGAACACGCGCTCGGTGAGGTAACGCTCATGCTCGGACTGGAGATCGGTGCCCCACTCCACCGGGTACTCAAACTTCTCGCCGCTTTCCTGCAGGATCTTGATCGCTTCGGTATAGCTGACGCGGCCGAAATCGTTGTCCACAACGTTGTGGAGCCGATCTAAAAGGCCCTTGTCGATGCGGGTGTTAAAGAATTCCATTTCGGCGGGGCAGCGGTCGAGCACGGCCTGGATGATATATTTCACCATCGCCTCGGCCACCTCCATATCGCCCTCCAGATCGCAGAACGCCATTTCCGGCTCGATCATCCAGAACTCGCTCGCATGGCGCGGCGTGAAGCTGTATTCGGCGCGGAACGTCGGCCCGAAGGTGTAGATATCGCGGAACGCCAAAGCGAACGCTTCGCCGTAGAGCTGACCGGAGCCGGACAGATGCACGGGCTTTTTGAAAAAGTCCTGCGAATAATCCACCTTGCCGTCCTCGGTGCGCGGCAGGTTCTCCATATCCAGCGTCGTGACCTGGAACATTTCGCCGCGGCCTTCGCAGTCCGCATTGGTCAGAATCGGGGTATGCACATAGACGAACCCGCGCTCCTGGAAAAACTCATGGATCGCCGCCGCGATGACCGAACGCACGCGAAACGTCGCCTGGAATGTGTTCGTGCGCGGCCGAAGCGTCTGCATCGTCCGAAGATATTCAAGCGTATGACGCTTTTTCTGCATCGGATAGTCGCTCGGGCAGGCGCCCTCGACCGTGATCGCGTCCGCATGCACCTCAAACGGCTGCGGCGCATCGGGCGTCAGAACGAGTGTGCCCTCTACGATGATCGCACAGCCGGTGGTGAGGCCTGCGCCCAAGGCTCGCTCGTCATTGGCAAAGACGACCTGCACCGGCCGGAACGAGGTGCCGTCGTTCAGCTCGATAAAGCCGAACGCCTTGCCGATCCGAACCGTGCGGACCCAACCGCATACCGTGATCGCGCCCGCGTATTTTTCGGGCTCACGCTGTATATCACGCAATTTCAAAAGCTGCATAGAATCCTCCTGCTGATGATAAAAAAGGGATGCATCAGCATTATACCATATTTGCGGGCGATTGCAACCGAAACTTGTGCAAAATCCCCGGCCGGGGGATCAAAAATACCCCGCCGAATCGCAAAATGCTTTTTCGTGCCGAAAGCCTTCCTCATAAAAATTTATTATAAGGAAGATGAAAAATACATTGACAAAAACCGAAAAACTTGATATATTACACATAAATAACAGGACATAAAACAGGACACGGCGGTTTTCTGCTGCCGGGGTGCTGTTCACCAAGGGCCGTTCAAAATGCCATCGCGCATACGGCTTTGGTTTTTAAGAAAACGATAGGGGGTACATCATCATGCAATTGACCATGACGACCGATTATGCCATCCGCTGCCTGCTCTATCTTGCACAGAACGACGGAATCTGCACTTCGCAAAAGGTGCGCGAATATGCCGCCATCAGCAGCGACGAACATACAAGAAAAATCCTGCGGCAGCTGAAATACGGCGGTCTTGTGCGTTCCGACAAGGGCGCCAACGGCGGCTATGCTTTGATGCGCCCGATCAGCGAAATCTCGTTTTTGGACGTAATCCGCTGCACCGAGGATTCCGTGAAGATCAATCGCTGCCTCGACGACCCGCGCGGCGCGCAGAAGCGCGAGGGCGAGCAGCTGGCCGTGTATAATTTCTATGCCGCGGCGCAAAAGCGGCTCGACGAATACTTCGGCTCGATCACGCTGCAGGACATTCTCGACGGAAAGATCTGACGTCCCGTTCCCCGATCATCCATGCCGCTCCGCACGGAGCGGCGTTTTTTGTCCGTTCGTACCCGATTTGTTCGATTTTCATAATAAAAATACAATAGGTTCTGTTTTTCTCAAAAATATAAAAACGTTATAGCTCTTATTGTCATGCCGCGTCCGACGCCTGCGCGGCAGGGCAAAAAAGCGCCCCGGCCGCACTGTGCCGGGGTTTTTCGGTCAAGAATCGCTGCGGTGCGCATAGGAGCCGCAAAAGCTCTCGTCCTGTGCGCCGCAGGTCGTGCAGCCGGGCGTCGGGCGCACGGTGATACTGTTCAGGCGGCAGGTGTTTCCCTGCTGATGAAACAGGCAGGAATGTACCTCGCAGCCGATGGATTGCTGTCCGTAAGCCATTTTCCGTTCCTCCTTTTTTCAGCAGTATGCGAAAAAAGGCTTCGGTTTATACATCAGTTTTTCGCGCAGTCCTGCCGCCCGCCGCGCAGCATCAAAAGGCCGTGATCGAGCGCGGGCAAAACGGCCTCCAGGTTTTCCTTCGCCGCCTTCGGACTGCCGGGCAGATTGACGATCAGCGACCGGTTGCGAATGCCCGCCGCCGCCCGTGACAGCATGGCCCTCGGCGTGATCGCAAGCGACGCATAGCGCATCGCCTCCGGTATGCCGGGCACCGGGCGCTCGCACACGCGCAGCGTGACCTCCGGCGTATTGTCGCGCGGGGAAAAGCCCGTGCCGCCGGTCGTGACGATCAGCGCGGCATCCTCCTCTACCGCACGAAGCAATGCCGCCTCGATCTCATCCGGTTCGTCGGAGGTCAAGGCGCTTTCGAGCAGCGTATAGCCCGCCGCCCGCAGCATGTCGGCCACGACCGGGCCGCTTTTGTCCTCGGCCTCGCCTGCGGCACAGCGGTCGGAAACGGTAATGACTTTGGCTGTAAACATGGAAACCTCCAAAAAATCCAATCAGCGTCCGAACGGACAATGCGGGAACGTGCACGGCTTGCAGCCAAGGCACAGCCCGCCCTCGCCGAGCGCGATAAAGTCCTTCTTTTCGAGCCGCACGCCCGCGGCGATGCGCGGCAGCACCAAATCCAAGATCGTCGCTTTCGCGTACATCACGCATCCCGGCAGGCCGAGCACCGGCGTTCCGTCGTCATAATACCCCAGCAGCAGCATTGCCCCCGGCAGCACCGGCGCGCCGTAGGTGACGACGGCCGCCCCGCTCTCGCGGATCGCGCCGGGCGTCTGATCGTCCGGGTCCACGCTCATGCCGCCCGTGCAAAGTACAAGGTCGGGGCGCTTTGCCCGCGCGCGGGCGATGGCGGCGGTGATGTTCGCTTTTTGATCGTCGGTCGTTTCGTGGTAAATCACTTCGATGCCGTAGGCCTTCAGCTTTTCGATCAGCACCGGTGTGAATTTGTCCTCGATGCGTCCCGAAAAGACCTCGCTGCCCGTCGTGATGATTGCGGCGGTGCGCAGGGTGTACGGCAGCAGCTTCAAAATCGGCGCGCCGTCTGCAATCGCTTCAGCTTCGTTCAATTTCTTTTCGTCGATCACCAGCGGGATCACGCGCATGCCGGCCAGTTTGTCGCCTTTATGCACCGGGAAATTTCCGCGGCGCGTAGCAATGGTGATTTCCTCAATGGAATTGATCGCAAAGAGCTTTTCGGAATCGACCAAAAATACGCCGTCGCGTTCAGCCGTCAGCTCGATCTTGCCCTCCCTGACCTCGGAGCGCGTCATGCCGTCGTTTTTCGTGATCGCGCACAGGCGCTCGGCCGCGTCGTTTTCGTGCAGGATCCCCGGCTGCATCTCCCACACATACAGGTTTTCCTTGCCCATCGACAGCAGCACCGGGATATCGGCCTCGGTCACGATATGCCCCTTGCGGAAGCGCGCGCCCTTGTATTCCCCGGGAATGATCTGCGTGAGGTCGTGGCACAGCACATGCCCGACGGCGTCGGTCGTTTTGATCTGTTTCATATCCGTTCCTCCCGCACATAGCGGCCGCTTTTGCCGCCGGTCTTTTCGAGCAAATGCAGCTCGGTGATCTCCATATCCTTCTGGATCGCCTTGCACATATCGTAGATCGTCAGCGCCGCCGCGCTCGCCGCGTGCAGCGCCTCCATCTCGACGCCGGTTTCGCCCTTGCAGCGCACGGTCGCGCGGATGCGAATACCGTCCGGTTCATAGGCAAAGGCGATGTCCGCGCCGGTCAGATGCAGCGGATGGCACATCGGGATGATCTCCGAGGTGCGCTTGGCCGCCATGATGCCCGCCACCTGCGCAACCGCGAGCACGTCGCCCTTGGGCATGCTTCCCGCCTTGATGCGCGATAGCGTCGTTTCATGCAGCTTGATCCGGCACTCCGCGGTTGCCGCGCGGAAGGTTTCGGCCTTTTCGGTCACATCGACCATGCAGGCGCGTCCCTGTTCGTTGAAATGCGTAAGCTCCATGCTTATCCTCCGATCTCATACATGCTGCGCGGCGACTCGCTTCGATGCGCCGCGTCGATATGATGCTCCTTCGGCTTATGAAAAATTGCGTCCGAAAGCGCCCGTTCCAGCGCCGCGCCGTGAAGCCCCCGCAAGGGAATCTCCGCCGCGCTGTGCAGGCACGGCTTCAGCTTGCCGTCCGCCGTCAGCCGCACGCGGTCGCACGACGCGCAAAACTTCTCCGAAAGCGGGGTGATCAGCCCCACCGTGCCGCGATAGCCCGGCACCCGGTACACCCGCGCCACGCCGCGCGTTTCGACCGGTTCGAGCGTCGGAACCGCTTTCAGCACCGCGTCTGCGGGCAGATATGCCGCACCGGCGTTTGCCGCAAAGCCAATCGGCATCAGCTCGATAAACCGCACCGAAAGGTCCCGGTCACGCGTCAGCGCCGCAAAGTCCGCAATCTCGTCGTCGTTAAAGCCGCCGAGCAGCACGGTATTCAGCTTGGTGCCGGTAAAGCCCGCTTTTTCAGCGGCGCCAAGCCCCGCCAGTACATCGGAAAGCGTGCCGCATCGCGTAATCGAAGCGAAGCGGTCGGGGCGCAGCGTGTCGAGGCTCACGTTCAGCCGATCCACGCCCGCCGCCTTCAATGCGTCCGCAAGCGCGGGCAAAAGGCTCCCGTTGGTCGTGATCGCAAGCTCTTGCATCCCCGGAACGGCCTTGAGCATCCGGCAAAGATCCGGCAATCCCCGCCGCACAAGCGGTTCGCCGCCGGTCAGCCGCACCTTTTCAATGCCGAGACGCGCCGCCGCCGTGGTGATCTCCGTGATCTCCTCGAACGAAAGCATATCCCGATGGGCACGCTTTTTAACCCCGTCCTCGTCCATGCAGTACCGGCAGCGGTAGTTGCACAGATCGGTGACGGAGATGCGCAGATATCGGATTTCCCGCCCGCACGAATCGCGCATACACCCTCCCGTTATCACAAATCGGGAATAACGTTATTCATCGAAATGAATAACCCTATGGACAGTATAGCACCGAACCGCGAAAAAGAAAAGAGGCAAAGCGCATTTTGCGCCTGCCTCTTGCTGTCTGTTTCGTTCTGCGGTTTGCGTTACCAAGGGCGTCTGGCATTGACGAAGTTCTTTTTCCAGTACGACGAGACTGCGCGCTTGACGACCTTGCCGTTGCCGGAGGAAGCGTCGATCATCATGCCGCTGCCGATGTAGATGCCGGTGTGGCTGACCTTCGCGGAGTCGTTGCTCCGGAAGAACAGGATATCGCCCTTTTGCACGTCGGAGAAGGACTTGATCTCCTTCCAGTCGGACTTTTTGGAATAGCCCGCCGCGTTCAGCCGCGTCGTGGAGACGCCCGCCTGCTTTAAGCAATACCATACAAAGCCGGAGCAGTCGAACGTGTCCGGGCCGCGGTCGCCGAGGATGTATTCACAGCCGAGCTTGGACTGCGCCGCCGAAATAAACTTGTTGATCTTCGTGCTCTTGGCCTTTGCCGCGTCCTCGGCCTTTTGCTGCGCCTTGGCCTTGGAGGCTTCCTCCTTGGCCTTCTTTTCGGCAGCTTCCTTTTCGGCCTTCTGCTTGGCGGCAAGCTCGCTCGACACCTTGGCGTCGTCGCTGTACAGCTTTTCGAGCGTCTTTTCTCCCGCCTTGCCGTCGGCGGTCAGGCTGTTGCGCTTTTGAAACGCCACGACTGCGGCCTGCGTGACCTCGCCGTAAACGCTGTCCACCTGCTTCGACGAAAGGTAGCCGAGATCGACCAGCTGCTCCTGCAGCATCTTCACGTCGCGTCCCTCGGCGCCCTCCTTGAGCATATACTTTTGCGCCTCGTCGGAATACAGCAGCGTCAGCGTCTGATCCCCCGCAACGCCGTCCTGCTCAAGGTCGTGCTGCCGCTGAAACAGCTTCACCGCGTATTCGGTCGCGCTGCCGTAATAATCGGTCGGCTCGTCGATTTCGAGATAGCCGAGCGCGATCAGCCGCTCCTGCAGAACGGTGACCTCATCGCTCGTGTCATGCTTTTTCAGGGCGGTATAAAGCGGTTCCGTGTCCGCCGCGGCAAAGTCTTCCCAATCCTCGGTCGGGCCGAGCTCGTCCGCGTTTTCGGGCAGGACGGTGCGCTGCACCGCCGTCGGCTTCGGCTCGGCTTCCATGGCCGCCGCTGCCGCCACCCGCCGCGCGTTGGTCGAAAGCGCGATCACCACCGCCGTAAGGCCGAGCACGATGGCAAGGCACGCCGCCGCGCCCGCCAAGGCCAGCCGTTTCCGTTCCGGCGGCTGCACCTTAAACCACGCCCACCGCGCCTTCAGCTTCGCCCAAAGCCATGCGGCAAACGCCTTCAGCTTGCCCCAAAGCCATGTCAAAAAAGCCTTGCCCGCCGCAAGTATCTTTGCAAAAAAGTCCGACTTTTGCGGTTCGGTCGCGGCAGGGCTCGGCTGCGCGGCGTCGTCCGGCACAGCGGCGTCCGGCGTCGGGGTCGCAGGCTCCATATCGGATAAGTCGATCAGTTCGGATAAATCTATCGTCTTTCTCTGTTCCATGCGTTCAGTGTACGACCGAATCCGCGCGTCCGCAAGGGCTTTTGGCATCCGTTCATGCAAAATTTGCTTTTTGGACGCATTTTCAGCCCTCTGCCGCGCCTACCGCCCCATCACCGTATGCACAACGGAGCCGTCCACGGCATTGATATAGATGCAGCTTTGCGCGCTGCCGGGCTCGCGCTGTTCCCCGGTTTGCATCCTATAGCAGACGCACCAGCACGGCATCTCATAACAGTCGTCGCTGTCCTTGATGCGCAGCGTCTTGGTCACAAGCGCCATGCGATACACCTCGATCGGCGGCGCGTCCGTGTCCGGAAAAGTGCGTATACCCGCGCTGAACGCGTTTCGGACGCGCATTTGCACCACATCGAACGGCAGCAGCGCAACATTTTCGTTTTCCGTTCCGACGACGGTCTTTCGATTTGACCACGTAAACCGGCGCACGCCGCTTTCATCAATGAACAGGGAAACGACCTCGTCCTCGATTCGCTTGTTCACCGCCCATTCGTCGCCTTCGCCATATTGAAATATGCTGTCAAATTCCCATGTTTGGGGCAGCAACGGATAGCCGCCGTTTGCTCTGCGGCATTGGAAGCGCCATCCCGCAGCAAATGCCGTGCCCAAAATGCCGTTTCGTTGATCGCACAGATTGGCTTTCTCCGCTTCCACGGGAACGAAATCCGATAATCCAAGTGCATCAAGTGTTTCCCGGGCGACGCTTTCGGCGTCCTTATAGGCGAGCGTGACGGGCTTCCACGTCGGATAATCCTTAAATTCCTCCGCACGAAGCGGGTCTTGGCTCTGTTCATACAGAAATTCCGGGTACAAATAAACGCTTTCGGCAAGTGCCCCGCGTACAAGCGAAAAGCCGTTGCCATGCAGTCGCGTCAAAACGCGTTCGCCGTTTGCAAGCCGGTAGACGTTTTGGCTGTTCATCGTCAGCCCCGTATAGTCCGAAACCTCCTCCCGGCGGTTCGCGTCCGGCGCGGCAGCGATCTGCTCCATGTACCATTGGCATCTATTGTCGATTTCCTCGTCCGACCAAAGGGCATCGTCGTGATCCGTCTCGGTACGCCCGCCTGCAATATAGGCTTGCTGCGCTTCCACCTCGGCTAAATACTCCTTGAACTGCTCGGTCCATCCGCGCTTAGTCGTTGTATTTTCCTCCACCGAGATCGGCGGAGGCAGTAATGCGGACAGGATTTCGACGCCGGTTTGCACATCCATCTCGACGGTGCGTGTGCGATACACCGGATAGACGTCGTCAGACTTGGTTTCGAGATCGGTGTGTACCGAAAGTGTGCGTCCGCTTGACAGCAGCGTTTCCTCATCCCATCGCGGGGGAAATGCCGAACGCGGTGCAGCTGTCTGCGCGGCTTCCATCGTGTCCGATTCCGACATTTGTCCTTCCATTTCAACGGAGGCCGTCACGACCGGCAACGGTGATGCCGCTAACTTTTGCGTAAGCGTATCATCGCCCTTGTTCACGACATATTCCGTTTCCGGTGTCGGCACGCACGCGAGCAGTGTTAGACAGCACAGTATGAGAAGGCTTCGTTTCATCCGGTTCGGCTCCTTGCTTCAATACCGCTATTGTAGCACAAGCGCCGAAAAAAGTTGTCTCGATTTTGTAAGGATTTGCACGCAGGGAACGGGCTGTTGAAAAGAGCGGCCGAAACCGGTTTGCCTCGCTTCGTAACAGCAGAAATATTGAATCCCCTTTCCTGTACCCTGCTGGCAGGATAGCACGTTCAGCTTATCAAAACGCCTATGCTTTTCTTTGATGGAATGCTTTATATGGTTTCGCCGTTTGTTTCGATCATCCGCTGATACGCCCGGGCGCTGTCCTTGATGATCCGTTTCCCCGTTGTGAAATCCACATAGATGAGCCCGAAGCGGGGATCGTAGCCCTCCGCCCACTCGAAATTGTCCATGATGGACCAATGCTGATAGCCCAGTACCGGGATCCCTTCATCGACCGCGCGCTTTAAGCCCCTTAGGTAGCGGCAAATAAAGTCTGCGCGCTGCGGATCGTGAACCTTCCCGTCCAAAGAAACAAAATCGTTTGCGGCAAGGCCGTTCTCCGTGATCAGGATGGGCAGCTTGTAACGTTCGTAAACGAACCTCACGTTCCAATACATCACCCGCCCGTCAATGACCCAGCCGAGGCTGTTCTTCGCCATGCCCGGATCGGGCTTTTTGCCGCCGCCCCATTCGGCATAGTTAAAAGAAGTGTAGATGTTGAGCCCCACAAAGTCCAACGGCTGACAGACGGCTACCATGTCTTTTTCATGGGTGGCGAAAATGCCGTAGGCTCTTACGGGCTTTCCCAGCAGCATCGGATCCATCCACCAGCGATTTGCCATCAAGCCGTTGTCGGTTTCCACGGTCTTTTTTCGGGCGTCTTCGATTTCGTCCGGCGTTTCATGCGCCGGTACCCACGCGCCGCTGGAAAACGCCACGCCTACCTTGGGCGGCTTCTTGGCGTATTGACGGATCACCTTGACGGCCTCCGCGTGGGCGAGCATGCAGTTGCGGGTGAGCTTCGAAAGCGCCGTATAGTTCCGCTTGAAAGGCGCATGAACGCCCTGCAGATAGCCGTTCATAATAAAGCAGCCCGGCTCGTTCATGGTCATCCACCAGCGAACCCTGTCGGAAAGCGCGTCTACGACGACCTTCGTAAAGTCCCGAAACAGCGGCACGATGCGTTCGCTGCGCCAGCCGCCTTTTTTGTAAACCCACAGGGGCATGTCCCAATGATAGATCGTGACAAGCGGCTCGATGCCTGCCGCAAGCAGCGCATCCACAAGCTCGGAGTAGAATTTCAGTCCCTCCGGGTTTACCCTGCCCTCCTCCGGGATCACGCGGGACCAGCTGATGGAGAAGCGGTAGCTTTTCAGCCCGATCTCCTTCATCAGCGCCACATCCTCCCGCCAACGGTGGTAGTGATCGCAGGCGGTATGGCAGGTTTCGCCGCGCTTGATCTGCTTTTTCGTGGCAACGTCCCAAATGCTCGGCGTTCTGCCGCCTTCGTTCCACGCGCCTTCGATCTGCGCCGAAGCCGCAGCCGCGCCCCATAGAAAATCGCTCGGAAATGTGCTCATGCGCCCTCCTTATGCTGTGAATGTGAACGAAAGAATATCCGTCTTGCCCGAAAGCACCTCAACGGTCAATGTCTCCCTGGCCCCGCCCGACAGCGGCGCAAAGCCTGCGATGTCAAGTCGGCGGCCGTTGACGGCGATTGCGGCGTCCCCGCGGCTGTCCACCCGTATGCCGCGCGTGCCGGAAAGATCAAAATACCGATAGACCGCCTTTGTGCCGGCGGTGCAGTCGGCAAGGAGCGTGACGCCGTCTTTTTCCGTGATCCGCGGCATGGTCTGCTGCCGGCCTATGCCGAGACGAATCGGCTTTGTCGTGATGAGGTTGCAGCAAATCGCCGCGGGATAGGCGCCGACGCCGGGAAGCGGCGCACCCTGCAGCCCTTGGGTTGTGACCTTGACCTGCCGGATCGTGCCGTCCGGGCTGATCTCGATAGGCTCCGCGCACGCCTGCCGGGAAAAGTCGGTGTTGTTGGTGCAGCGGTGATAGAACACATAGTATTTGCCGCCGATGTTCTCGATGCCGCCGTGGATCGTACCGGCGTTGTTCTTCGGCTTTGTGTTGCCGAGGTATCCCAAATCGCTGTTGGAAATAACCACGCCGCGAAAGGTGAAGCCCCGGTCGGGAAAGCGTGAGGTCGCATAGGCGAGCTCGTTGTTCTCGCCGGAGGAATAGAGCAGATAATAGAGATCCCCGAATCTGCGGATGCTCGCCGCCTCGTAAAAGGCGTGGCGGTACAGCGCGCTCGACGGATCCGCCGTGGTCTTGCTGTCCAGCACCGCCTTCGGCTCCGATTTCACCGTCCGCATGTCCGGCTCCAATTCCACGCACGCGCAGGAGAGGATGCTCGGCTTTGTCGTCTTGATTTCCGCGACCGGGCGAAAAAACAGCCTATGCTGCACATAGTTCAGAAGCGGCGAAAAGAGCTTCGACCGAAAATCCCGCCCCAAGCCCCAGCCGTAGTAAAGCCAAATGCGCCCGTTGTCGTTCAAAACGGCGGGATCGTTGGTGAGATATTTCAAAACCGGCGTTCCGTCCGGATAGCGGATATCGCCGTAATACTCGAACGGCCCCTCCGGTCTGTCGGCGACGGCGACGCTCAGCGGTCCGAAGGGCTTGGTATTCGGACCGGCGGCAAAATAATAGAGATAATACCTGCCGTCCGGCCCCTGCGCGCAGTCCGGCGCATAGAAATCGACGGGCTTTCCGGGCTTCGAACGCGGATCCTGCTCCTTTCGATAGGTGACGCCGTGGCATGTCCAGTCGGAAAGATCGTCCACCGGGGCCGACCAGACCGTATAGTCGCTCACACAAAAACGGGTGGAATTCGGCGCGTCGTGGCTCCCGTAAAGATAGACCCGATCCCCGAACACATGCGGTTCGCCGTCGGGTACATATTCGGTTAAGGGCAAAAACGGATTCGGCATGGCGGCTCCTTTATGCTTTGACGGTGATCAGCG
Organism: uncultured Clostridia bacterium; assembly: GCA_946185305.1. Classification (GTDB taxonomy): domain Bacteria; phylum Bacillota; class Clostridia; order Christensenellales; family CAG-138; genus UBA3792. The sequence goes on along the minus strand of CAMHJE010000006.1, from coordinate 7,137 downwards.
CAACATCGTTTGTCCGAAGCGTGATTGAAAGCGCGGTTCGGCCTTCGTCCACGGCAAACGGCAGCGGCTTTGCGGCAAGCCGCGACTGCGCCTTGATCGTTTCGACCTCCGCGCGGGTCAGATTGTCCGGACTGCCCATCTGCTGCCATAAACGCTTCGGGTTGCAATGCTCGTCGTCGATGCGCTGCACGGTGACATCGCTTGCGGCAACATCGAAGGACAGGCTGACCGTATACGCTTTGTTTTCGTAATAGTCCCCGCTTTGCGGCGTCAGCAGAACCTGCACGTTCGTCCCGTCGGTAAAAGCACCCATGTCCACTTTGTCGGTTTGCGGCAGCAAAAGCCGCTGAGGGTAAAGCTTCGAGAGCATCTTAAAGCCCCAAAAGTTGGGTTTGGGGATGCCGTCATTGGAGACGATCCCGAAGGAGCCGACGAATGGCTTCGGCAGCATAAACTGTTCCTCGAAGAGATCGGAGCAGCACCAGAACATGTACGCGCCGAGCGTATTGTCGAGATCGAGGCAGGATTTGACCGCAAAGGCCGCGGAATATTTCTCGTCGTGAACCGGCGAGCCGAACACCGCCATGGAATTCCACTCGGTAATGAACAGCGGCTTGTCCTTACACTGCGCCTTGGCCGCCTTGTCCATGCGTGCCAGCGTCCCCTTGTCCCAGCGCTTGGCGTCTTCCGGCAGGAAGAACATATCCGTCATGGCGTCGCTGAGGTCGGTGTGATTCTTTACCGCGCGCATCGCCGATGAAAACATGTGCTTGACATTTGCAAGATTGATAAAGTTGCCGAAGGCGTCGCCGGGGTAATGGTGCGTTGAGACGAAATCACAGGGAACCTTGTTCCTCTCGCAGAAATCCAGAAACGCCGGGATCCACTTGCAGGCGCTGGTGGAGGGGCCGCCGACGCGGAGCCGTTCGTCCACGCTCTTGATCGCCCTTGCCGTTGCCTCATAGAGCTTGCAATAATCCTTTTGCGTTCCGGCAAAGAAGCAGGAAAGATCCGGCTCGTTCCAGACCTCGAAGTACCAGTTCTCCACCTCCTCGGCGCCGTAGCGGGCAAGAAGGAAGCGGATCAAGCGGCGGATGTAATCGCTCCACGCGTCGAGGGACTTCGGCATGGTGATGTTGGGGTCATAGGCAAGCCCCAGCTTCTTTCCGCTTGCCAGCGCGGAGGGCATGAAGGAAAGCTCGACGAACGGACGCACGCCCGCGGACAGCAGATTGTCGTAGACGTGGCCGACCTGTCGAAAGTTGATCTCCTCGATTTTATTCTTTCCCGGCACGGAGGAAAACATCCGACAATCGCCCATGCGCTGATAGGTCAGCATATCGTCGTCGAGCACGCCGTGACAGCGGATGCGCTTGATCCCAAGCTCGTCGTGTGCGAGTCGGATATGCTCGATCACGTCCGTCCGGTGCAGCAGATACGCATGGCAGTTGCCCATGCCCTCCTGCCACGAAAAGTCGGTCGGGGTCGTCGGCGCGGTGCGCGTAATATCGATGTTCATACCTGTTTCCTCCGGTTCAGAAATCCCTGCATGTCTCGCTTCGGAAAACCAGTTCGAGCACGCGCCCCGCCGAACGGTGCAGCGCAGCTCGGTCGAGTTTGCCCGCCTTCAGATCGGATTCAAGCTTCTTTGCAACCGCCTTGCTGCCCGGCATAATGAGGTCATTGCCCGCGTTGACGCCCTCGGCGTGCGAGCACGGATCGGTCGCGCCCCAATCGCTCATCACAAGGCCGGTAAAGCCCCATTCGTTGCGAAGAATATCGGTCAGAAGCCGGCGGCTGTTGCAGACGTATTCTCCGTTCACGCGGTTATACGAGCTCATCACCGTCCACGGCTTGCCCTCCCGCACCGCGATTTCAAAGCCGCGCAGGTAGATTTCGCGCAGGGCGCGCTCGGACACATTCGCCGAGACGTGCGTGCGGTTGTCCTCTTGATTGTTGCAGCAAAAATGCTTGATCGAAACGCCGACGCCGCCCACGCCCTGCACGCCGCGCGTGACCGCCGCCGCCATCTTGCCCGACAGCAGCGGATCCTCGGCGTAATACTCAAAGTTGCGGCCGCAAAGCGGGCTTCTGTGGATATTCATGCCCGGCGCGAGCCAGACCGAAACGCCGATCTCCCGCATCTCCGTGCCGATCGCGCTGCCCACGCGCTCCAATAGCTCTGTGTTCCATGTCTGGGCGAGCACGGTTTCGCTCGGCCACGCGGTCATATAGCGGTAATAGTTTTTGCCGCCCTGTGAGAAAAAGCGCAAAACCGGCTCCGTCTTTTTCACCCAGCCCCACTTCCAGTCCGCCGGGATGCCGTCCTTATAGCCCGGCAGCCCGTTTTTCATCACGGACACGACCGGCACGACATTCACCCCCGCAGGGCCGTCGGCCATCACGATATTCGGAATGCCCTTGCGAAGCAGCGTCGTGCAGGTCCTCCCCGCCGCGCCCATCACATTGTTGTAGGCCTTTAGGGGATAGCCGCCGCCGGTGACGAGCTTGATTTTGTCCTGATCCGACAGCGAAGCCAGCAGCTTCTGCACACGCTCCGAAAACGCCGGTTCGCGCTGTTCGCCCTCGACGGGCCGCACGCGCTCCTTTTCAAGCGTGATCGTGCCGCATGGCGCGTCGCCCAGAAGGAACGTATACGTTCCCGCTTCGAGCACAAACGCGTTTCGTTCCTCGTCAAACGTTGCGATCTGCCAAAGGTCGAACGGCACGGTCAGCGTTTCGCATTCGCCGGGCGCAAGGCATTTCGTCTTGGCAAAGGCCAGCAGGGCGCGTTTTTCGCAGTCGTACCGCCCCGCGGGCTTTGACACAAAGAGCTGCACCGTTTCCTTGCCCGCCGCTTCGCCGGTGTTCTGCACCGTCACAGTCAGCGCGGTTTCCGTCAGGCGCTTTGCCGTTTGCGTAAAGGTCGTATAGCTTAAGCCGTACCCAAACGGATAGCGCGGCGCGACGCCGTGCCTGTCGAACCAGCGGTAGCCGACATAGATCCCCTCGGCGTAGTCCTCGTTTTCCAAATCGCCGTTGCGGTGACCGAACGTATCGGCGGCGGGGTAGTCCGCGTACCGCTTTGCCCACGTATCGGTGAGCCGCCCGGAGGGATTGACCGCGCCGGTCAGAATATCCGCAAGCGCGCTGCCGCCCTCCATGCCGCCCTGCCCCATGAACAGTACGGCGTCGACGCGCGTTTCCTCCAGGATCGAAAGGTCGAGCACGCTGCCGCAGTTCAGTACAAGAATCAGCGTTCGATAGTGTTCGGAAAGGGTTTTGAGACTTTCGGCTTCGAGATCGGATAAAAGATAGTCGCCCTTTTCCACGCGGCGGTCGTTGCCCTCGCCCGCCTGACGCGACAGCACATAGATCGCGGTATCGGCCTTGTCCGTCAGCTCGTCGGGCAGGATCGGCGTGCAGGCGGGAAACGGCATCGGCTGTTCCCCGATCTTGAAAAACATCTGCATCGTGCGGGCCGGGCCGTAGCCGCGAATGCTCTGCTCGACACGCTCGCGCCACGCGGCGACCTCCGCCTTGTATTTCTGCTCGAACCGGTCCATCCAGAGCGTCGTCGGAAGCGTGAAGCCCGCGTTTAACAGCCCCTGCTCCACGGTGACGCTTTTGCGCTCGCGCACGTCGCCGCTGCCCGAACCGCCCTTGACCGTCATGCGGCTGCCGGGGCCGTAAAGCGCGACGGTGCGGGTTTGCAGCGGCAGCGCGCCGCGATTTTCCAAAAGGACGATGCCCTCCCCCGCCGCCTCGCGGGAAAGCGCCTTATGTGCCCTTTCGCGCGCGGATTCTACGGGCGAGGTTGCGCCGAAGGATTGATATTTCATGCCGTTGCCTCCCATGTCTGCGTTGTCGTTTGTCCGTCTGCCGCGGTCGCCGTGACCGTGACCGTTCCCGCTTCGCCCGCCCGGAAAACCGCCAGCACTCTGCCGCGATAGGCCGTATGCGTCGGCGTCAAAAAGTCCTCGTTCGTTTTATAGAGCGCGCTGCCGAAGCCGAGCAGCTCTGCGTTATCGGCCTCCATCGAAACCGGCTCCTCGCGGTACGGCTGCAAAATGCCCTGCCTGTCGGTCAGCTCGACCGGTACAAAGAACACCTCGCCCGCATGCACTGCCGCCTGCTCGCGCCGTATCGTGATCGCCTTTTCCCGCCCGCCGGTCGAAAGCGATGCGCAGGACAGAACCGTTCCGTTTTCATCGAGCGCCTCGGCGGTCAGCGTGCCGGGCGCGTAGGGAACGCGGAAAATTGCCTTGTATGCCTTCGCTTTTGCCGTGCCGACCGCCTTGCCGTTTAGCAGCAGCCGCACGCGCGGCGCTTTTGTATAGACCTCGACGGTCGCCATGACGCCTTCGAAGCCGTGCCATGTCCAGCTTTCGAGCGCGTCGGTGAACTGCCACGCGCCCTTGCTCGGCGTTTCGTGCGCGTGGTTCAGCGGGCGCACGCCGATGTACGGTGATTTGCGAAGCCCCCACACGGTCTGCAGGTATGCCATCGACGCGAGCGGCAGGCCGGTGCCGTCGATCATGCCTTGGTTCGCAAACAGCGGCAGACCCGGATAGCTTTGGTACGTCCAGCCCATGCAGCATTCGCCGAGGTAATCCCATGCCGCCCAGACAAAATCGCCGATCAGCTGTGGGTATTGCTGCACGCGCGCCCAGTTATAGGCAAGGTCGCCCGCCATCGTTTCGGAGCCGACCGTGAGCCGCTCCGGGTGCTTTGCCGCGTCGATATCGTAGCGGCTCGACGCATAGTTATAGCCGAGCACATCGAGCGCAGGTGCGATATCCCCCGTGACGCGTTCGGCAAGCCGCCCCTTGCTCATCACAAAGAACAGCCAGCCGAGCTTTTCCGCCCAGTAGTTGAAAAACGCCGAGCCGGTTTTCTTTTCCCGATACGCCCTGCCCTTCGGCAGCGGTTCCAGTCGATAGTCGCCCTTGTCGCGGTAGACCCCGATCCCGAGCCGCGCATACACGTCGAGCAGCACATTGATCCCCGCCGTGACCGGACGCGTCGGATCGAGCCGGTGCATTTCGTCCCGCATCGCGGCGCACAAGCTTACGCCCTTTGCCGCGGCGGTTTCGCTGACCTCGTTGCCGATCGAATAGAGGATCACACACGGATGATTGTACGCTGTTTCGACCATTGCCGCAAGATCTTCCCGCCAATGCGCGTCGAAATCCCGCGCGTAATCGTGATAGGTCTTGGGCGTATACCATCCGTCGAACGCTTCGTCCATGACGTATACACCAAACTCGTCGCATGCGTCAAGCAGCGCGCATGACGCCGGGTTGTGCGCGGTGCGAATCGCGTTGAAGCCCTGTTCCTTCAGGATCCGCACGCGCCGCCGTTCCGCCTCCGCATATTCCGCAGCGCCTAAGATCCCGTGGTCGTGGTGGATGCACCCGCCGCGCAGCTTGACCGCCCTGCCGTTGACGAGCAGCCCTTTTTGGGCGCTCCATGTCAAAGTCCGTATGCCGAAGCGGAGACGGCGCTCGTCGGTTTTGCTTTTGGCAACGAGCGTATACCGATACGGTGTCTCGGCGCTCCACAGCTTCGCGCGGGGGATCGTCAGCTCTCCCGGCGCGCCGGAAGCCACGAGCCGCTCCCCGTCATATACCTCGACCGTGTCGGCGTCGGTTTCGACCTCGATCACAGCGGGATCGAGCGACACGGTACATACGCGCAGCGTATGGATGTGTGCTTTGTCACGCACAAGCAGCGTCACCGGGCGATAGATGCCGCTGCCGGTGTACCAGCGGCAATTGGGCAGCAGCGAATTGTCCACACGCACCGAAACCGTGTTCTCGCCCGCCTGCACGGCGTCCGAGATGTCCGCGTCAAACGGCGTAAAGCCGTTGCGGTGGGCGCAAACGAGCTTGCCGTTGACCGTGACCGTGCTGTTGCGGTAAACGCCTTCAAAGTGCAGTAAGGCGGATGCATGGAGCGCCTTTGCGGGCAGCGTAAACCGCTTTTCGTAGACGTAGACGCCGCCGGGAAAATAGCCGTTCGTTTCGCCGCCGGGCAAAGACCCGTCGCGCGGCTCCTGCCGCATCGCGTCGTGCGGGAGCGTGATCGGAAAGGACGTTTCGCCTTCGCGGCAAAACGTCCAGTTGTCATTGAAATCGAGCATCATTTGGCTTTACGCGCCGCCTTTTTTGCGGCCTTTTCGGAAGCCTTGCGCTGCTTTTCGGCCTCCTTGGCAAGATACTTGGCGTTTTCGGCTGCAAAGTCGAGCCCCTTCTTCTCGCAATACTCTTTCAGATCGTGGATGCGGTTCTGTTCATGCGCAACAGCAGCGGCTTCCTTTTCCCGCCGTTCGAGCTCCTCCGGCTCCACCCATTCCTCGCCGCGCGCCAGCACCGCTTCCTTTTTGCGACGCAGCAGCTCGGCGTTGATCTTTGGCAGATGCTTTTCCACATCCACAAACGGCAGCAGCACGACCATTGCCGCAGCCAAAATGATATCGAACAGATAGAACGCGAGCGTCATGAACTGCGTAACCTCCGCCGACGGGATCACGCCCTCCACGTCCACAAAGCCGAGCCGCAAGATCGACGCTTCGAACCCGCCTGCAAACGGCGCGTAGATCAGCATTTGAACCGCCGTGATGATCGCAACGCCCAAAAGTCCTTCGAGCCGCAGACCGGATTTATACTCCACGCTGTCGAACGCAAAGCACATCAGCGTCGCAAAGATATAGGCGTTCGGGATCATGCCGATGTTGCGCAAAAGTCCCGCGATGACCGCCGGCACAAGCTGACTGGGAAACATCCAGCCGAGGATGCTGCCGAGCAGCACGAGCGCATAGCCGCCGATCGTCATGTTGCGGATGCCGACCTTTTTCGCAATCGGGTAAGCGATGATCGCGCCGATGCCGGTCGGCGTGCCGGTGGCGATCTGATAGATCGTATACATCAGCGGGTTTTCCGCGCCGCCGAGCAGGAACTTGATGTAGAAATACTGCACGTTGCCGCCCTTGAAATTATCGACGATGCCGCTGATCGTGACAAGGACCGTGAGAATGACGAAGTACTTGTTTGTGAACAGCGCCTTCATCTGGTCGCGCAGCGGGATGGTGATCTCCTCCCCGCCGGCGGAGATGGTCACGTCGCCGTCGGCGTA
>CAMHJE010000005.1:0-41347 GCA_946185305.1 uncultured Clostridia bacterium | reverse complement strand
CCACACTGGGGAACACGACAAAGCCCTGTCCGGCCTCGATCTTGAAGGTGGCGTGGCGCATCGTGACGGAGCCGCGTCCCTCGTTGACGAAGTACAGGATGTAATGATCCGGCCGCTCCTGCCGATCCAGATCGAGATCTTGATTTCCGCAGTTATAGACGTTCAGCGTCAGGTTGTAATGCGACCGGTCGCTGATATGAATGCTGATATTCCTGTTCACGGGATACCTCCGATCCTGTCGTTATTTACCGCGGCATGCGTCGCAGTTCCAGCACGCCACAAGGCGTCCGTCCCGCTCCTCCAACGGCGGCGCTTCCTTGCTGCACCGCTCTGTGGCATAGGCACAGCGCGGATGGAAATGACAGCCCGACGGCGGATTGGCGGGGTTCGGGACCTCGCCCTCCAAAATAATACGGTTCACCGTAATATCCGGATCCGGCTGCGGCACCGCGGACAGCAGCGCCTTCGTATAGGGATGCATCGGCTCGGCAAACAGCTCTTCCGTCTTGCCGAACTCCACCATGCGCCCGAGGTACATGACCATGACGCGATCCGAAATGTGCCGGACGACGCTGAGCGCATGCGAGATAAACAGATAGGTGAGGTTATATTCCTTTTGGAGATCCTCCAAAAGGTTAATGATCTGCGCCTGGATCGACACGTCGAGCGCGGAAACCGCCTCGTCGCAGACGATCAGCTTCGGCTGCAGGATCAGCGACCGCGCGATGCCGATTCTTTGCCGCTGGCCGCCGGAGAACGCGTGCGGATAGCGGCGCAGGTAAGCTTTATTCAGACCGACCTGCTCGGCGATCTTGTCCACGGCCTGCTCGATCTCGCGGGTGGTGAGCTTGGTGTTGTAGCGCAGCGGCTCGCTGATGATATCGAACACGGTCATGCGCGGGTCGAGGCTTGCGTATGGATCCTGAAAGATCATCTGAATGTCCTTGCGGTACTTGCGCATCTGCGCGCCCTTGATCTTCAGAAAGTCGATCACACCCTCGTCGGTATGGAACAGCACTTCGCCGCTTGTCGCGTCGATGCCGCGCACGACGCAGCGGCCGAGCGTGGTCTTGCCGCAGCCGGATTCGCCGACGATGCCGATGGTCTCGCCGCGCTCCACGGTCAGCGAAACGTCGCTGAGCGCCTTTACGCTCGTGCCCTTGCCCTCGTATACCTTGGACAGGTGCTTGATTTCGAGTAAAACGTTATCCATGCTGCTTTTCCCCCTGTTCCATCAGCATACAGCGCACGATATGCCCCGGCTCCACCGTGAATTCCGGAATCATCCGGTTCGGGCAGACGCCCTCGATGCAGTATTCGCACCGGTCATAGAAGCCGCAGCACGGCGGCAGCTCGACCGGCAGCGGCACGACGCCGTCGATGATATAGAGCTTCTTTTCGCGGCTCTGGTTCATCTTCGGCAGCGATCGCAGAAGGCCCTTCGTGTACGGATGCTGCGGGTTGTGGAATATCTGGTGCACGGTGCCGTACTCGACGATCTCGCCCAGATACATGACGGCTACATTATCGCACATATTGGCGACCGTGCCAAGGTCATGTGTGATAAAAAGAATCGACATGCCGAATTCTTTTTGCAGGCTCCGCATCAGCTCGAGGATCTGTGCCTGAATCGTCACGTCGAGCGCCGTCGTCGGCTCGTCCGCGATCAAAAGATCGGGGTTGCAGCACAGCATCATGGCGATCAGTGCGCGCTGCAGCATGCCGCCGGAAAACTCATGCGGATACTGGTCGATGCGCTTTTCCGGGTTTGCAATGCCGACCTTTTTCAGCATTTCGAGCACATGCGCCCGCGCCGACGCCTTGGTTGCCTTCGGGTCGTGCAGCAGGATGATCTCGGCCAGCTGATTGCCGATGGTGTACAGCGGCGAAAACGCCGTCATCGGCTCCTGAAAGATCATGGAGATTTCCGAGCCGCGGATCGCGCGGTATACGGCGCCGTCGCGGTTCAGTTCCAAAAGGTTCAGCACCTTGCCGGATTTGGTGCGGTACAGAATCTGCCCCGTGCCCTTGCAGTTGTTCGGATTGATGCCGAGAACCTCCTTGCTTGTGACGCTCTTGCCGCAGCCGGACTCCCCGACAAGGCCGAGTGTTTCGCCCTTTTTCAGCGAGAAATTGACGCCGCGCACCGCATGCAGGTCGTAATCGTCCACGGCAATATGGACGTGCAGATCCTTCACCTCCAGGATGTGCTCCGGCGCAATCGTATACTCGCCTTGGGCCCGGTCTTTTTTGTTGCTTCTCATAGCCCTGCACCTCCTTACTTATACGGGTCTGCCGCGTCTCTGAGGCCGTCGCCCATGAAGTTGAACGCGAGCACGCTGAGGAACACGAAGATCATCGGGATCAGCTTCCAGTTATAGAACATGATCGTTTCCAGCTTGTTGGTCTCCTGCAGCAGCACGCCCCAGCTCGTTGCCGGCGAGCGCAGGCCGAGGCCGAGGAAGCTCAGCGTCGTTTCGCCGATGATCAGGCTCGGAATCGACATCGTCATATCGACGATGATGTAGCTCAGAAAGCTCGGAATCATGTGCCGCGTGATCAGCTTATCCGCCGGCGCGCCGGAAATGCGCGCCGCCATGATGAAGTCCTCCTTCTTGACGGAGATGAACTTCGACCGCACGACGCGGGCAAGCCCCGGCCACGAAACGAGCGAGAGGATGACCGTCATCAGCATGAACACCTGCGCGGGCTTCATCGTCTTGGGGATCGCCGCCGACAGCGCCATCCACAGCGGCACCTGCGGAAACGAGCGAACGACCTCGATGATTCGCTGGATCACCGTATCGACCCACCCGCCGAAATATCCGGCAAGCGAGCCGATGGCAAGGCCGAGCACCAGCGTCATCAGCATGCCGACGACCGGAATGAACAGCGAGATCTGCGCGCCCAAAATAACGCGGGAGAACAGGTCTCTGCCCATATTGTCGGTGCCGAACAGGAAGATCCTGCCGTCCTCCTCCGCTTCAAACAGATGCACGTTGGAGTCGATCAGCCCGAACCACTTGTATGCGCCGTCCGGATCGCCCTCCGTGAAGAAACGGATGCGGCAGACCTTTTCGGTGTCCTCCGCAAAGTGCGCCATATAGGTCACCGGATCGCGCTCGGTCTTGAGGCCGTACACAAAAGGCCCGACGAACTTGCCCTCATGGAACAGATGCACGGGCGTGGGGGAGCAGTTGACATACTTGCCATCGTACTGCTCGGTGCCCTGCGGCGCAATGAAGTTGCCGAAGATCGCGATCAGATAGAAGATCACGAGCACGACCGTACTGACCATCGCGAGCTTGTGTCTGCGGAACTTGCGGCCCATCAGCCGCCATTGGGATGCATAGTAATACTTGTCGCTTTTCTTTTCCTGCGGCTTGCGGGCAGAAGCGTTCGTTTTTTTCACAATGGTTTCCATATCGCTCCCTCCTTCAGCCCTTCAGGTATTCTTTGCGCGCCCGCGGATCGAGCCACGCCAGCAGGATATCGGAAATGAATGTGCCGATGACCGTTGCAATCGCCATCAGGAACAGCCAGCTGCCGGCCAGGTACATATCCTGATTGATCAGCGCGTTATACATAACCGTGCCCATCGACGGCAGGTTCAGCACGATCGCGGTGATCGTCGTGCCCGTGAAGATATTGACGAGCGACCAGCCGATCGACGATGCGATCGGGTTGACCGCCGCGCGGACGCAGTATTTATAGCGGATCGCGCGCGCCTTCATGCCCTTGGCCCGGCCGGTCATGACGTAGTTCTTGTTCAGCTCGTCCAGCATCTGACTGCGCATCGTACGGATCAGGCCGCAGGTGTTGTTGAGGCCGATGACCAGCACCGGAATGATGCAGTGCTTCAAAAGATCGACGACCCTCTCCCACGACCACGGCGCGTTCTGAAACTTCGGAGAAAACAAGCCGAGCATCGTGTCGCCGGTCAGCTTGAACGCAAGGAACATCAAAAGGATCGCCATGAGGAAGTTCGGCACCGCCTGCCCCAAAAAGCAGATCGTCGTGAACGCGTAGTCGCCGAACGAATACTGATGCACGGCGCTGTAAATGCCGACCGGGATCGAGACCAGATACGTGAACAGCATCGTCACGATGGACAGCGTCATGGTCGGCACGATATATGCCTTAATGATCGCCGTGACCGGCATGGACAGCGAAAAGGAATAGCCGAAATCCCCGCGGAAAATGATATTGCTGAACCAGCGCCAGAACTGCACGACAAACGGCTGATCGAGCGCATACGAAGCACGCAGCGCGTCGATTTCCGCCTGATTGACGCGCTCGCCCGCAGCCAGCAGCCGTCCGATATAGTTGGTCAAAAAATCTCCCGGCGGCAGCGTGATGATAAAGAATACCGCAAAGGAGATCAAAAAGACCGTCAGTACCATGATCAACAGTTTTTTGATAATGAATTTTGCCATGCTCTCTCTCCATTTCCTCTGAGCACCGACGACGCGCGTCGGCCGTCGCTTCGGTTAAGAATCAGCCAGCAGCCATAAAAGACTGCTGGCTGACGATTCTTACATGCCTATATTAGTCTACGAACCATGTGTACGGCTTGGTGTAGCCGAGGAAGCGGAGCTCGTCGCAGTTGACGAAGCCCTGACGGAAGTTGTGTACACGGTTGTTCACCGCGTCATAGGTCTTGTCGCTCACGCAGAAGCCGATGACCCACGTATTGTCGTAATGTGCCTGCGCGATCCGCTTGGCGGCAGCCTGCATCTGCTCGAGCGTGTTGGCCGACATCAAAGCCTTCGTCGCATTGACAAGCTCTTCCAGACCGGTACCGGCTTCGGGCGTCAGCGCATCCGCGTGCTCAAGGCCGTACTTGCCGGTGAACGCGCAGTTGTTGCGGTAGGCCGAGACAGCGTCCGAACGGATCATGACGTTGAACGAGCCGGAGCTGGAGTTGACGGCGCCCATGAAGATATCGCCGGCATAGTAACGCTCGTTGCGGGCATTGTTGTCCGTGTTGTTGGATTCGACGATCTGAATGCCGAGCTGCTTATAATACTTGGCCAGCAGCGCGACAAGCTGTGCATCCGACGGGGCGTTGGCACGGGTTTCGAGTGCAATCGTGATCGCTTCGCCGTCATGCTCGCCGCCGACAAACGTGCGCCAGCCGTCCGCATTCAGCTCCTTGCTGATACCGTCGATGCCGTCGAGCAGCTTGTTCGCCGCCGCAACGTCGTATTCCGTCCACTTTTCGGGAGCGCCTTCGATATAGTCGCCGGTGCCCGCGGGCGCTGCGAACTGCGCAGGCGTCATCATGCCGTTGCCGACGATCTCATTGATCTCGTTGCGGTCCGCCGCGATGGAGAGCGCATGACGGAAGTCGATGTTCTGGAACAGCTTGCGATACTGCTCATCCTTATAGGACTGGTTCAGTTCGAGGCCCACCGAGCTCCAGCTCGGGGAAATCTCGGTATAGACGGTGTAGTTGCCGACTGCCTCGCTGGCTTTATAGATCGGGAAGTCGCCCGCATCGAAGCGCGCCACGTCGATGTTGCCCGCAATCTCCTCCTGTGCCCACAGGTTCTGATCCATGCCGACAAACTCAACGGTGTCGATGTACGGGAGCTGACGGCCCTGGGCATCGACCTTCCAGTAGTACGGGTTGCGCTCAAACACGAGCGTCTGATCGGTCAGGGCGTTGGTGATGTTCCACGGACGGAGCGTCGGACGGCCGGCATACTGCCAGTAGCGATAGCCGAGCTGATCGCCGAGCTTGGAGAAGTTTTCAAAGTTATAAAGCGGGCTCTTCTTCAGCGCGTTTGCAAGCGCCTCTTCCTCGGTGATCGTCGGGAGGCCTTCGCCGCCGATCAGCTTCAGATCGGTCTCGCCGGACCAATGCGGGGCGTTCGCGTCATTGACCATGATGTCCTTATACCACTCTTTGGGGCAGAACATCCACTTATTGTCGATGCAGATCGCCTGCAGCAGCGTGGGCTTCGGGCTGTACAGCGTGATCGTGAAGGTCACGTCATCGACGTAGCGAACCTGCGCCGGACGCATGATGCCGTTTTCGTCCTTGGTCTGATACCAGCCGTAGTTGCGGCCGCAGTTGGACTTGGATACCTTGCCGGTTTCGTTGTCCACATCGGTGACCAGCACGTAGTTGTAGTAGTAAACGCAGTCCGTCGCGGTGAACGGCGTGCCGTCCGACCACTTCATGCCCTCACGAAGATGGATCGTGTAAACGAGGCCGTCGTCGGAGAGGTCATAGCCCTTGGCCACGTTCGGCTCCACGGTACCGTCGTCCTTCAGACGGAACAGCGGCTCCTCGCAGAACGGGCCCCAGTACCACATACCGTTGTTGTAGGTGCGAATGACGCCGCCGTAGGACGGGGTTTCCTCGGGGCTGTATTCGGTTTCCACATAGACGTCCGCTGCCGTCGGAATACGCTCTTCCAACGCGGGCAGCGTGCCGGCCTTGACCTGCTCGGCCAGCATCGGCGCTTCCTTTTCAATCGCTGCCTCTGCGGGCGCCTGTGCCGCAGGCTGCGCCTCCGTCGAAGCGGCAGGCTTGGTCGTGTCGTTCGTTGCGGTTGTTGTTGTGCCGGGATCGGCCGCCGGCGCGGTCGTGCTCGGAGCCGTCGTCTGACCGGCGCATCCCGCCAGAACGCCCGCGATCATGCACAGCGCCAGAAGCATTGCTGCAATACGTTTTTTCATGTCCATCCTCCTGCATGATTGATCCGTCCAGACCGAACACAAAATACATGTCCGACCTGTCGTACGTGCTTATCTTACATGATAAAAATTCCTCCGAACATGGAGGATTGGGAATTGTTTTTGTAATTCTGCTCCGTTTTTTACGTCGTTTTTGCATTTTCTATGCTCGCAATTTAGATCATTTCTCCTCCGATTTCATCGTTTTTTACGCTAAAAAATGTATAAATGCACCGAATTTGTATAGTCTTGTATATAAGTGAATAAAGATACATTTTATTTTTACAAACGCTATATCCGATTTTTACATAACGAAATGAAATTCGACAGGCGCGCCGGATATATTGCGACGATCATACCGGTAAGTTTTACGCCGCACAGGCGGGCGTTTTCCTGTGACAAAACAAACGAGGGCAACGTCCGTGCCCTGCGGCATGGACAGCAGGCGTAAAAAGGCGGTTTGTTTTCCCGGTTCCCATGCGGGAAAGTGCATGGACAACTGCGCTCCGCCCCGCTATACTGGAACAAACAAAGCTGTCTTTTCGACAGCGGCAGGAGGCGTTTATGGCAACCTATGTGACCCGGCCGCCGATCCAAAGCGGCGTCCCGCTCGGCGGCATCGGCGCAGGCAGCGTCGAGCTGCGGCCCGACGGCGAATTTCACGCCTGGCAGATCGCCAACCCGACGCGTTTCCGGCGCGACTGTCGCAAGGAGCCGGACGCCGACGACGGCGAAGGGCTGACCGGCAGTCTGTCGTTTGCGCTGCGCACCGAAACCGGGGACGGCGTGCTGCTGCGGCGGCTCGGCTTCGGCGCCGGGGACAACAACGCCCGCATGTATTCGTTTGCAAAGCCCGTGTCGGCAATCGAATACCGCGGCACGTTTCCGACCGTTTCGCTCTCCTACCGGGACGACGCTCTGCCCGTGGCGGTCACGCTGGAGGCCTCCGCACCGTTCGTCCCGTATGAAGCGGATATCGCCGGAACGCCCGGTTTTTTCCTGACCTTTTCGGTGCGCAACCGTTCAAAAACGCCGGTTCGAATCGCGCTTTTGGGCAAGCTGAAAAGCATCGTGTCCGCGGGCGCGGACAGCTGCGGCCGTCGCTGCCGGGTGCTGCGGCAAGACGGGCGAACGACGATTTTGGCCGAGAGCGCCGTTGACACAGCCGACGCGCCGGATCGCGGGAGCTTGGCGCTTTCCGCCGCCGGGCGGGATATCTCGTTCCTGTCGGGCGAATACCGGGGGTATATGGATGAATTCGTGGCGCACGGCACGCTCGGCGTTTCAGAGGAGTCGGCGCTGTTCGGTCTGTATCGAACCGGCCGTCTGCCCGACATGGCGCAGCCCGCGCGGTTGGACGCCACGCTGCTGCATGCCGATCCGTATGCGCTTTCCGATGAGGCAGCTCGCGCGCTTTGGGACACGCTCGTAAAGCAGCCCTGCGCCGCAAGCATTGCCGAGCGTCTGCGGCAAGGCGCCGGCGAACGGATGGAGAACCCGTCCTTTTTGCGGGAAGCCCTTTCTTACTTATTAAAGAATCTGCGAGAGCTTGACGCCGGCGCATGGGGCGACGGTGCGCTTTGCGTACACGAAACGCTTGCCCCCGGCGAAGCTGTGCAGATCCCGTTTGTGCTTTCGTGGTGCTTCCCTTCGCTGTACAGCGCGTCCGGCGCGTTCGTCGGGCACCGGTATGCGGTTCGCTTTCGGGACGCCGCCGAGGTCGGGACGTACCTTTGGCAGTCCCGCCCGGAGATTTTGCAAAAGGTACGCGCCTTTGTCAATACGCTGTATACCGGCAGCTTTCCCGAAGCGTTCCCGGACGCCGTTTCGATCCACCTTTCCACGCTCGTCAAAAGCAGCTGGTGGGCCGAGAACGGCGACTTTGGCGTGTGGGAGGGGCTCGGCTCCTGCGGGCTGCATACCACGGACATTTCCTACCACGGCACATTCGGCCTTTGCGCCCTGTTTCCCGATCTCCAGCTGCGGCAGATGCGCATGACGGCGGCGCACATGCGGCCGGACGGCGCGATCCCGCACTTTTTCTCTCCGGACTTTTCCGCGGTAGACAACGGCTTCGACCGGGTCGATCTGAACCCGCAGTTTGTGCTGCTCGTCTGCCGTGACTGGCTTGCGACCGGCGACCGGGCGCAGCTTACGGCGCTTTGGCCTACGGTCTGCGCGGCAATGGATCGCACGCAATCGCTCGACCGCAACGGAGACGGTCTGCCGGATACGGAAACGCAGCGCAACACCTATGACGCTTGGCGGTTCTCCGGTACGCCGATCTACGTCGCCGTGCTGTGGCTTGCCGCGCTGAAGGCCGCCGCGCGGCTCGCTGATGATTTGGACGAACCCGACCGCGCCGCCGCATGGCGTGCCCTGCTTGCCCGCGGCGCCGACGCCGCCAAACGCCTGTGGAACGGCGCGTATTTCGATCTTTGGCACGACGGCGCCGAACGTGACGAATGCTGCATGACCGATCAGCTCGACGGCGAATGCTTCTGCCGCCTGATCGGGCTCGGCGGCATTTTCGACGACGCGACCGTGCGGCAAACGCTTGATACCGTATGGCGCACCAATTTCTCACCCGAACGCGGTCTGATCAACGCAGGCTGCCCCGCGGGCAAGCGCACGACGCTGTACACCTGCCGCAATTGCCAGGGCGAAGCGAACTGGTCCGGCATCGAATACTGGTTTGCGGCGTTTCTGCTGCTGACCGGGGCATACGAAAACGGCCTGCAGCTGGTGCAGACCGTACAGGAACGCTATGAACGGCTCGGGCAGATGTGGAACCACGCCGAGTGCGGCGATTTCTACTACCGGCCGCTGTCGAGCTTTGCGCTGCTTTCGGCGCTGTCCGGCTTTTCGTATGACGCGCCCGCCGAAACGCTCCGGTTCACTGTAGGCGCCGCCACGTCGTTTACCGCGCCGTTTTTCACGTCGCAGGGCTTCGGAACGGTGACGGCTGCGCCGCGATCCCGCACGCTCGTGGTGGCGCAGGGCGTATTGGCCGCCCGCCGGATCCTTCTGCCCGACGGCGCCGTTCCCGCGGCGCTGACCCAAGGCGGCAAGCCGGTTCCGTTTACGGTGTCGGCGGCGGACGACGGCGTTGCCCTTGCCTTTGCGCCGCTCACCATAAAAGAAGGTCAGCCCTTACAGGTGACCTTCCGATAACTTATGTCAGGCTGCGGTAAGCTGCGGCGTAATGCTGCTCCCAGTACCGCTCCAAATCCGCCCGCCACGCCGTTGCCCGCGCGGTCATGCTTTGCACGCGCTCCGGCATTGCGGCGGCAAGGTTCACGGTCTCGCCGGGATCGGTCGAAAGGTCGGCTAAGAACACCGGCTCCTTCGGCGTTTCCTCCTCGACAAGCCGCCCGTTCAGCACAAGCTTATAGCGGCCCTCGCGCAGCGCGGTTTGATCTTCCATCTCCCAGAACAGCGCTTCATGCGGGGACGGTGCGCCCTTGGTCAGCACGTCCCAGATATCCGTGCCGTCGAG
Organism: uncultured Clostridia bacterium; assembly: GCA_946185305.1. GTDB lineage: Bacteria > Bacillota > Clostridia > Christensenellales > CAG-138 > UBA3792. Next base: position 31,161 of record CAMHJE010000005.1, on the reverse strand, counting down.
CGTATAGGCTGCGGGATCGCCGCCCGCCAGCTGCAGCAGCGTCGGAAAAACGTCCATCGCCGCACACGGCTCGTCGATCACCTGCCCCGCGGGGATATGCCCCGGCCAGCAGAAGATGCCCGGCACGCGGATGCCGCCCTCGAACAGGCTGAACTTGTGCCCCTTCAGGCTCCCCGGCATGCCGCCGTAATACGGATCCGCCCGCCCGTCGAGCCAGTTGCGCGATTCGCGCGAGGGGCCGTTGTCGCTTTGGAAGAAGATCACGGTGTTCTCCCACAGCCCGTCGCGTTTGAGCTCGTCGCAGATCTGTCCTACGCCGTCGTCCACCGCGCTGAGCATCGCCGCCATGATCCGGCGGTCCCACGGCAGATCGGGGAACCGGTCGAGGTATTTTTGCGGCGCGTGCATCGGATAATGCGGCGCGTTGTAGGCGACGTACAGCAGGAACGGCTCGTCCTTGCTCTTTCGGATCGTTTCGACCGCGCGTTCCGAGATCATCTCGGTCAGATACCGCCCGTTGTCATAGATTTCTTCGTTGTTTTCCCACAGGTCGTGCGTCGGATTCGTGTGCCCGTCCGCCATCGACCAATAGAAGATGTGCGAATAATAATCGAGGCAGCCCGCCATGAAGCCGTAGAACGAGTCGAACCCGTTTTGATTCGGGCGGCTCTGCTCGGCAAGGCCGAGGTGCCATTTCCCGACGAGCGCCGTGCGGTAGCCGAGCGGCTTTAATGCCGAAGCAATCGTCGGCGCGGAGGCGTTGATACCGGTGGCGCGGCGGTGTCCCGCAAGGATCGCGCGGACGCCCGCATGGCCGGGATAGCGGCCGGTCAGCAGCGACGCGCGCGACGGCGAGCAGACCGGGCTGTTGGAGTACCAGTTGGTAAACCGCGCGCCGTTTTCGGCGAGCGCGTCGATGTGCGGCGTCAGAAAATCGGTGTTGCCCATGCAGGACAAGTCGCCATACCCTTGATCGTCGGTCAAAAAGATGATAAAATTCGGTTTGCGAGACTTCACGGCTGCGTCCTCCTTTTCGTTATCCGTATTATAGCAAAAAACGGAGCCGCCGTACATAGAAATTTCACTCCGGAGGTATGTATTTATGAAAACCCTGGTCACCGCCCATTCCGGCTGCGACGATACGCCCGACAATTCCCCCGCTTACCTTGCGCATGCCCTCCGATGCGGGGCGGACGTGTTCGAGGTCGATGTGCGCCGCCGCCCGGACGGTACGCTGTATCTGTATCACGATGCGACCGACGCGCCGTGCGCGCTGCTGTCCGACGCGTTCGAAAGGATGCGGGACAGCCGTATCCGCATCAACTGCGACCTCAAGGAAACCGGGCTTGCACAGGCCGTGCTGACGCTTGCCGAAATGTACGGCGTACAGGATCGCGTGCTCCTCACCGGCTCCGTTTCCGCCGAGGCGCTGCAAGATGACGCCGTGCGCAGGCGCACCTATTGGAACATCCCGATCCCGCACCGTGCCGAGCGCGAAGTGCCGGGCGTCGTTTCGGCATGGGTGCAGAGCACGATTGCGCTTTGCCGAAAGCACGGCGTGACCGCGATCAACGTGAACTGCGATATCTGCTCGGACGAGGTGCTGGACGCGCTTGCCGCGGCCGGACTTGCCGTTTCGGCGTGGACCGTGAACGATCCGGCGCTTGCCGCGCGGCTGCTGTCCCACGGCATCGCCAATATCACAAGCCGCCGCCCCGGCATGGTGCTTGCGCTGCGGGATCAAAGGTAACGCCCTGTTTGCCGCTTTTGAAAATGCGGCAAAGCCTGTCCTTTTTTGTCCTCTTTTTTCTTGCCTGCGCCGTCCGAAAATGATATACTATCTCAGGACGGCAAACATCGGAGGACGCACGCATGTGGTTGGCAATCCTGGGCATATTGGCGCTTTCGGCCATCGGCGGCATGGTATACATGGTGCGGCGGTTTCACCGCGTCCCGCTGCTGACGGCGCTTGCCGAAAAACATCGTTTCTTATCGTGGCTGCTTGCCGCCGTGCCGCCCGCGCTGTGCGGTGTGTTCTTTGTGTTCAACGGCGCGACCGTCGCCGTGGTGCTGCTGCATCTGCTGCTTTTCCTGCTGCTTTGCGACCTTGTCGGGTGGGTTTTTGTCAAGCTCTTTAAGCGCCCCGCCCGCTACGGTCTGCGCTGCGGCGCGGCAATTCTGCTCACGGTCGTCTACCTTGCCATCGGCTGGTACAACGCCCATCACGTCGCTGTGACGCGCTATGCCTTCCCCTCGGCCAAGCTCGACGCCCCGCTGCGGATCGTGGAGATCGCGGATTCCCACCTCGGCATCACGCTTGACCGGAACAAATTCCCCAAGGCGCTGCAGCGCATACAAGCTGAAAACCCCGATGCGGTCGTGGTTGTCGGGGACTTTGTGGATGACGGCAGCGACCGGGCCGATATGATCGCCGCCTGCGAGGCGCTCGGCAGGCTGCAAACAACGTACGGCGTTTTCTTCGTCTACGGCAACCATGACGAGGGCTACGGCAACTACCGCAATTTCACCGCAAAGGAGCTGCGCGACACGCTGACCCAAAACGGCATTGTCGTTTTGGAGGATGAAACCGTGCCGCTCGGTGAAAATGCGCAGCTTGTCGGGCGGCTCGACCGGTCGTTCCCATCCCGGCAGACGGCCGCGGCGCTGACCGAGGCGCTCGATCTGTCGCGCTGTACCGTGATGCTCGACCATCAGCCGAACGATTACGCCGCCGAGGCTGCGGCCGGAATGGACCTTGTGCTGTCCGGTCACACGCACGGCGGGCATATTTTCCCGGCGGGGCAGATCGGCCTTTGGATCGGCGCGAATGATTTTCTTTACGGCACGACGCGCATCGGGCAAACCGATTTTGTCGTGACCTCCGGCATCTCCGGCTGGGCGATCCCGTTCAAGACGGGAACGTTTTCGGAATACGTCGTGATCGACCTTGTCCCCAAAGATTAGTTTTCTGTCATCGCGCGGACGCTTTATGCGTCCGTTTTCATATGGCGGAAAAGTCCGAAAACGCTTGCGTTTTGGCGGTTTCGTAAAAAATGGGGGTAGTGTTATTGACATTTTTTCTGTTCCGCATATAATGAAGGTCGGGCGACGGTTGTCCCTCCTTTGCGGACACGTTGCCGAAAGGAAAAACACAACTATCATCTGTTTACAGAAGTAAGGAGATACAGTTTATGTCAAGAAAGAAAGTCATGGCGGATCCGGACGTTGTCGCCAACAAGACCGTCGTTGCCGCCGAAAAGGCTGTGAAAAAAACGGCGAAGGCCGTGGAGACCGCTGCGGAAGCGACTGCGGAAAAGGTCGAGAAGGCCGCCAAGGTCGCTGCAAAGAAAGCGTCTCAAAAGAAAGCCTCCGTGAAAAAGAAAATGACCGAAAAGCTCGCTGCCGTAAAGCCCGAGGACATTCAGCCCATCGAAGCGTTTGCGAAGAAAGTCGAAGAGAAGTCGGTTGAGGCAGCCGAGACTGCCAAGACCGTCGTCGAAGCCGTTGTGGAAAAGGCTGCGGAAGCGGTCGAGACCGTGAAGGAAGCCGTTGAAGCGGCGCCTGTTGTTGAAGAACCCGCTAAGGAAGCCGTTGAAGCGGCGCCTGTTGTTGAAGAATCCGCTAAGGAAGCCGAGCTGCCGCAGCCGCGCAGAAGCGTTGCGTTCATCGGCTCGGAATGCTATCCGTTCATCAAGACCGGCGGTTTGGGCGACGTGATGTATGCGCTGCCGCGCGCTTTGATCCCGCAGAACTGCGACGTCAAGGTGATTCTGCCGCGCTATAAGTGCATTCCGCAGAAGTGGCAGGAGAAGATGATTTACCGCGGTGCGTTCCAAATGGATCTGTGCTCGGACGGCCGCTCGTTCTATGTCGGCATTATGGAGTACATTCAGGACGGCGTCGTGTATGACTTCATCGACAACGAGGAATTCTTCTCGAACGGCAACCCGTACACGAACCTTGTGGACGACATCCCGAAGTTCTGCTACTTTGCAAAGGCCGCGCTTGCCGCACTGAACTATATGAACTGGGTGCCGGACATCATCCACTGCCACGACTGGCAGGCCGCTCTCGTCCCGGTATACCTCAAGACGCTGTTTGCCAACACGCAGCTTGCAGGCGCCAAGACAATACTGACGATCCACAACCTCCGGTTCCAGGGCGTCTACAATATCCCGACGCTGAAGTATTGGACCGGTCTACCTGATTCCGTCTTCAACATCGACGTGTTCAAGACCGGCTATCAGGATGCGAACATGCTCAAGGCAGGTCTTGCGTATGCGGACATGATCACGACCGTATCCAACACCTATGCGGGCGAGATCCAGACCCCGTTCTACGGCGACGGTCTCGACGCGCACCTGCGTCACCATTCCTATAAGCTCCGCGGCATCGTAAACGGCATCGACGTGGAGCAGTGGGATCCGATGACCGACAGCAAGCTCGAAAAGGGCTACAACGCGGAAACAGTTCTTCTGGATAAGAAAGCCAACAAGCGCGCTCTGCAGGAGCAGCTCGGTCTCGACGTTGACGATCACAAGTACGTGATCGGTCTGATCTCGCGTCTGACCGACCAGAAGGGTCTTGACCTTGTCAACGCGATCCTGCCGCAGCTGATTGACGGCAACACGCAGGTCGTCGTTCTCGGCACCGGCGATCCTCGTTATGAGGATTCGTTCCGTTATTTCGAGAACGCGTATAAGGGCAGCGTCTGCTCGAACATCATGTATGACGAAGGCCGCGCCCATCTGATCTATGCGGGTTCCGACGCGCTGCTCGTCCCGTCGCTGTTCGAGCCGTGCGGCCTCACACAGCTGATTGCCATGCGCTACGGCACCGTGCCGATCGTGCGCGAAACCGGCGGCCTCAAGGACACTGTGCAGCCCTATAACCAGTACACCGACGAGGGCAACGGCTTCACGTTCGACCGTTATGAAACCGGTCTGCTGCTCGACGCGATCAATCGCTCCAAGACGGTCTACTTCACCGACCGGACGCGTTGGGACGAAATGGTCGTCCGCGATATGCAGAAGGACGTTTCGTGGGAGAATTCCGCCAAGCAATACGCCGCGCTCTACCGCGAGCTGAAGCCCTGACCGAATACGATGCGTCAACCTGCGCCCCGCTTTTGCGGGGCGCATTCATTTATGCTGCGCCGGGTCGTTTGACAGGAAAAGCACGAAGTGCAACCGGGGCGTATCTCCAAAAAGCAACGCTCCGTTCGGTTTTTGGCATAACCGAAGCGGTTGCCTTTATACGGTTTTTACTTGTGCGGATAGCCGCAATATCGTATAATGTTTACGGATTTTGACGGGGCAAAGCCCCTTTGAAAGGAGTCTTTTTAAGTATGGAAGCCAAGAGATACGTCGGAACCATTTCCCGCGGGATTCGCTGCCCGATCATTCGTGAGGGCGACGACCTTGCCGCCATCGTGACCGAGAGCGTTTTGGACGCTGCCAAGAGCGACGGCTTCGGCATTCGTGACCGCGACGTGATCGCTGTCACCGAGTCGGTCGTGGCGCGTGCGCAGGGCAATTATGCGACCGTGGACGACATTGCCGCAGACGTGCGCAAAAAGCTCGGCGGGGAGACCGTCGGCGTCATTTTCCCGATTCTCTCGCGCAACCGTTTTGCGATCTGCCTCAGAGGCATTGCCAAGGGCGCCAAGAAGATCGTTTTGATGCTCAGCTACCCGTCCGACGAGGTCGGCAACGAGCTTGTGAGCCTCGATCAGCTCGATGAAGCGGGCGTGAACCCGTATTCCGACGTGCTGACGCTTGCCAAATACCGCGAGCTGTTCGGCGTCAACCGCCATCCGTTCACCGGTGTGGACTACGTGCAGTATTACGGCGATCTCGTCAAGGAAAGCGGCGCGGAGGTGGAGATCATCTTTGCGAACAACCCGCGCGCGATCCTCTCCTACACGAAGAACGTGCTGACCTGCGATATCCACACCCGCCAGAGAACCAAGCGCATCTTGAAGGCGGCGGGCGCGCATGTGGTCTGCGGGCTTGACGATATCCTGAACGCCCCGATCCACGGCAGCGGCTACAATGATTTCTGCGGTCTGCTCGGCTCCAACAAGGCCACCGAGGACACCGTGAAGCTCTTTCCGCGCGACTGCATGCCCGTCGTTTCGAGCATCCAGCGCAAGATCAAGGACGCGACCGGCAAGAATGTCGAGGTCATGATTTACGGCGACGGCGCGTTCAAGGATCCGCAGGGCAAGATTTGGGAGCTTGCGGACCCGGTCGTCAGCCCGGCTTATACGAGCGGTCTGATCGGCACACCGAACGAGCTGAAGCTCAAGTACCTTGCCGACAACGACTATAAGGAGCTGTCCGGCGACGCGCTGCGCGAAGCGATCTCCGAGAGCATCCGCAAGAAGGATCACGACCTTGTCGGTCAGATGGCGTCCGAGGGCACCACGCCGCGGCAGCTGACCGACCTGATCGGTTCGCTGTGCGACCTCACCTCCGGCTCCGGCGACAAGGGCACACCGGTCGTGCTCGTGCAGGGCTATTTCGACAACTACACCAATTAAATAAACGGTATACGCAAAGAAGCAGGCGAAAACCTGCTTCTTTGTTGTTTTGAATGATCCCTTACGCGGCGGGGATGCGCACGGTCAGCGTGAAGATGCCGTCGCTCCGGTCGATCATCAGCGTGCCGCCGCAGCGCTCGGCAGCCGTTTTCATCGACGCGATGCCGTAGCCGTGACGGTTTTTGTCGGCTTTGGCGGTCACGGCATCGTCGGACGAAGCATCATAAAGGTTGCGCACGACGATCTCGGCAAGCTCTCCTTCGCGCGAGACGGTCAATGCCACCAGGCGGCTTTCGGGATCGTCGAGCCGCAGCACGGCCTCCATTGCATTGTCGATCGCGTTGTCGAACAGCGAGTATAAAAGCGACGGGGAGATATTTTTCAGCAGCGCCCCGTCGGCCATGCAGGTTAATCGCACGCCGTTCTGCTGACAGTAGAGCTGCTTTTCATAGAGAATCGTATCGAGAACCTCGTTGCCGGTCTTGATGTTCGCATCATACAGCGCCATCGCGCGGCGCAGATCGTTCAGCTCCTCGGTCGTCAGCTTGTCCCCGATATCGTTCAGCCGGTGCTTGAGATCGTGGAGCATCCGGTTGACCGACTCGACATTCGCCTTGGATTGCTGATAGTATCGCTTTTCACGAAGCAGCAGCTGTTCGGTGACGGTCAGCTCCGTGCCGAGCCGGTTCCATTTGATCAAGCCGAGCAGCAGCCCGAGCGCGAAAGCAAAGCATACGAGGATCGCAATTCTCAGACACAGCGCAAGTACGGCGCTTTCCGGTTCGAACAGGCGTGAAACGTTCATCATCACGTCGTCCACAAGCACCACGCCGATGCACAGCAGCAGCACGACGGCGTTGTCCCTGGAATTTTCGGCAAAGCGCGGCGCCTGCCTCACGAACAGGTGCGAAGCAATCAGCAAAAAGACGACGAGAAGACCATAGTACACCAACAGATCGACAAGCCAGTTCCCGGTCGGCAGAAACGACATGCTCTGCATCGGGTCGTTTCCGGCGGCAAACACGAGAACATAATTGAAATTGGTGAATACGCCCGCCGAGGCGGCGACCGCCGCCCAGCAGATCGCAAGCGTGAACGGCGTTTCGGCACAGCAGACGAGCAGCATCCCGTAGACATACGCCGACAGAGCAAAATACGACACGCACCGGAACAGGATATGCCCGGCGGTGATGTCGTCGGGGATCGCGGTTCGCCACTTGGCAATCAGAACGGCCAGCGCAACCCCGCCTGCCAGCATTCCCGCAAGGCGCAGCGGGTAGAGCCGTTTGCGGCGATAGGCGCGCGCAAACAGCAGCATCGTCAGCGACATCTGCGTGATATAAAGAAAATAGCTCATCAGATGCCGGATGCCGATACCGAGCGTATCGGCCAGCCAATGAAAGATCACGGCGTTTCACCTCTTTGGGACAGGCTCTGCTCGAACGCGGCAAGAAACGCTTTTTTGCGGTTGCGGCTGATCGGCAGCGGCGGTTCGTCCAGCCCGCGCAGCCGAACCGCGTCGTTTTCCACGGCGGCGACATGGGCGAGGTTGACAAGGTAGCAGTGGTTGCAGCGCGAGAAAGCATCCTTCGGAAGCCGCGCCTCGACCTCGCGCAGCGTGGCATACTGTGAAAATGTGCCGCGGCGCGTATGAAAATGGACATGGTGATCCATGACCTCGCAATAGAGGATCTCCTCCGGCCACAGGCGCACAACGCCGTTTTCGGACGGCACCGACAGCGCCGGCCCCGCGCTTTTTTGCAGCTTATCATACGCGCGGGAAAACTTCAGCGAAAACTCCGGATAGCTGACAGGCTTCAAAAGATAGTCGAGCGCGCCGACCGAATAGCCCTCGACGGCATACTGCGCAAGGCTTGTGACAAACAGCAGCAGCACGGTATCGTCCAGCGCGCGGAGGCGCCTTGCAGCCTCCATGCCGTCCATGTGCGGCATCTGGATATCGAGCAGGATCACGTCGTACTTGGCCGAGTAGTTTTCCAAAAACGAGACGCCGTTGGTAAAAAACGAAAATACGGCCTCGTCGCCCTTTGCCGCCAGAAAACGCTCGATATACGCCTGCAGGCGCTCGGCGTGCACCTGCTCGTCCTCCACGATTGCGATCCGCATCATATCCGGTTGACTCCCCTCGGAAAATTACTTATATTTTAATCCCGTTTTACGAAAAATACAAGGTTATGCGGCAAAAAAGACCGGTTACGGAGATGCGATTGTAAAACAAAATCGTCTGCGGTATGGTGTATGTGCAACCAATGAAGGAGGAGAAAAAATGATGAAGAAATTTGTTGCGATTCTGTTGGCACTCGTTACTGCGTTCGCGCTTGTCGCCTGCGGTCAGTCCGCACCGGCAGCAGCCACCGAAGCCAAGACCGAAGCCAAGGCGGAGACCGCCGATTGGGCGCACTACAAGGATTGGATCACGACCGACTGGAACAAGGCGATCGCGTATCAGTTCACCGGTCATTGGGACATGGGCGACCCGCAGTACAACATCGTTTACGACTTTTTGATCAACCTGTATGAAGACGGTTCCGTCTGCGGCAAGCAGGCCGGTTACGGCGGACGTGCATTCACGTTCTACGGCTTCTGGACCGCAGAGGACACCGAGGACGGCAAGGAAGTCACGCTGACCATGCGTAAGGAAACGCCGCTCGACGATGCCAAGACCTACGACGATCTGCTCGATCATAAGTACACCTACACGCTGTATGAGGAGAGCGACGGCGGCTTCAGCTTCGCGTTCGACTTCGGCATCATCCCCGGCGAATATATGCGTACCGTGGATATGGCGGGCAACGCGACCGTGCAGTTCGAGACGCTCGACGCATTCATCGCCTCCCTGCCGAAGGAATAAGCAAGCTATGACGATAAGGGCCTATCCGTAGGCCCTTTTTCAGACAAGGGGAGGTAAATGCTATGAAAAAAAAGCCAAACAGAAAGCTGCGTCTTTCGATCTGGTGTATTGTTGTTGCGGCGCTCGTCGTGCTGAACGTGTTTGCGACAAGCTATGCAATGACGTGGGACCGTGCCTTAACAAGCTATTTCGGCACGGTCGGCGGACAGAAGGGCAGCGGCGTCGAGATCACGATGACCGAGGAAGAGCTGCTGGCCGCACAGAAGGAATTGGAATTGCAGATCGTGTCCGAAGGCACGGTGCTGCTGAAAAACGATAACAGCGCGCTGCCGCTTCAAAAGGGCAGCAAGGTTTCCGTCTTCGGCCAGACCGCGCAGATTTGGATGACGAAGGAAAAGATCACCGGCACGAAGGATACCGTATTCCTCGACAGCTTGAAGGAAGCGGGCCTTGAGATCAACGGTGAGCTTCGCAAGTTCTATAAGCAGTCCAAGCACACCGCATGGGGCATCGGTGCAAACCTCGGCAACGGCGGCATCGCGGGCACGTGGGCCATCGACGAGGTCCCGCAGAGCGAGTACACCGACGCAGTGAAGGCAAGCTATAAGGATTACAGCGACGCGGCAATCGTCGTGCTGTCCCGCGGAGGCAGCGAGGGCGGCGACCTGCCCCGCAACATGGGTCGTTTCGGCGGCGACGAATCGAAGGGCTATATGGAGCTGACGACGGAAGAGCGCGATCTTCTCACCGAAGTCACCGCCAACTTCGACAAGGTCATCGTTGTTCTGCACACGACCAACGCGATGCAGATGGATTTCATGCAGGACTATGACATCGACGCCGTGCTGTGGGTGTCCGGTACGGGCAAGGACGGCGTCGAGGTGCTCGGCAAACTGCTGACCGGTGAGATCAACCCGTCCGGCAAGAACGTCGATACCTACGTATACGACAACTTCTCGGCCCCCGCGATGCAGAACTTCGGCGACTTCCGCTTCACCAAGGACGGCGCGCTGATTGACAGCACGACGAGCGGCGTCGGCGGCACATACAGCTACCAGAACTATGCCGAGGGCATCTATGTCGGCTATAAGTATTACGAAACGCGCTATGAAGACGCGCTTTTAGGACAGGGCAACGCGGGCGATTACGATTACGGCAAGATCGTATTCGCGCCGTTCGGCTTCGGCCTTTCCTACACGACGTTCGACTGGACGGACTTTGCCGCAACCGAAGCGGACGGCAAGATCACCGTCTCCGTGAAGATCACCAACACCGGCTCGCTCGCGGGCAAAGAGGTTGCAGAGCTGTATTACCAGGCGCCCTATACGCAGTATGACATCGACAACCGCGTGGAGAAGGCGAGCGTGAATTTAGCGGACTTTGCCAAGACGAAGCTGCTGCAGCCCGGCGAGAGCGAGACTGTAACGCTGACGCTCGATGCGGCGGACATGAAGAGTTATGACACGTTCGGCAACGGAACCTACATTCTCGAAGCCGGCGACTACTATCTGACGTTGGCGCCCGACGCGCACAGCGCGATCAACAACATCCTTGCTGCCAAGGGGCAGGCGACGGACGGCAACGCCGCGCTTGTGAACAAGCACACCGAGGGCGAAACGAAGCTGTTGGACACCGCCGTGACCGGCGCGAAGATCGAGAATCAGTTCGCTCACGCATACCTTGCGGACGCCGTGTACCTCTCCCGCGCCGACTGGTCGGTGATGGACAACGACGGTCTGCGCTATGCGACCGGCACGATGGCCGGCCAAAGCGAAACGACAGACGAAAACGGCACGGTCTACACACATGAGATCCCCGAAAACATCTATGCCGCGCTGATGACCGAAAACTGGGCGGCGGCAGGCGCGCCCACGGGGCGCGACGACGCTTCGTTTGCCGCTGTGACCTACGGTGCGAAGAACGGTCTGACCCTTGCGGACGTAGCCGGGCTCGACTATGACGATCCCCAGTGGGATAAGCTCTTAGATCAGCTTTCGCAGAATGAAACGATGATGCTCGTCGGTCAGGCGGGCTGGGGCAGCGGCCCGGTGGACAGCATCGGCAAGCCCGAAACGTACTTCATGGACGGCCCGCAGGGCATGATCGACTACGTTTCCGGCGGCGAGGGCTACCAGTTCACCGATGAAAACCTGCTCGGTGCGACGTGGAACAAGGAACTGGCTTACGAATTCGGCCGCCTCGTTTCGACCGAGTTTGCCATGAAGGGCGCGTCGAACTGGTGGGCGCCTGCAGTCAATCTGCACCGCACGGCCTACTCCGCACGCAACTTTGAATACTATGCCGAGGATGCCGTGATGAACGGCCTGATGGCGACCGAAACGGTCCGCGCAGCCAAGACGAACGGCATCAACCCGACGCTGAAGCACTTTGCGTTCAACGATCAGGACACGAACCGCGGCGCAAACGGCCGTCTCGGCACCTACGGCACCGAGCAGACGCTCCGCGAGATCTACCTCAAGGCGTTTGAAATGCCGGTCGAGCTCGCAGATGCGAACAGCATCATGTCCTCGATGGGCCGCGTGGGCAGCCGCATCTGCCCGGGCGATTACGCGCTGAACACCGCCGTGCTCCGCAACGAATGGGGCTTCCACGGTGCGATCATCACCGACGCGCAGTCGCTGAACCCGAACGAGGCCGAGCAGGCGCTGGCGGCGGGCTGCGATATGGTCTGCTCGATGGCGCAGACCGTGTACAACGCGGACACGCTCGCATCGAACGGCGGGCAGGTCAAGCTCCGCACGGCGGCGAAGAATCAGCTGTACCTTGCGGCGAACAGCATCGCCGTCGGCATGGGCGGAAGCGCGGGCTTCCCCGTATGGCGGCTGCTGCTGATCGGTCTGTATGTGCTCGAAGCGCTGTTTGTGGCCTACGGCACGATGGAAGTCCTGCTCGGCTGCTATCCTGAGCAGAAGAAGCTGTCCAAGAAAGCCGTGTGGATCATCCGCATCATCGTTTGGGCGATTGCGCTCGCGCTGCTCGGCTATCTGGTGTTCATGCTGATCACCGAATGGGGTCCGGCGCTGGCCTTCGCGCTGCAGACGGCGGTCTGATTTCCCGTACCCGCTTCCCTTTACGAACAAGGAACGGCTCCTCCTTTTTACATCCGTTCCGTGTGAAACGCTCTGCGTCGTGCTTTGCGGCGCGGAGCGTTCTTTTTTGGCTTGCCCGCGACGCTTCGGCATGGTACAATAGAAAAAAAACCAAAGGAGGCCGCTATGCCCCTGCGCTATGAACAATACCGCGAAGCGGCGGACTTCATCCTTGCGCGCGCGGGCTTTACGCCCGAAATCGGCGTGATCTTAGGCTCCTGCCTCGGGCCGTTTGCCGCGCGGATCGAAGCACCCGTCGCCATCGACTATACGGAGATCCCGCATTTTTTGCGCTCCACCGCGCCGTCCCACGCCGGAAAGCTGCTGCTCGGCACCGTGAAGGGCAAACGCGTCGTATGCTTTTCGGGCCGGTTCCACGCGTATGAGGGGTATTCGATGCCGGAGCTGGCGCTGCCGATCCGCGTTCTGAAATGCCTTGGCGTGAAAGCCGTGATCGTCACCAACGCGGCGGGCGCGATCAACTATGCCTACCGCCCCGGCGACGTGATGGTGATACAGGATCACATCAAGCTGTTTTCGGACAGTCCGCTTACCGGCGCGAACCTCGACGCCTTCGGCCCGCGCTTTCCCGCGATGACCGAGGCGTATACCCCGGCACTGCGCAGACTCGCGCTCGACTGTGCAACGGGCTCAACGCTGACCGTGCATCAGGGGACATACTTCTACTTCCCCGGCCCGCAGTTTGAGACGGCGGGCGAGATCAAAGCGGCGCGGATCCTGGGCGGCGACGCGGCGGGCATGTCCACGGTGCCGGAGGCAATCACCGCGGCGCATTGCGGGCTGCCGCTCCTTGGCCTGTCAGTCATGGTCAACATGGCGGCGGGTATGACGGAGCAGCCGATCAGCGGCGCGGAGATCGACGCGGTCGGCACCATGATCGCGGGCGATTTTTCGGACTATGTGGAAACGATCATTGAACGGATGGAGGTCTGAATGAAACAGCTTTTATACAACGCGTCGGCGCTGATCGACGACGGCTGCGGCGGCTTTTCGCATCTGAAAAGCGCATACATCGGCATCGACGGCGACACGATCACGTATATCGGGGACGTTAAACCGCAGGGCGAATGGACGAAGAAGGACATGCACGGCGCGCTGCTGATCCCCGGCCTTGTCAACGGGCATACGCACGCGGCCATGACGCTGCTGCGCGGGCACGGCTCCGGCCTGCCGCTCGACCGGTGGCTTAATGAGGCGATCTTCCCGATCGAGGACCGCATGGTACGCGAGGACATGGCGGCGGGCAACGCGCTCGCGCAGCTGGAAATGCTCCGCACCGGCACCACGTCGTATTCGGATATGTATTATTTCCTGGACACCGAGGCCGAGCTGTGCCAAAAAAGCGGTATGAAGGTGAACCTTGCGCGGCCGATCACCTCGTTCGACCCGAACGAATCGCTTGCGGACAGCTACCGCGCCAAGGAATCGGAAGAATTGTTCAAAACGTGGCACGGTGCGGCAAACGGGCGCATCCGTGTGGATTTTTCCATCCATGCCGAATATACGTGCCAGGAGCGGCTTGCGCGCGAATACGCCGAGCTTGGCAAACAGCTCGGCGCACGGATGCACCTGCACCTTTCCGAAACGAAAAAGGAGCATGAGGCCTGTAAGCAAAAGTACGGCAAGACGCCGACCGCATGGTTCCGCGATCTCGGCGTGTTCGATCTGCCGACGCTGGCGGCGCATTGCGTGACCGTGGAGGACGATGACATTGAAATCATGAAGGCATACGGCGTATGCCCGGTGCATAACCCGTCGAGCAACCTCAAGCTCGGCAGCGGGTTCATGCGGCTGAAAACGCTGCTGGACAAGGGGCTTTGCGTCGGCCTCGGTACCGACGGCGCGGCGAGCAACGACAACCTCAATATGTTCGAGGAAATGCACCTTGCGGCCCTGATCCACAACGGCTATGCGGCCGATCCCACGACGATCTCGGCAACGCAGGTGCTGAAGATGGCGACCATAAACGGCGCGGCTTTGCAGGGCCGAACCGATACCGGCTCGCTCGCAGTCGGCAAAAAGGCCGATATCGTCGCGGTCAATATGGATGCGCCGCACCTTATCCCCTCGTTTGATCCGCTTGCGACGCTGCTGTATACCGCGCAGGGCAGCGACGTGTGCATGACGATGGCGGATGGGCGCGTGCTGTATGAGAACGGCGAATACAAAACGCTCGACAAAGAAAAGATTCTGTTCGATGTGAAAAAAGCGTTGGAAAGGCTGTATTGACGATGGAGAGACAGGACAAAGACCTCGCGTTTATGCTGCAATATGAAAATATCGCATGGTTCGAGGACGGCAAGGTTCGGATTTTGGATCGGCGCTGCTACCCGCGCGAGGTACGGTTTGTAACCTGCACGCACTACGGCGAGGTCGCCAAGGCCATCACCGATATGGTTACGCAGAGCGCGGGTCCCTACACTGCGGCGGCGATGGGCATGGCGCTTGCGGCGCACGAATGTCGGGATCAGTCCGTTGCCGAGCAACGCGCCTATCTATCCGAAGCCGCATCGTGCATCACAAACGCACGCCCCACGACTGCCAAGCGCATGGCGCAGATCTGCAAGACAATGACCGAAGCGGCGGAAGAAGCGTGGGCATCCGGTGCAAACGTCGCCGAAGCGATCAAGACGCGCGCGATCCTCGCCAACGACAGCCGGTACAGCAAGATCGGCAAAATGGCGACCTACCTTGTCGGGCA
This sequence comes from uncultured Clostridia bacterium, assembly GCA_946185305.1. Classification (GTDB taxonomy): domain Bacteria; phylum Bacillota; class Clostridia; order Christensenellales; family CAG-138; genus UBA3792. The sequence continues at coordinate 15,913 of CAMHJE010000005.1, read as the reverse complement.
GATTCCAAACGGCGGCACGGTGATGACGCAGTGCTTTGCGGAAACCATCGTCGGCATGATGCTAAAGGAAGCCAAGGCAAAGGGCAAGACGTTTCGCCTCTTCTGTCCCGAAACGCGCCCGTATTTTCAGGGCGCGCGGCTGACCGCCACGGTCTGCTATGAGATGGGCTTTGACGTGACCGTGATCACCGACAACATGCCCGCCTTTGTGATGCAGCGCGAAAAGGTCGATGTGTTCACGTCGGCGGCGGACGCGATCTGCATGGACGGCCATGTGGTGAACAAGGTCGGCACGTTCCAGATTGCGATAGCGGCCAAATACATGGGCATTCCCTACTTTGTGACCGGCGCGCCGGATCTCGTTCACCCGACCGTGGACACGATCCGATTGGAGTTCCGCGATCCGGATTTTGTTTTGCAGGCGATGGGCGTCAAAACCGCGCGGGACGGCGTGAAGGGCTATTATCCGGCGTTCGATATCACGCCGCCGTCGCTCGTTTCGGGGGTCGTCACCGACAAGGGCATTCTCTGTCCCTACGACCTGTGGCGCTATGCCGAAGACGGCAGCAAGGGCGAATACGAAGTCGTCGTATAAAGACAGTCATGAAAGGTGCGCGGAGCCATTCCGCGCACTTTTTCTGTTTTGCACCTCGCGCCCGATTATGAACACGTTCATATAAAAATAATATATTTCGTTAAAAAAATGTTATAATGTGTTGTGTTAACATTGTCTAACCTCGACTTTTAATGGTATAATACAGCATCGTGTCAGATTCCGTCGGACGGAGAACAAAAAGACTCTGCCCGGCGGTTTGTGCATGCAGAAATTTCCCATCAAACAAAAGGATAAAGGAGAAGAAACACCGATGAGCAGACTCAGTATTGTGACCCGGAACCGGGCGCAGGAAACGGTTGAGGAGCTCTACAAGGACGTGGAACGCCGGATTCAGGCGAGTCAGCCGGGGCTTTGCCCGGTCGATCTCGCGCGGTCGTTCCTGCACATCTGTCATTCGCAGTCCTGCGGAAAGTGTGTGCCGTGCCGTGTAGGTCTCGGTCAGCTCGAGTCCCTGTTGAACGACGTTCTGGAAGGAAACGCGACGCTTGAAACGCTCGACGTGATCGAGCGCACCGCCGAAAGCGTCTACGCCACGGCCGACTGTGCAATCGGTTCGGAGGCGGCCAAGATGGTCCTAAAGGGCATCAAGGGCTTCCGCGACGATTACGAAGAACACATTCTGCACGGCCGCTGCTCCGGCCTGCAGAACCAGCCCGTGCCGTGCGTATGGCAATGCCCCGCGCACGTCGATATTCCGGGCTATATTTCCCTGATCTACGACGGCCGCTATGCCGACGCCGTCGCGCTGATCCGCAAAGACAACCCGCTGCCCGCCACCTGCGGCCTGATCTGCGAGCATCCGTGCGAGGTGCGCTGCCGCCGCACGATGGTGGACGATCCGATCAACATTCGCGGCCTCAAGCGGTTTGCGGTCGAGCACGAGGGCGAGATCCCCGCGCCGAAGCGTGCCGAAAGCACCGGCAAGCGCGTCGCCGTGATCGGCGGCGGCCCGAGCGGTCTGACCTGCGCCTACTATCTCTCGATCATGGGCCACGACGTAACGGTCTATGAGCAGCGCAAGAAGCTCGGCGGCATGCTGCGCTACGGCATTCCGAGCTACCGTCTCCCGCGTGAAGAGCTGGACAAGGAGATCGCCGGCATGATGCAGGCGGGCTTTACGGTCAAGACGGAGGTTTCCATCGGCACCGATATTTCGATCGACGAGCTGCGTAAAGAATACGACGCGCTCTATATCGCCATCGGCGCGCACAACGACCGCAAGATCGGCATTCCGGGCGAGGACGCCAAGGGTGTGATCTCCGCCGTCGAAATGCTCCGCGCCATCGGCGACAACAATATGCCCGACTATACCGGTCAGGATATCATCGTGGTCGGCGGCGGCAACGTCGCTATGGACGTGGCCAGAAGCGCGATCCGTCTCGGCGCCAGGACCGTGCGCATCGCCTATCGGCGCCGCAAGGTCGATATGACCGCGCTGCCCGAGGAGGTCGAGGGCGCAATTGCGGACGGCTGCGAGGTGCTGGAGCTGAACGCGCCGGTTCGCATCGAAAAGGACGAAAACGGCTGCGTGAAGGGACTTGTCGTGAAGCCGCAGATCGTCGGTCCGATCCAGTGGGGCCGCCCTGCGCCGGTCAATTCCGACCGGCCCGAGGAGCTGCTTCGCTGTGACAAGGTGCTTGTCGCGGTCGGACAGGGCATCGACTCGCAGAAGTTCGGCGATTACGGCATCCCGGTCAAGCGCGGCACGATTATGGCGCTCGATTCCGGCAGCATCAAGGATCAGAGCGGCATCTTCTCCGGCGGCGACTGCGTGACCGGTCCGGCGACCGTGATCCGCGCCATCGCGGGCGGCAAGGTCGCGGCGGCGAACATTGACGAATACCTCGGCTTCCATCACGAGATCGAAAGCAGCGTTGTGCTGCCGCCGATCCGCTTCGACGACCATGAGCCGATCGGCCGCATCAACATGACCGAGCGGCCGGCCAGCGAGCGCGTGAAGGACTTCAAGCTGATGGAATACTGCATGACCGAGCAGGAAGCCTGCCAGGAGGCGTCCCGCTGCCTGCATTGCGACCACTTCGGCTACGGCATCTTCAAGGGAGGCAGAGAAGCAAAATGGTAAACGTAACGATTGACGGCGTGAAGGTACAGGTACCCGAACGCACCACGATTCTGGAAGCCGCCCGTTTGGCCGGCATCAATATCCCGACGCTGTGCTATTGGAAGGAACTGAACGAGATCGGCGCGTGCCGTGTCTGCGTTGTCGAGGTCGAGGGCTTCAATCGCCTGTTCACGGCCTGCAACAACACGGTCTCCGAGGGCATGGTCATCAAGACCAACAGCAAAAAGGCGCGCGAAGCCCGCAAGACGAACGTGGAGCTGATCCTCTCCGAGCACAATTCCAACTGCGCAACCTGCGTCCGCAGCGGCAACTGCAAGCTCCAGTCGATTGCGAACGATCTCAATATCACCGAGCTGCCGTTTGAAAAGAAGATTCCGAAGAACAAGCCGAACACCGGCTTCCCGCTTGTGCGCGATTACAGCAAGTGCATCAAGTGCATGCGCTGCATTCAGGTCTGCGACCATGTGCAGGCGTCCAACGTATGGGACGTGATCAACACCGGCGCGATGACGACCGTGGACGTTTCCAAGGTCTATCATTTGGAGGAATCCAAGTGCGCGCTGTGCGGCCAGTGCATCACGCATTGCCCGGTCGGCGCCCTGAAGGAGCGCGACGATACCGACCGCGTGCTGGAGGCCCTGCAGGATCCGGACAAGATCACCGTCGTGCAGATCGCACCGTCGATCCGCACCGCATGGGGCGAGCCGTTCGGCATGAAGCCGGAGGAAGCGACGGTCGAGCGTCTTGCCGCCGCGCTGCACATCATGGGCTTCGATTACATCTTCGACACGAACTTCTCCGCCGACCTCACGATCATGGAGGAGGGCAGCGAGTTCTTGGAAAAGCTGGCGCATCCGGAGCAGCACAAGTTCCCGATGTTCACGTCCTGCTGCCCCGGCTGGGTGCGGTTCGTCAAGGGCCATTATCCGCAGTTTGTGGATCAGCTTTCCTCTGCAAAGTCCCCGCAGCAGATGTTCGGCGCGATCGCCAAGAGCTACTATGCCGAGCTGCTCGGCGTAGACCCGAAGCGCATCTACTGCGTCTCGATCATGCCGTGTCTTGCGAAAAAGCATGAGTGCGCGATCCCCGCGATGAACGACGCGTGCGGCGATCCCGATGTGGACGCCGTGCTGACGACGCGCGAGGTGGATCGCTTGATCCGCATGGAGCACATCGTGCCGCAGGATCTTACGGATCGTCCGCTGGATATGCCGCTCGGTATCGGCAGCGGCGCGGGCAACATCTTCGGCGCGACCGGCGGCGTCATGGAGGCCGCTCTGCGCACCGCGTATGCGCTCGTTGTCGGCAAAAACCCGGAGCCCGACGCGTTCAAGGCCGTGCGCGGCATGGACGGCTGGAAGGAAGCGACGTTCGACCTTGCCGGCAAGACGCTGCGCGTGGCGGTTGCCAACGGTCTCGGCAATGCCGATAAGCTGTTAAAGGCGCTCGATAAGGGCGAGGTGCAGTATGATTTCGTCGAGATCATGGCCTGCCCCGGCGGCTGTGTCGGCGGCGGCGGTCAGCCGATCCACGACGGCGTCGAAATGAAAGCCGAGCGTGCCGACTGGCTGTATCATCAGGACGCGAATATGACGCTGCGCTTCTCGCATGAGAACCCGTCGATCACCGCGGTGTATGCAAATTACCTCGGCAAGCCGCTGAGCGAAAAATCGCATCACCTGCTCCACACCGACCATCACGCGTGGAAGATGCCGGGCGAATAACCTTCAAAAGACAAAAGACTGCCGTGCAACAGCGGCAGTCTTTTTTCGTGCGGAGCAGCAGGATCACAGCACCTGCAGGATATAGAATTTCAGATAGGTCGTTTCGTCGGCGGCGAGCAGCGCCGGATGATCGGGCGCCTGGGTGCGCGACTCAAACACGCGAATGCGGCGGCCGCTTTCGTGCGCAGCTTCCTTCAGCATCTTCTCGAACAGCGGCGCAGTCATGTAATGCGAGCACGACGCGGTGACGAGAAAGCCGCCCCGTTCAGTCAGCTTCATGCCGAGGATATTGATATCCTTATAGCCGCGGTAGGCGTTTTTCACGTCGTTCGCGGTCTTGGCAAACGCGGGCGGGTCCAAGATCACGGTGTCGAATCGGCGCCCCTCGGCGCGGTAGCGGCGCAAAAGCTCAAACACGTCGCCGCATTCGGTGCGGATCACGTTCTCGAAGCCGTTCATCGCGGCATTGCGGTTCACATCGTCGAGCGCCTTTTGCGAAATATCGAGTGCAGTCACCTCCCGCGCCCCCGCCGCCGCGGCATTGATCGAAAACCCGCCGACGTTGCAGAAGCAGTCCAGCACGGTCGCGTCCTTGCAGTAGCGCCGGATCGCAAAGCGGTTCTCCTTTTGATCGAGGAAGTACCCGGTCTTTTGCCCGTTTTCAAGATCGGCGAGCATCTTTAGTCCGTTTTCCTCGATCTCTACACGCGGCTCAAACGTGCCGTACAGCGGGCCCTTCCCCATCGGCAGGCCCTCCTTTTTGCGCACCTCCACGTCCGAGCGTTCATAGATGCCGCGCGGATGAAATACCTCCACAAGCGCCTCGACGATCTCGCTTTTATGCAGCTCCATGCCGAGCGACAGCACTTGGATCGAGAGCAGGTCGTGGTACTTATCGACGATCAACGCGGGCAGGTCGTCGGACTCCGCGAACACCGCCCGATAGCAGTCCGTAAAGCCGAGCCGCACGCGCACATCGTTCGCCGCGCGGATGCGCCGCACGAAAAAGTCCTTGTCCACGGTTTCGGTCTCGTTGCGCAAAAAGATGCGCACCAAAATCTTGGACAGGTGATTGATAAACCCTCTGCCGATGAACCGGCCCGCCGCGTCGTACACGGTCGCCAGATCGCCGTTGCGTCCGCTGCCGTCGATATGATCGACCTCGTTCGCATACACCCACGCATGCCCGTCGGCAATACGCCGCTCCTCATGCTTTTTCAGAAAGACTTTGTAGCTCATGGAACCTCCGTTCAAGCTAAATCCGCCTGCGGCGGGCTAAATCACTTCGTGGCTAAATCCGCGTAAACGCGGGCTAAATCGCCCTGCGGGCGGCTGTGCGGACAGCTTCTTTTCTGCCGATCCTGACTTGTTATTTCGAAATACTTTTTGTTGCTTTGGTGGGCACATGTTCTTTCGTCGTGTTGATGGATGCGATCAACATGCGACGCAATTCTCCGCAGGTATGAAGCAACGCCCTATATTGTACGTCAGGAATATAATCCGTTCGAAACAGCAGTTCAAGCCAATATTCCGTTTCATAACATTCTTTCAGCGCAATCTGCATCTTGGATATAAAATCCATTGTGCTATGCGCATATTTAGATTCATGAATATTGGCTCCGATGGACGTTCCCGCACGCAGCATTTGATTTGTCAATACAAATTCGTGCTGTGTTTCGCGTATCGACTTGCTGATGCGAATGACATCGACGGCAAAATTCTTGGCCTTCTCCAGCAGTATGCTTTCCGACATAACGGTTCTCCCCTTTTCGCCTATTAGCCGCGTCAGCGGATTTAGCCGTCGCAAAGCGACGATTACGCCCGGCTTTGCCGGATTTAGCCCATGCTTTGCATGGATTTAGCCGAAGCCCGCGGCTTCGATTTAGCTGAAAAAGGCGCTGTAACAGCGCCTTTTTCCAATCTCATGCGTATCCGATGATTGAGAACAGCGTAGCGACTACGCCGAGCACCATCATCGCCGCCATGGCGATGCAGACAACGCGTACAAACGTTTTGCTCATGGCGTTATCCCGCGAAGGTGTAGATCGCGTCGGACAGCTGCTTGTCGGTCAGCCAGCTTTCCGCCAGATCGCTGAAGCGCGTCGATTCATAAGAGCTCTTGACCTGATCGCGCACACCGTCATAGTAGTCGATATCGACGATGCCGGAGGCCGCGCCGTTCTCGCAGAACGCGCCGTCCACGCGCTTAACGATATACACGGTGTAGTTGCTGCTTTCCGTTTCCGTGCCGTCCGTGGCGGTCGTGGTATTCTGGATCACGGTGCTGTCGGTCTGACCGACCTCGAGCGACTGCGCCAGCGTATACACATCGGCCGAACCGAGCACATAGCCCCAGTCCGCTTCGCCGATGGCGTACGGTGCCTTCAGCTTGTCGTGCGCGGTCGTGACGCCGTCGGCTGCTGCCAGCGTGTCAAAATCCTCGCCGTCCTTAAACCGCTGCTCGAACGCCTTGGCGTCCTCCTCGGAGCCGGCGGTGTAGCTCAGCACATCCACGTAGATGTAGTTTTCCGGAACGTACAGGAACGGAACCTGGTTATAGCCGATCATGTACATATACATCTGCATCGAGTAAGTGCCCGGCTCGTAATTGTCCGCATAGTTCTCGGTAACGAACTTGTCATAGTAGGCCAGCAGCTCTTCCTCGGTGAAATTGCTCAATTCGCCCTCGTAATAAGCGGTCAGCTTGTCCTCGGCGATCTCCGCCTTCTCCTGCATTTCGATAAAGGACTTATACTGCGCCTTCGTCATGCCGAGACGGTTGGTGAAGTAATCGTTGATCTGCGACTGGACAGACGCGTTGGAATAATTGCCGCTCGTCGCCATCTGGCTGCCGATGCTTTCCTCCAGCTGCGTCAGCTGATCCTCGGCGGTCTTTTTGCACTGCGCCAGCTCCTCCGGCGTCAGCGAGAGGCCAAGCTCGTCCACCTTCTTCAGCATCACCTTATGCAGCAGCAGCTGTGAAGCGACGTTCTCCTGCAGCGTCTTCAGCTCCTCATCGGTATACTCCATGCCGTAGTAGGTGTAGTAGGACAGCGAGTTGCTCATCGCCATCGCGTATTCGCGCATCGTGATGCTCTCCCCCGCCGCGGAAGCGACGACCTTGTTGCGATCAAACGCGTTCAGACCGTTTGCATCCTTGCGCAGAAGGATCGAGAATACGATGATCAGAAGAATGACCAGCGCGACAGCCACGCCGATCAGAATGTTGCGTACAGTCTTTTTGTTCATGGTACCAAAGCTCCTTATTGTTGAACATTCCGTCAAAGCGGAATCCTATAAATTCTACACTCTTTGTCCCTGTTTGTCAATGTTTCGGCGCAGATTTCACGCTTTCTTCATCATCACAAGGTACGCCGCCATGCCGCCCGTGCGGCCCTCGCGGCGATAGGAAAACAGGCGTTCGTCCTCGACCGTGCAGACGTGCATCAGCTCGATATGCTTGGGGTCGATGCCGCTTTCCATGAACTGCCGCATCGCAACCTGCCAAAGATCGACCGTCGCCCTGCCGCGCTTGTTCACGCCGCGCAAAGGGCAATCCGGAAACGCGTTCTCAAACAGCGCCGCCACATCGTCCCCGACCTCGAAGCAGCGCGGGCAGATCGACGGGCCGACGCCCGCCAGAATGTTTTTCGGGTCACAGCCGTAGTGAAGCGCCATCTGCCGGACGACCTCGCTGCCGATCCGGCCGAGCGCGCCGCGCCAGCCTGCGTGGCAAAGCCCGATCGCACGGCGGACGGGATCATAAAAGAAAAACGCCATGCAGTCCGCGTGGCCGGTAATCAGCGTGACGCCCTCCCTGTCGGTCACAAGCCCGTCGCAGGGGGGCAGCGGATCGGAAAGATAGCCGCGGCCGCAATCGGCCTCGGTGACGGCGCGCACGGTCGTGCCGTGCTCATAGTTATCCATGACCATGCTTTCCCACGCGATCCCGGCGTGCGCGGCAAAGATGCGATAGTTTTCCATGACGTTTTCGCGCTGCTCCGGCCGCGTAAAGCTGAGGTTCAGCGAGGCAAAGGGCGGCTTGGATACCCCGCCGGTGCGCGCCGTAAAGCCGTGCGCGATATCGTTCTGCGCGGAAAAAGAGGGCAAACGAAACAGGCCGACACCGTCGCCGGCCTCATGAAAGCCGTAGCCACGCGATACGGCGCGGTACGTCGCCAAGAAGGAATCCTTTGTCATTTCTCGTTCAACAGCCGCTGCAGCTCCTCCATGAAGGTCTGCGTGTCCTTGAACTCACGGTAGACCGAGGCGAAGCGCACGTAGGCAACCTCGTCCACGTTCCGCAGCTGCTTCATGACAAGCTCGCCGATGGCCTTGGTGGAGATTTCGGATTCGTTGGAATTGTTGACCTCGCGGCAGATCTCGTCGAGCATACGGTTTTGCGTGTCCGCGGAAATCGGGCGCTTTTCACACGCCTTGCGGATGCCGACCGCCACTTTTTCGCGCTCGAACGGCTCGCGGCGGCCGTCACGCTTAACGACCATGACCGGGTTTTCCTCGATGCGCTCGAACGTGGTGAAGCGGCGTCCGCACGCGTTGCATTCGCGGCGGCGGCGAATGGAGAGGCCGTCCTCGCTCGGGCGGGAATCGACGACGCGGCTGTCAATGCTGCCGCAGTAACGACATTTCATAGGCTTGTCCTCCTGATCCGGGCGCGACGCAGACATGTCGCGCTCTGTTTTTTCAGTATAGCACAATTTTCAGCACAACTCCACCAAAATTACATCTTCTCCGAATTTTTTTATCTTGTGTACCGGAATCATCAGCCCGTCGCCCTTGACGAGCCCGAACCACTTCGATTCACCCGGCACGATCAGGCCGATCACCCGCCCGCCGGGCAGCTCCAACTCGAGGTCGCAGACGCATCCGAGCCGCGCCCCGTCCGCGATATTGATGACCTCGCGCGTTTTCAGCTCCGAAAACGTGATCCGCTGTCCCGGCGGACAGCCGCAAACGGTATTGTCCATACATCCCCTCCATCAACAGCTATGCGGTCGCTTTGCCAGCTTTGTGCTGCGCAGGCGGTTCCCGCTGCCTTACCCCATTCTATTCGCTCCTTTCTTGCCTTATGCACCGTTTTTCGCGCGGCGCATACGATATAGCAAAGACTTTGCACGGCTTGTGCGAAAGAGAACAGGAGGTTAGAACATGCAACAGAACTTTGCAAGCGGCGAAGCGTGCTGCTTTACAGGCCGGCCATCCGCGATCGACCCGACGGATGTGGATAATGTTGTGGCGGCGGGCGATGTCTGCGGCGTGAGCCGGCCGGAGGGCGGTGGCTGCAGCCTTGCGACGATCTATTTCCCGTCGCAGGTGTACCGTGCAGGCTTCCGCCCGGAGGACGCCCTGCAAAACGGAACGATTTTCCCGGAATTGGTGGACCGGTACTGCGGGCGATAAACGGAGGAAAAGCAATGGAACAATGTCAACAGGCACTATTGAACCGGATCGCGGAGGCGCAGTTCTGCTGCATCGAGCTGCAGCTGTATCTCGACACGCACCCGGAGGACGCGATTGCGACCGCGGACTATAACTGCTATGCCGAGCGCCTCGACGATCTGATGACGACGTATCACAACGAATACGGTCCGCTGATGAACTTCGGCGTATGCCCGCACGTTGCGGGAAGCTGGGTCGATCAGAAATGGCCCTGGCAGCAATAAGGAGGGAACGCGTATGTGGATTTATGAAAAACGGCTCGAATACCCGATCTCGATCACCCGCCCGGACGTGCGGATGGCAAAGCTGCTCATGGCCCAATACGGCGGCCCGGATTCGGATGTGTGCGCGCACAAAGAGATAAATCGAAATTTACTGGGTTTTCTGCCTCATATAGCCATATTTCCATATTGTACGCAGGTTTTTTTCCATCGTTTCCGCTGGGATCAACCCGCCTAACGACAATCTTTTCAATGAATCGACGAACAAGCTCATCCAAGATTTCTGGCGATTGTAAATCGGCGTTGCAGAACGCCTGCTGTATGATTTTCATAATCTGCAGCGAATTGTCAGAGCATTCTTCTCTGCGTTCACTTTCGGATATGCACCTCTCTATGCTTGCAAGTTGTGCCATGATCTTTCCGTTTGCCGCCTGGTAATCCGTATCGGATAGGATACCGTTTATCCATCCATCCAAGAGTCTTCTTTTTTTCTGTTCCAACTCGTCCCTTTCCTTTTCCAAACCAGGTACATCACCCCCGCTCTGCCGATCAAGCACTTCATGCAGCGCTTTGGACAACGGAATACACGATTCTTTCAAAAGTGGAATCAATGTGGAAAACAATTGTCGCATGATATCGTCCAAATCGTCTTTACGTAGAATGGGTGCGTTACATTCCTTTCGCCCGTATTTTTTGTACATAGAACAACGCCAGATTTCGCGTCGGTGCTCTATACCGTCGACTGTCCAGCGAGAAATTGCCCGATGGTACCCGCAATCGTGATCGGCACACAGAATACGAGCAGAATAAGCATATCGTCCGTTTCCATAGGCGTCGGTTGAAGAACAGTCTATTCCGTCCATGCGGCTGCCGCGTTCCCGAATAATGCGATTGGCCGCATTCCACAGCTCATCGGTAACAAGCGGCGGGACCCGTTCCGGGTCATAATGCAATTGCCAATTATCGCGCGATTTAGCGATCTTTCGATCTTCCCGATAAGAGGGCTTATACGTCTTTCCATTAACGATGTACCCTTTATAAACCGGATTGCGTATCATACGTTCTAATGTCGATGGATTAAACGGTTTGCCGGTATTACCAAGAAATCCCTTTGCAGCAAGGTCATGAGACAGCGTCCTCATCCCCTTTTCTCCTTTGGCATACTCAGAGAAGACGTATTCTACTAATCCATGCTTACTTTCATCAATCCAATAGCCATTGTTGTCTTCTCGGAAAAGATATCCGATCGGAGGTGTCGCACCGTGTCTCTTCCCCTGCTTCATCGTCTGCCGGTACCCGAATTTGACACGTTCCGAAGTCTTCCGACTCTCTTCCTGCGCAACAATTGCCATGATAGAAAGCCGGAACTCGGCGTCTTTTTCCATCGTGTTGAGATTGATGTCCTCAATCAATACACCGACTTCATATTTTAAGAGATCGCGAACGGTCTGTACACAATCCACAATATCACGCGCAAAGCGAGAGACCTCTTTGGTGAGTATGAGATCGAACAGACCTGCTTTCGCATCGCGTATCATTTTCATAAACTGTGGCCGCTTATCCGCACGGGTTCCGGTAATTCCTTCGTCGATATAACCCGGAACATACTCCCATTTCGGGCAATCCTTAATCTTGTTTTCAAAGTACACAGCTTGATGCGAAAGCGAATCAAGCTGTTTGTCTTCATCCGTGCTGACGCGGCCGTAAAATGTTACGCGTAAAGGAATATCGTAGATGCGCTTTCCGTAAAGCAATTCAGTGCGGATATCCTCAATCGTTTTCTTCATTGCCGTTTCCTCCATATACTTTTTTCTCATAATATCACCTCTCTTTGAAGGTATTGAGGATGTCGCACTTCAAAACAGCACATAGTTCACGTCGCTGCGGTTCAGTGATTAGCTTCTGTTTAAACAGGGCTTCAACCATTGCCGCATACAGACGTTCAGTTATCCATTCTTTCTTGCATTCTTCGATATAGTATGTTGTCACGCTACCCTCCGAGATACTGGAATGGTTATTTTTATGTCGGAAGATAGCTGATTTATCCGTTTGCAATGAGGCAATCATCATATTTGACTGAAATTGAACGGAAGAATCCCCCTTTGTTTTATGTTGCGCTGTATCGAAAGAATTTGAAGTTAATTCGGACTCGCTTGATCGCAAACTATGATCTGAAAAGCTCATTCACGATCCCCTTTCTGATATTGGCTGCAATTTGATCAGCGAGTTTACGTCTGCGATAATAGACTGCACGTTTGGTTATGTTATATTTTTCAGCGAGTTTGTCTATAATTGGAGATTCATTTACAAATGACAGTATAAGCTCCCGTTCTTCAAGAGAAAGATGCTCAATTTCTTCTTTCATTTGCGCAATCATGTTTGATTGCTCTTTCGTATTTTGTAGGTCAAAGAATTTTCCTTCAGCAGATCCTACTCGAAAAGAAGGTAAGTCTATTCCATGTCGATCTAATCGCATCATATCGTCATATAATTGATCGATAGATACACATGCGTGTTTTCGTTCCGTCTCACGCTTGTGTCGTTCTTGTGAATAAGAAATGTTTATACAGTCGTAGAGCTCTTTTTCAATTCTTACAGATTGTCCTCGGTAATATGCGTAGTATGCTGTTCGTCCGTTTTCCGTCTTTACATAGCAATGTCGGCTTATGAATCTTGCTTTCATACTGTCCTTTCTGCCTGAAAGGACATCTTGGGTTGGATCGAATATGTCGTTAGTTCCGACCTGAAAGCACACTAAAGACAGGGTACGGAACAGTTCCTAACCGATATCGGTACAGAACTATATTCGTATCCAAGCCCTTAATGCATATCAGGCTAAGATAATGATTTTGAAGAGTCTCCTCCGCCAGTTCAGGAGGATATCCCCTCCACTTATATATCCGATAAAATTGGCAAAATCCGACAGTTTGCAAATACGTGCAATCTATCATAATAACGGAATACATGGGATCCATTGATGAGAAAGGTTAGAGAAAAAAGATATGGGATTGAGTATTAATATATCACGCAATAAAGAAAGGGCTAAACACAAACAGAATATAAATCATTGGCACTATTACGAATAAAAAAAGAATGAAAGCCAGGTTGTTCACCCGGCTTCCATTTGTAACAAAAGCGTCCTTGAGTACTATACTTTTAATAGATTGATTCCTTCCAACATTTGATATGTTTCAAGTGCGTATTCATCCGTCATGCCGCTGACGTGATCAATAATCAAATGAATTCTATACCATAATTCCATTGTAAGGTATTTATCAGGAGCATAAGTATTTAACCCTTCGATTTCATACTTATAGGCTTCAATATACCGTTTCCCAAGTCTATGGAACAGTCTTTTCTCCAGATCATAGCCAGTTAATCCTCCACCATAAACCAACATTTTAAAATCCTCATGCGGCATTTCAAGTATTTTTTCGTAATGCTTTAATATACCAGTGATGACAGCATAACCTGTTATTTCTATGCTTTCTGCTTGAATCGAACTATATAGTATCTTTCCTGAAACCTCTTTCATTGTTTTTAGAATGCGACCAGTCCCATCCACGGGAATGAGTTCTTTGTGTGTTCCCGAGTATAATGCCTCATGATGCTTCATGTACTGATCTGTTGCCTCTTGCATAATTTGTTTAGACCAAGGGATTGAGATTTCTTGATTGAAACTATCAGAGAGCACCTTTTTTATTGGACAAGTTCCCTTTCCATAGGAATTCTCCCAAACCGACCTAAACTCATTTACAAAGCTCTGTAAAGTAATAATACCTTTCTCTATACCGTCAGAAATATCACTCATACAGTAAGCAATATCATCTGCAGCTTCCATAATATAAGCAAATGGGTAACGAGTATGCGCATTCATTCCTACTTCTTTCCAAATGTTAGTAACTAGTCCCTCTTCAGAAAGAAAATACCCCGCTTTTTTTGTGTTCGGCTGGGTTTCAGGTTCACCCGCAGCTCGTACATACTTCATAGAGCATAAAAGAGTAGAATATGTCAGATTCAGACTAAACCTATCTCTTTCTGTATGAAGTTTTGTAATAACCCGAAATCCTTGAGGATTTCCATCAAACTGTAAAAAATCATTAATTAGCTTCTTAAACAATTTTTTATTTTGAACTTTATAACGAGAGATACCCGCGTCAGTAAACGAATTTCTTGCCCAACTCTTAATAGCTTCTTCACCGAAATGACCAAAGGGTGGATTTCCAATATCATGCAATAAGCAAGCATTTTCAACGATGGAAACCATCATGCCGATTTCAGATTGATCAATGTAGTTTTGCTCATATAGTTTTTGCGCTATCCTATTCGATAGTGATCTGCCAATATCTGATACTTCTAAAGAATGAGTCATCCTTGTTCTTACACTAGAATTAGATTCTAATGAGAAAACTTGAGCTTTTTGTTGCAGTCTTCTGAAGGAAGAAGAGTAAATTAATCTTGACCTGTCACTGTAAAATTCTTCAATGGAGTTTGCACGGGAAATTGTTGTATCGCGCAGCCTTTTTGTCGAAAAGAACTTTTTGTAGTTAATGTCCATGATATGCCTCCTTAGATTAAATCCAACTATATAAACACCTCAAACCACCTAATAAGTCCTTTATAATTATTATATATTTTCTATTTTTGCACTTTGCGTTAATAGATTTCTCTTTTGTAGTCGGATAGGATTTCTAAAGTGAGAAAACATCACGAAGCCATATTAACTAAAAGTCATGTAATATGCATCTTATAGTTACTTTCCCTGTATATGGTGTAGCAGTATGCTACATAATATGGAACGGAAAGTTATGGAACACGCAAAAGAGTTGAGATTGCTTGCGGATGCAATTCATCAAGCACGAGAAGAAAAAAGGATCACGCAAGAGCAACTTGCGGAATACTTGCAGATTTCTCCGACACATGTGAGACATCTCGAAAGTGGGCGTAGAAAGCCTTCTATCGAGAAGCTAATTTCTCTGTGTAAAATTCTTGATATTTCATTCGATCAGGTGGTGAACGGTCAACCACGACAATCTTCGACGGCTTCTGAACGTGTTTTGAATTGCATGGAGAATGTGTTTTCAGAGGAAGAACGGAACCTGATTGCCGATCTAATCGAGGCAGCTGCAGACAAAAGAACAAGCAAATAACAAATACCTGCAAAGAATCGCATTGGATCACCCATACTCCTGCAGCAATCCCTGGATGATGTTCCGTTTCCCTTCCGTCATTGGTCCGGGCTTGTAATACTCTTTTTTCTTGTTTGCCATATGGTTCGGCCTCCTATGATATTTTATCATATCACAGAAGACCGTTATTTTCACCTATTTACAGACTTTTCTTCACAGGCTCTACCTAACTCATTATTTGAGCCTCATAGAAACAATCTCGACATAAAAATAGCAGACTGAGTTTGTATTTTAGAGAACCGCTACTAGTCTTATGAAACTTAGGATAATCGTTTAAAAGCCTTCTTCCCCTCAATCATTATTTTATGATAGCATGATGGCTCCATTTTGTCGATGATATCTATTAGATCTTTGCTGTTCAGCGTTATTGCTGTAATGATTTGGTATGGTTTACAGATCTCCACAATGGATTGAATGAAGCTTTTCATATCCTCTGGAACTATGCTTTGCTGATCCGGTTCATCAAAAATGACAATGCTAGGATGGTTTCCATCTCTTTCAATGGAAACTTGTAATAATGCCATTGTGAATGCCCAAATAGCTCGAATACCATCACTAGCTGACGAGTCAAATTTCATATCAAAGCCATCTACCGTGGGAAGCAGCGACGAATCCATAGA